>JACRHE010000033.1 GCA_016217695.1 Nitrospirota bacterium | reverse complement strand
GAAGGGGAACTGACCTTTACTGTTGAAGCAGGACAGATTACGGTAAGACCCGGCGAGGTGATTGCTATCCCGTCAAATGTCGTGCATTCCGTATCCACAGGCAATGCTCCCTGCAAGGCAGTTGATGCCTGGGCACCGGTGAGAAAGGAATATCTATGATTCTGCCGTCATACGATCTGGGGATATGTTAATCCGTATCCGTGCGTTAGTAAGTGCGGTGACAGCGACGAGCCCTTTTCTGTCGATAATAAATGTCTCCCCTGAGTGCAGTATATGGTCTTTAGGGTCACACGGCTGCGTCAGGCAAGCAGCCCCTTCTGCGCACAAAACAGTAATCCCCCTGCCGTCGCCGTCTATGAGTAGCAATGAACCGTCACGCATCGCCGCATGCAGCATATTCTCCGTCAACGCGCTGATGACCCCTGAAAAGGACTGTCGTCCTGACCTTATGCCGTATTTATTCCGCCGCATGATATTAGTCTATAGCCGGATTAAGAGAAATAACAGATTCAGAATTGTGCTATTGCTTGCATAACAGTGCTACATTAAGCAAACTGTTATGCATTGGGGACGAGGGGATTGCATCTGGTAAAGGATGCTTCCTTCATATAAAATGCAACGGTACAATGCTTGTATCAAAGGAGGCCGGTCATGAGAGAGAAAACGCTCTATGAAAAGGTGGCCAATGAAATATCCCACCTGATCGATTCAGGGACATTCAGCCCTGGAGATCGCATCCCCTCTGTACGCAGCCTCAACAGGCAGATGCGGGTGAGCATCGCGACCGTCATGGAGGCATACCGCCTGCTGGAAGACAGAGGGCTGATCGAATGCCGCCCTCAGTCCGGATATTATGTACTGTCGACGACTACTCACAGGCATGCTGAAATCGAGTTATCCAATCCATCGTTGAAGCCTGCCAAGGTAAGTGTCAGCGATCTTGTGATGATGATCCTTAAAGACAGCGGCAATCCCAAACTTGTTCAGCTTGGCGCTGCTGTCCCCAATCCTGAGTTGCTGCCGGTCGACAGAATCAACCGGGCAATGGCAGCGGTTACACGGCGCCACAGGATAAAGAACATTTCGTATGAATTCGCAGCGGGGTATGATGGATTCAGAACCCAGATTGCCCGACGCGCCCTGACAGCAGGCTATACAATTGCTCCTGATGACATTATCATCACCTCGGGATGTCAGGAGGCGATAATCCTTGCGTTAAAAGTCATCTGCAGGCCCGGTGACACAGTGGCGATAGAATCGCCGACCTATTATAATTTTCTCCAGGCGATAGAGATGCTGGGACTCAAGGCGCTCGAACTTCCGACCCATCCGCGTGACGGCATCTCTATTGATGCACTTCAATACGCAATTGAGCATAACCGTATAAGCGCATGTCTCTGCATCACAAACTTTAACAACCCTCTTGGCAGCTGCATGCCGGACGAGAGGAAAAAAGAGTTGGTTGAATTGCTTGCGTCCCATGACATCCCTCTTATCGAAGACGATATATACGGCGATGTCTCCTTTTCTGTCCAAAGACCGAAGGCCGCAAAGGCTTTTGACAAAAAGGATAACGTCATCTTGTGCTCTTCCTTCTCAAAGACTATTGCGCCTGGATACCGTATAGGGTGGACAGCTCCGGGGCGTTTCAGACGTGAAATCGAGCGGATGAAATCGGTGACCAATTTGGCCGCAGCTACTCCGCAGCAAATGGCCCTAGCTGAATTTCTGGCAAACGGAGGATATGACCATCACCTGCGAAAGATAAGGAGGTTATATGCCCGGCATGTCCATCTGATGTCAGAATCGGTCCTCAGACATTTCCCTGAGGGAACGAAGATCTCACGTCCTGCCGGAGGGTACGTTCTCTGGCTGGAGCTGCCGCAAGAGATTGACTGTCTCGAATTGTACGAAAAGGCGTTGAAGAAGGGTATAAGTTTTGCGCCTGGCCCCATCTTTTCGTCACGACAGAAATATCGAAACTTTCTGCGTCTTAATGCGGCGACTTGGTCTGATGCCATACAAGAGGCGATCAGAACTTTAGGTTCTCTTGCACTGCGAAAAGAAAGATTACGACGCTAATGATATTCAACTATCGCATCTGCGTTACTGCTTTTTATGCAAATATAAGGTTAACTCAGAGGGCTTTGTGGTTAATAATTGACAATATTTGAAAAACAGGAGGCAGCAATGAAAAAGTTTATGTTGTTTGCAGGATTGATTTTTGTTTTTATGGCAGCGGGCAGTTTGGCCATAGGGGAAGAGGCTCCTCGCCATCCGGGGTTGACGAAGATTGCCGAGGGTATCTACTCCTACCTCGATGAGAAGAATCCGGCTCCCTCAAGCAGCTTCGGGGCTAATGCTGGGATCATCATCGGCAAGGAAGGCATAGTGGTGGTGGACACCCTGATTTCGTCGAAAGAGGCTCAGCGTTTTATCAACGAAATCAAAGCGATTTCAGATAAGCCGATCAGGTATGTAGTAAATACCCACGAGCACCTTGACCACTCGCTCGGCAATTCTGACTTCATCAGGCTCGGCGCAGTTGTGGTCTCGCATGCTAACTGCAAGAAAAACGCTGAGGCCGCAGCATCTACTATCCTCCAGAAGGCGAAAAACTATGGACTTACTGACGAACTTCTTCAGGGCACCAAGGTCGCGACGGCATCTCTGACCTTTAACAACAGAATGGAGATCGACCTTGGAGACAGGAAGGTGGAGCTGATCTATACAGGAGCGTCTCATACTGACGGAAGCATTCTGGTGTATGTCCCTGATGCCAGGGTAATATTTGCCGGAGACATCCTTTTCACCGATGTTCACCCTTACATGGGGGATGGAGAAATCAAAGGCTGGACCAACGTCCTTGATAATATATCGGCCATGGATATCGTATCCATTGTCCCCGGCCACGGCCCGCTTTCGACAAAAAAAGACTTGCAGGAGATGAGGCAGTACCTTCTGACCTTCGAACGGATCGGCAGGGAATTGTCTGCGCAGGGAAAGGACTCAAATTATATTGCCGCAGAGATAATCAAGGCTGCCCCCAAAAGGCAGTTTTTTGAAGTGTTCGTTGCAGGCAATGTTGCAGCATTATATCCTCAGGCGCCTAAACAATGAACTGGGCATGCGCTTCATTGCTTAATCCTTATGCCTGGATGTAAGCCCAAAACTCGACATATGCCCACAGGCGGCTTGATGTGATAATTTATTGACATTAAGTTGTGCATATGGCCTGCGATGACATAACAAAAATAAGATGGAGAAGATTGGCAAGATCTTCTGATGAGCTCAGGTTAGTTGACATGGCAACTATTATCTGCTATCTTTATGACTGTGATGACACAAAAACCCGTGCAAAACAAACAAACGCAGATAGCTAAACATTTATTGGTGCTCGGAGCATTTCTCCAGCGTGAGGCGTCGAGGATAACCTCAGATTTCGGATTAACCCAGCAGCAGTTTGTTGTTCTCAAGACCATTGAAGAAAAAGGCCCGATTAATCAGAAGGATATATGCTGCTCATTGATGTTTGAGAAATCTAATGTTTCAAAGATCGTTAAAAAGCTGAAAAGAGACTGCCTGATCGACATATCGTCCGGATCTGACGATAACCGTGTAAGCATTCTTGCCGTGACCCCTAAGGGACGGAAGATTCTTGAACGAGGAATGGAACTGTTCAATGAATGGAACAGCGCATGGCTTAAAGGGTTGTCAAACGGGGACATTAAGCAGGCTATTATGGTTCTGCGGAATTTGGTGAATCTGGCCCGGTAGAAACAAAAAGGAGGGGAAGAAAGCATGGCAAAGCGTTTTGTCTTTTTTTATTTGATGAAACACGACCCTGAAGGAATCAGGGCAGTTGTTCCTGAGCATGTAGCCTATTGGCACAACCTCATATTAGCCGACTATCTTGGCGGTCCTTTCAGCGATAAAAGCGGTGGGTTGATCACTTTTTCTGCAGACGATGCGGATGAAGCGACAAGCATTGTCTCCGCTGATCCTTTCATAACGCATGATCTCATCGAACAGAAATGGATAAAAGAATGGACTGTTTAGGTAATAATCTGATTTAACCGCATACCTTCTCATGGCTGACTGGTGATTTCATAAGATAATGGATGATACAAAACAGTAGCGGAGGAGATGCGCATACTGTGGCCGATATTTCAGTCCTGACCGAGATGCTGGAGCAAGCTATGGGGCAGGTTAAGCCAGGACTTGTCAGGCGAGGAGGAAAATGGACAGTCAGCGGAGGCGGCTGGAATCCAACCCACTCCCTCCAGCCAATTTAAGTTCCAGGCACAGAACTGCCAGCCGCGAAAAATAGGCCCTCCGAAAAACCTCTATTCAAAGCACACAGAATGTGGTATAAACGTAGATGTTGAAGCCTGATCCGGCTCTGTCTGTCTGGACGAATTGCGGCAGGACGCCGCATAACGGGTATGGTGATCCTGAGATATGCCGGATTCCTATATTCCTGACTTTGTCTTTGTCGTAAAAGGGGCTCCCTGCATTGGAGATATGGATATATTTTTCAAAGGCATCTTTATGATGGGGGTGGGGACATGTGTAACAAAATTCTTGTCGTGGAAGACAACGACAAGAATCAAATCCTTTATCTCTCGAACCCGATCTACACGAGAGTGCTGCCCTTGATCTTAAACAGTGGTTCAAGACAGATGGTCCGGATAGCAATACTCTTTCAGACAGACCGGATGTAACTGGGAGAAACGTCATTTAAGGGGGGAATCATGCTGAACCGATGGGAACAGAATCAAAATTTCTCATCTCTTTATCTGCACACTTGCACAATAACCGCTGTCTGGATATTGCTGATCTCCGGCTCCCTTATGTGGAACATCTCCTATGCCCGAAGGCATACAGCTGAACTCGTAAAAAGCGAAGCCAGGGCGACCTTCAACAAAGACCAGGCATTCCGGCTCTGGGCAACGAAACACGGAGGCGTTTACGTGCCGGCAACAGATGAGACGCCCCCAAATCCATATCTCACCAAAGTCGAAGACAGGGATATCCATCTGCCTTCGGGCAAGCATCTCACACTGATGAATCCGGCCTACATATTGAGGCAGGTGATGAGCGACTATTCCGCCCTCTATGGAGTCAAAGGCCACATAACCAGCCTGAAAGTCCTGAATCCCATGAACATGCCCGATCCATGGGAACGGGAAGCACTTAACTCCTTCGAAAAAGGCGCAAAGGAAGTGAGCGAAATAACTGAAGTGCGGGGCCAGCCCCATCTTCGCTATATGCAGCCCCTGATCACCCAAAAGGGATGTCTTAAATGCCACGACCACCAGGGCTATAAGGAAGGAGATGTAAGAGGCGGCATAGGGGTGGCCATACCCATGGCCCCCTATCTCAATGACGAGCAAAAGAGGATCCGAGCCCTGATCATCCCCCACAGCTTCATATTGCTCTTCGGCCTGATGGGAATAGGATACGTATTCTACCGGGGCCGGTTGAATATCACGGATCGTATCGAGGCGGACAAGGCGAAGGAAAGGCTCAGGAATGTCGAGATAGAGAGACATTCAGCTGAAGCCGCAAACAAAGCCAAATCCGACTTTCTTGCGAATATGTCTCACGAACTGAGAACGCCTCTGAACTCAATCATCGGCTTTTCCGAGATACTTCAGGACGGACTTTTCGGGAAGCTGAACGAAAAACAGCACGAATACATAGATGACATCCTTGAAAGCGGCAGGCATTTACTATCTCTTATCAACGACATCCTGGATCTGTCGAAGATTGAGTCGGGCAAGATGGAACTCGAAGCAAGAAAGATCCCGCTTGCCGAATGCCTGAACAGCTCCATCACAATGCTGAAGGAGAAGGCCTTAAAGCACGGCATAGACATAGATCTTCAGATGCAGCCCGATGTCCCCAGAGAGATAGAGGCCGACGAAAGAAAATTCAAGCAGATCATGTTCAATCTCCTGTCAAACGCAGTGAAGTTCACCCCTGACGGAGGCTCTATTGGCGTTATCACGCAAATGGCACAAGATTCACCGGAGGCGGGCAGAGATTTTATCTCGGTTTCGGTCACAGACACAGGAATAGGCATCAGGAAAGAGGACATACCGAAGCTCTTCAAAGAGTTTTCCCAGCTCGAAGCGCCCTACGAAAAGCAGTACGAGGGCACAGGGCTCGGCCTTGCCCTGACAAAGAGGTTTGTCGAACTTCATGGGGGAACTATCAGAGTCGAAAGCGAATACGGTAAAGGTAGTACATTCACCTTTGTGATACCAACGAAACAGGACCGGGGCACTGCAGGAGAGAGGGGGAAATGAGAATGTCATGGGGATATAGTTTCCTTCAGGTGAGGAAAGGAAGACACTGCGAGGAGCTGACCAAGAATTCAGGCATTGGAGGAGACTTCATAGCAGGCTGTTTGTGGAGGGATAAATGAACGAAAAGATACTCGTTGTCGAGGACAACGAAAAAAACAGGAGAATGATCAGGGATGTGCTAACATACCACGGCTACGTGGTACTGGAAGCCAAGAATGGACAGGAAGGGATTGCAATGGCGCGGCAGCATAAACCCGGGCTGATACTCATGGACATGCAGATGCCGGTCATGGACGGCTTTACGGCAACATCCATCCTCAAGAACGATCCTGAGACAAAGGGAATCAGAATCATAGCGGTCACCTCTTTCGCCATGACAGGCGACAAGGAAAAGATACTTGCCGAAGGCGCCGACGACTATATATCTAAACCCCTGAATACAAGGGAACTGCCCGAGAAGGTCAGGAAGTTCCTGCAATAGAGAAAAACGAAAGCAATGCTCTACATAATCTGGAGCGACAAAAGCAACCTCGGCATCCCCATTATTGACGAACAGCACAGGGGTATTGTCTCTATAATCAACACCTTCCATTATTTTGTCCAACAGGGCCATGGGCCGGAGACACTCAGGCCTACCCTGAGCATGATCGAGAGGTTCAGTGAACTACATTTTGAGACCGAAGAGGCTTTAATGACAGAAGCCGATTACCAGG
>JACRHE010000032.1 GCA_016217695.1 Nitrospirota bacterium | reverse complement strand
CAAGCACCTACACGATCCTTACAATCGGCGAGGGGCTTGTGGCCCAGATACCTGCCCTGCTTGTCTCTACTGCCGCCGGTCTGGTCGTGACGCGCGCCGGACAGGAGTCTGATCTGGGAAAGGACATCACAAGCCAGATACTTATAAATCCCAAGGCCCTGGCGACCGCAGCAGGGATACTCTTTGTCTTCGGGCTTGTCCCCGGACTGCCCCATATCCCGTTTCTGCTTATTTCCGCTGCGTCAGGTGGTCTGGCATACATCTTTTCGCAGGCTCCGGCAGCCGAGGTGGTTGAGGAGGAAGGAGAGCCTGTTAAGGAGGAGCCCAGGATCGAGAGTTTTCTTGAGCTCGATCCCCTGACACTTGAGGTCGGCTACGGCCTCATACCTCTTGTTGAGGAAGGGAAAGGGGATCTCCTTGCAAAGGTGAAGGCGATGCGCAGGCAGCTTGCCTCCGAGATAGGTTTGATAGTTCCGCCCATTCATATCAAGGACAATCTTCAGCTGAGACCCCATGAATACAGCTTTCTCATCAGGGGGATAGAGATTGTCCGCAACGAGATCATGATGGGACATCTCCTGGCAGTGGCTGCTGAAGGGGCCGGGCGGATAGAAGGCGTGCCGACCAGGGAGCCTGCCTTTGGTATGCCTGCCCTGTGGATACCGGAAAGGGATGCGGAGAAGGCCCAGATATCGGGCTTTATGGTTGTGGACCCTGCGACTGTCATAGCAACACATCTCACCGAGCTCATACGCAGGCACGGCTGGGAGATGCTCACAAGGACCGAGGTCCAGAACCTTCTCGACAATGTCACAAAGACCTACCCGAAACTTGTGGATGAGCTTATCCCCGCTCATATGACACTTGGAGGCGTTCAGAGGGTGCTGCAGAACCTTCTCCGGGAGCGCGTTCCCATAAATGATCTCGTTACCATACTGGAGACGCTTCTTGACTATGCGCCTTCTGTGAAGGATATAGAGGTGCTCAGTGAATATGTCAGGCAGTCTCTGGCGAGGTATATCACCCGCCAGTACATAACCCAGGACGGCAGCATCCCAGTGCTGACGCTGGATCCCCAGATCGAAAGGGTACTGTATCAGACGATCGAGGCAGGTGGAGTCATAAGCCCTGACATGGTCGGCAAGGTTATAAACGGTATAGAGAAAGTACTGCATACGGACAAGCTCAAAGGGATACAGCCGATCATCCTCTGTTCTCTGCAGGTGAGAAGGTTTCTGAAGAAGCTGGTCGAAAAATTCCTGCCGTCGGTTATCGTGCTCTCCAATTCGGAGATCTCTCCGTCGGCAAAACTCTACACCCTCGGAATGGTGAGATATGAAGATTAAGAAATACAGGGCCAGAACATTCAGGGAAGCGCTTGCCCTTGTCAAAAGGGAGATGGGTGACGATGCGGTCATACTCTCGTCCGAAGAGCAGAAGGGCTTCAGGGCCTCGGTTGAGATAACGGCTGCAGTGGATTATGACACCGGAAGTTCATATGACGCAAAGACGATATCGGCTTATCACCTGATGGCAGGTACATGTAAGGAGCCTGAACCGCTTTCGGAGGAGGAAGGCAGCTCCGATGATATGCTTTCAGAGCATTGCGTTGCCGTATCGTCCGAAGACAAGACCCCGGAGGCCGCCGGCATCACTGAGATGAGGCGGGATATCCTGAGTCTGAAGGAGACGATAGAAGATATGAAGAACAGGGGATACGAGGTGGCTGTCCCCGAGGGAAGAAGAAAGGTCTTCCGGTATCTCAGGAAAAGGGCTATCAGGGAGGATCTCGCCCTTCAACTCTGCAGGAGCGCCTCGAATATGAAGGAACTCGTGCAGTCCCTTTCGTCCGGTATAAAGACCTATCCGGATACAGAAGACAGAAAGGTGGTGATCCTCATCGGGCCTACGGGTGTCGGCAAGACAACCACGCTCGCAAAGATGGCGGCACGCGCCATAAAACAGGGAAAGCGTGTTGCGATGATAAACCTCGATACCTACAGGATAGGCGCCATAGAGCAGATAAGGATCTACTCGAAGATCCTCGGCATCCCCCTGGATATCGCCTCCAATACAGAGGAATTGAAGAGGAGCCTTTTGAAATTTGCCGACAGGGATCTCATATTCATAGACACGACCGGCAGAAATCCCAGGGACAACACCTATATCGAAGGTCTGCTGGAACTCTATGAAACCGGGGTAAGGATCGATACGCATCTCCTGATGAGCGCAAACAGCGACGATGACTTTATGGCCGAGGCGTATAAGCACTACAGCCGGCTGCCGGTTGACTGCATCGCCTTTACGAAGGTGGATGAGGCTGTAAAGCTCGGCGCTCTGTACAATCTCGCAAGTCTCTGTCAGAAACCCCTCGGGTATATCACGACAGGTCAACGGGTGCCGCAGGACATCGAGTTTCCGGACAGTGACAGGCTGGCCCTCATGATACTCAGAAGCGGGGTGGCCTGATGCCTGAAGGCAGGACAAAGAAATATATCAGGACGATTACCGTAACGAGCGGCAAGGGCGGGGTCGGAAAGACGAATATGGTGGCTAACCTTGCCATTGCACTGAGAAAGGCCGGCAAGGAGGTCCTGGTCCTGGATGCGGATCTGGGGCTGAGCAATATCGATGTGCTTCTTGATCTCGCGCCGAAATTCAACATCCAGCATGTCCTCCAGGGAGAGAAGTCTCTCAGGGATGTGATAGTAGAGGGTCCCTGCGGAATCAGGATCCTGCCTGCGAGTTCAGGGGTCCAGGAGATGACGGAACTGGACGAATTCCAGCGCATGAGGCTGATAGAGGAGTTCGATGCTTATGATGAAGATATCGACTTTCTGCTGATCGATACCGGCGCGGGCATCTCGGCAAATGTCGCCTTTTTCTGCAGCGCCTCACAGGAGATTATTGTGGTGACATCTCCTGAGCCTACCGCTCTGACAGACGCCTACGCCCTTATCAAGGTGCTTTTTACGCGATATCAGGAGAAGGACTTCAGGGTCCTCGTCAATTCCGCCAGGGACGCCTCGGACGCCCTTGAGGTCTTCAGGAGGCTTTCGCTGGCAGCAGAGAGGTTTCTCAACATTTCCCTTGATTATCTGGGATTTATACCGCGGGATGAGTCGGTCGCCAGGGCCGTGCTTGCGCAGAGGGCTGTTATAGATATATACCCAGGCAGCAGCGCCTCAGCCAAGATCACGGAGATAGCGTCAAGACTCATGCATGACAGGGGACACAAGGTGAAAGGCACCTTGCAGCTCTTTCTGGGCAATCTGCTCAGGAAGGAAAGGGATATCCTCGTCCGATGAGGAAATATCAGAGGTGATGAGCATATGAAGGGAGTTTCCGATGCAGGGATATAAGACTGAAATCAGCGAAGAAGAGAAGGAGCAGGTCATAAAAGATTTTCTGCCGTTCATTAAATATACGGCTAACAGGCTTTCCTGGAGACTGCCGCCTCAGATGACGGTGGACGATCTGGTAAGCGCCGGCCTGATGGGTCTTATGGATGCCCTTGGAAAATTTGAGCACGGCAGGGTCAAACTCAAGACCTATGCAGAGTTCAGGATAAAGGGCTCGATGCTCGATGAACTGCGTGCTGTTGACTGGGTCCCCCGCTCTTTGAAGAAAAAGATCGGCACCCTCAAAAATGCATACGGGAAGCTGGAGAAGAGTCTTGGAAGGGTGCCGGAGGATGAAGAGGTTGCCGATGAACTCAACATATCCCTTGACGAATATTATAAGACGCTGCAGGATGCAAACGGTTCACTGGCCTTCAGGTTTGAGGACTTCGAGGCAAACGGATCGTCGGATAATGGACTGAATATTCTGGAGTGCATACCTGACCCCAATGCACATAGCCCCCTCAGCATCCTGGAAGATGCTGCCGACAAGGAGATACTTGCGAAGATGATAGGGGAGCTTCCGGAGAAGGAAAAACTCCTCCTTTCCCTTTACTACTGGGAAGAACTGACAATGAAGGAGATCGGCAGGATCATGAAGATCACGGAAGGAAGGGTCTGCCAGCTGCATAACCAGGCCCTGCTGCGCCTGAGGGCAAAGGTGGAGGCTCAGCTCCCGGCTAAAGAAACTTCCGCACAATACCGATAATACGCTAATGATACAACGAAAAAACGTACTGAAACTGATAAAAGATCTGTCTCATCACGACTCTGCAAAAAGGCGTGGTGCGGCAGAAAATCTGTCCGGTACCGACGAGAGGGCGGTCTATCCCCTTATCAGGGCCATGAGGGATGAAAGTGCGGGAGTTCAGGATGCTGCAATGCGCTCCCTCATCAACCTCGGAGGGGAGATAACCGCATATATGGTCCTGCCGCTTCTGCGCGAAGATTCATATCTGAGGAACACTGCCATGCTGATCCTCAGGGAGATAGGGGCTGAGTCGGTCCCGCTGCTTTATCCCCTGCTGAAAGACAAGGATGACGACATCAGGAAATTCGCCATTGATCTCCTGGCAACGATAAGGGATGGCGTTGAGGCTGAAAGACTGCTTCCGCTTATCCATGACCCCAACGCCAATGTGAGGGCTTCAGCTGCAAAGGCTGTCGGAGTGCTCGGATATACCGGGGCTGTGCCGCATCTTGCAGCCGCACTTAAGGACGAGGAATGGGTCTGTTTTTCAGTGCTTGAGGCGATCGGGGAACTAAAGGATGAATCGTCTGTTGACGCGATATCCGGTCTTCTCTCCCTTGATTCCGAGGCCATGAGATACGCTGCCATAGAGACCCTCGGGAAAATAGGCTCTCCCCTGTCGGGGGATGCCCTCATGAGGCACATGAAGAAGGCCGGCGGTTTCGAAAAAACTGCGGCTATCAGAAGCCTTCTCCTCATAGGCGTAGTCCCGCGCGATGCCGATGTCTATGATGCGCTTATGGATATGTTCATCAACGGCGACTGGGACGACAAGATAATAAGTCTCAGGGGTATAGCTGAAATAAGGAATGAGGCATCTGTCAGGACTATCGTGGACATAGGGGGTTCACTGGACCCGTCAGAGCCGGAAAATGAAGGGAATCTCTACTATATTAAAGATGCCCTGATGAGCTTTGGATGCTCGGGAGTCCTGCTGGATATTATCAATGATCCGAAAGTTAAGTTCAGGGGAAAGGTTCTGGCGATAGAGACCATCAGAACTCTCAGGTGCAGGGATGCGGTGCCTGCCCTGATCAGCCTTATCTCCGGGGATATCCGTGATGTGAGGAGGGCAAGTATAGAGGCCCTCGGCAACATCCGCAACGAGGAGTCTGTCGGAGCTCTCATTGACGCCGTAGATGATTACGACAGTCATGTCAGGCGGGCAGCTGTGGGAGCGCTGGGAGAGATCTCGGATAAAGAGGCGTTTCAGCCCATCCTCAGCATGCTGGCCGGCGAGACGTACCCTGACGTGATCGAGGAGGCTGTAAAGGCGCTTCTCAGCATAGATCCTGAGGGCTTTCGGGCTATGATCGGCAGGCTGGACACCAGGGTTCAGGAGATTGCCGGCTGGTATGCCGACCAGGGAATTTCATGAACGTAGTGCTGCAGGATACGACGTTCAGGCAGTTGCGCGACTTTATCTACGGTAAGTGCGGGATCTATATCAACGATACCAAAAAATACCTCATCGAAAACAGACTGGTAAAGGTACTGCAGGAAAATAACCTCTCGAGCTATGAAGAATACCTCAGCCTCATGCAGAGCGGTAACGGCAACGAACTCTCCCGTCTCTATGATGCCATTACGACTAACGAGACCTTTTTTTTCAGGGAGCAGCAGCAGATAGATGTTCTCATTGATCTTCTCGTGCCTGGCATTATAAAAGATAAGCCGGGGAAAGCGATACAGATATGGTCTGCTGCCTGCTCGACCGGTGAGGAGCCTTATACCATCGGCATGCTCCTGGCGGAAAAGCAGCGGGGGACAAGGGCGGGCCTTATAGCCTCGGATATAAGTGAAGTGGTCCTTGAATCGGCACGTAAGGGAATCTACGGGTCCTATTCGGTGAGAAATATTCCGGAACCATACTTAAAGAAATACTTTAGATCCAACGGCCATTTCTATGAGATCGATCCTGCCATGAGGAACTCCGTGAAGTTTCTCAATGTCAATCTCGTCGATGACAGAAAGGTGAAGACCCTGAGGGATATAGACGTTGTGCTCTGCAGGAATGTGCTCATATATTTCGACGACAAGATGAAACAGAAGGCCGTCTCGCTCCTGTACGACAGCCTGAGGCCGGGCGGATATCTTTTTATCGGCCTGTCGGAGAGCCTGCACAATGTGACCCGGGCGTTTAAGCCCGTTGTTATGAATAAGGTTATTGTTTATCAAAGGAGCTGAAACCATGAAGATACTGATTGTAGACGACTGCCAGACCACCAGGAAACTGCTCGGGATCTATCTCAAGTCAAAGGGCTTCGAAGTAGTCTATGCCGAGAACGGTCTTGACGCGCTCGAAAAACTTCCGTCTGCAGATGTCAACATGGTTATGACAGACCTTAATATGCCCTACATGGATGGCCTTGAGCTGATCAGGAACCTCAGGGCTGACGAGAACTGGTCCGGTCTGCCGGTGATCATGGTCACGACAGAGGCGGATCCTGAAGAGAGGGAAAAGGCGATGTCGGCCGGGGCCAACGGCTATATGGTCAAGCCCGTGTCCGCTGATATGGTCGCTCAGAACATTAAGAGTATCCTCAAGGATTTTTTCGGGAAGGGAGGTGCTGCAGATGCCTGACTATAAGATGAAGATACTCTGCGTCGATGATTTTTCGACGATGAGGAGGATAGTGAAGAATATCCTGAAGCAGCTGGGATACGAAAATCTTGAAGAGGCGGAGGACGGCGCACAGGCCTTTGCCAAGCTGAAAAGCGGGGGGTTTGGGTTTGTGGTCTCTGACTGGAACATGCCGAATATGGATGGGCTCGATCTCCTGAAAAAGGTCCGGAGCGATCCTGAACTTAAGGATCTGCCGATCCTTATGGTCACAGCCGAGGCTGAGAAGGAGAAGGTCATAGAGGCTATCAAGGCAGGAGTGAACAATTATGTCGTGAAGCCGTTTACAGCAGAGGTGCTTAAGGAGAAGATGGACAAGATCTTCGAGAGACTGGGGAAATAATGATCGGTTCAAACGGTTAATTCCAGAGGAATGATCAATGTCTGATGAAATGGAAGAGATCATAAACGATTTTATTACAGAGGCTGAAGAGTCGCTGGATAAGATAGATCCCCTCTTTGTCGAGATAGAGAACCGCGGATACGACAAAGAGATGATCAATGATATCTTCAGAAGCATGCATACTCTTAAGGGCGCCGCAGGGTTTCTGGGCTTTCAGTCAATCGTGGATGTAGCGCATAACGCCGAGAGCATAATGAAGAAGCTTAGGGAAAATGAGATCCCCCTTTCCCGCCCGCTGATGGACGTCATATTGCAGAGCGTGGATATGCTGAGGCTGCTCATACGGCATATAAAAATCAAAGACGGAGTGGAGGAAAATATTGCGCCGCTCGTCTCTGAGCTGACAGGCGCGCTTGCAGCGTCACAAAACGGGGCAGGCGGGCAAGCGTGCTCAGGAGCTAAAGCCGAGGAACAGACGGAGCCTGAATCTCCCCAGGAAATGCCTGAGCAGACGAAAGAGACTGTCTGTACTTCCGGGGTCACGGAAGCCGAGGTTGTGCAGGCGGCGGAGCCTGCGGCGGAAAAGGCTGCCGAAAAAAAAGAGGCGCTCCAGACGCTGAGGGTAGACATAGACAGGATAGACAATGTTATGGATCTGACAGGGGAAGTGGTGCTCGTGCGCAACAGGCTTCTGAATTTAGTCAATTATCTCGAGTCAAAGTATTCCGACGACACGCATGTGGAGACTCTTTTTGAGACCGTATCTTTTCTTGACCTTGTTACCTCGGACATGCAGCTTGCTGTAATGAGGATGAGGATGCAGCCCATCAAAAAGGTATTCAGCAAGTTCCCGCGCATGGTAAGAGACATGGCCGGAGCGCTCTGCAAGGATGTTGAGCTGAAGATAACGGGGGAGGAGACCGAAGTCGATAAGTCCGTAATCGAGCAGATAGGCGACCCTATGGTCCATATAATCAGGAACGCCATAGACCACGGCCTTGAAGCAAAAGAGGAAAGACGGAGAAAGGGCAAGACAGAGAGAGGGACGATCTCGATCAGCGCCTATCAGAAGGGAAATCAGATCGTGATCGAGGTGAGCGATGACGGCAAGGGCATCGATCTGGAGAGGGTGAAGAAAAAGGCGCTTGAAAAAAGGCTTATCAGTGAAGATGAATTCCAGAGGATGACAGAGGAAGCCGCGATAAACCTCATTTTTCTGCCGGGTTTTTCGACGTCTGACGTGGCTACCGAGCTGAGCGGGCGCGGCGTGGGCATGGATGTGGTAAAGACCAATATATCGAAACTCAACGGATACGTTGAGGTGACGACAAAAAAGGATATAGGCTCTGTCTTCAGGATAAGCATACCTCTGACGCTCGCGATAGTTCATGCCCTCATGGTTCGTGCCGGGAACTCCGTGTATGCCGTGCCTCTGGCGCCTATTGAGGAGATACTTAAGGTAGCAGGAAACGATATTGCTGCTGTAGTCGATCAGAAGGTCCTCGTGATCAGGGGCAAGGTCTGTCCCGTCTTCGAACTGACGGATGTCCTCGGCCACAACGGAGGAGGTCATTCGGAGCAGAGATATGCGATCGTCGTGGCCATAGGAGATACAAAATTCTGTCTTGCAGTGGATGAGATGCTGGGACAGGAAGAGGTTGTGATCAAGGCGATAGACGGGGTAGAGGCGTCTTCGGCGTATATCCTCGGCGCAACGATAACAGGAGATGGCAAGGTCGTCCTGATCCTCGACCTTGCAGGCATATCCCGCAGCATCAACGGAGTCGCAAAAAAGATTTAGGGAGGAGCTGCATGCAGCAGTATATAGGTTTCCATCTTAATGCCGGCGAGTACACGATACCCATTCTCAAGGTCAGGGAGATCGTCAATACCCCTGTGATCACCAGGATGCCGCAATCCCCCGACTATATTGAGGGTATTACAAACCTGAGGGGAGCGGTGATCCCGATTCTCAATCTCAAGAAACTCGTGAGGCTCGGTGACAGCGGAGATAAGGGGGGCAAGGTCATTGTCGTGGCAAGCGGCAGGATGACCTTCGGCGTCCTCGTTGACGGCATCACGGGCGTCATCAACATAGAAGAAACAGAGATAGAGCATCCCGAATCCGTCCTCCGCGACAGCAGGGAGCAGATCGAGGGTGTGGCGAGGTTAAATGACCGGCTGGTTGTCCTTCTCGATACGAAAAAACTTATTCCATTTGAAGACGCGAGCCTTTTCGAGGATGTTGTGCTCGATGTTCAGAAGACAGATGAGGCGAATAAGGTTGAGGTCGTAAAAAAAAGACAGACCATGGCCGGATATATCAGGTTGAAATAGATCCATGATGCAAAGGAGTTTCTTGTGAAAAAAGGTATAGACCCCAATGACCCCCGCTTTGTGATATTCGACGACATGATGAACTTCATAAACGCTCTTGCCGAGCAGGACAACGATAAGGCCGATGCATGCATCCAGAGCATCATTAAAAAAGGGCAGGGTGATCTGTTCAACGAGGTCGGTAAGGTTACCAGAAAGCTGCATGACTCGGTCAGAAGCTTTAAGGAGGCGCTTGACCCCAGGTTGAAGGGACTGGCGGCCACGGAGATGCCGAATGCGGTTGACAGGCTTCACTTTGTCATAGATAAGACAGAAGAGGCTGCCAACAAGACCATGAGTATCATAGAGAAGTATATCCTGATGATGGACGAGCTGAGCACGCATATAAGGAATCTGCAGGGGCCCCCGGAATCGGCGGAATATCTCAGAAAGTTCAAAAACGGACTTGAGGATGATCTAACGGAGATACTTACGACTCAGTCGTTTCAGGACCTCACAGGACAGACGATAAAGAAGGTGATCAAACTCGTAGGAGAGCTCGAAGCCGAACTTGTGAGGCTCATCGCAACCTTCGGCGAAAAAATCGACACAGGTGTT
>JACRHE010000031.1 GCA_016217695.1 Nitrospirota bacterium | reverse complement strand
CCCATTGTCAACGACCCTGTCTTTGTCGCTGAAGCCGATTATCTCACCATAGAATCCACTTACGGCAACAGAAACCATAAGGGCATGGCGGAATCGATTAATGAGCTGGTTTCCGTCATAAAGGATACCTTCAGAAGAGGAGGCAATGTAATCATCCCGTCCTTTGCCCTCGGAAGGACTCAGGACACCCTCTTTATCCTTAATAAGCTGGTCAGGGAAGGAAGGCTCTTCAATATAAATGTCTATATCGACAGTCCGCTTGCAGAGGGCATCACAAGGGTCTACGAGGCCCATCAGGATTATTTCGACGAGGAGGCAAGGCGTCTCTTCAGTACAGAGAGCAGCGAGGGGATGAAGATACATTTCACTAAGACAACAGAGGATTCAATGGCGCTCAACAGGATCAGAAAAGGGGCCATTATCATCGCGAGTTCGGGCATGTGCGAAGGCGGCAGGATACGGCACCACCTCAAGCATAACCTCTGGAGAGACGAATGCAGCATCGTCTTTGTAGGATACCAGGCGCAAGGTACCCTCGGAAGACAGATAGTGGACGGAGCCAGGGCTGTCGATGTGCTCGGCGAGCAGATTGTTGTCAGGGCCGCGATACATACCCTCGGAGGGTTTTCAGCGCATGCCGACCAGACAGAGCTTCTTGACTGGATAGGGCGTTTTACAA
This sequence comes from Nitrospirota bacterium, assembly GCA_016217695.1. Classification (GTDB taxonomy): domain Bacteria; phylum Nitrospirota; class Thermodesulfovibrionia; order Thermodesulfovibrionales; family UBA6898. The sequence continues at coordinate 9,090 of JACRHE010000031.1, read as the reverse complement.
GCTCGCCCGAGATCTTTATTATCCATGGAGAAGAAAACGTCTCTCTCGAGTTTCAGAAGAAGATCAGAGAACGGTTTCAGAATAAGACCCATGTTCCTGAAAAGGGTGAGGAATTCGGGATATGATCTCAGGTTGCAAGCTCGATTATCTCGGCCTTCATCAGGGAAAGATCGACAAGCGCGACGGTCGATTTACCGTAGAGCCAGCCGCCGGCCTCACCGGGGTTCACAACCAGGGTCTTTCCCTCTGTCCTGATCTCGGGTATATGGGTATGCCCAAAGATGACCAGGTCATAGAGCCCGCTCAACGCCAGCGCATCAACAATATGATGCTCGTGAACAACGACTATTTTCCTGTTTTCCAGCTCAAAGATATGGGGCTGTCTGTAGACCTTACCGTCGGACATCTTCTTCAGAAGGAGCTTGTCGCCATCGTTATTGCCGAAGATGCCTGTAAAGCCGCAGGAGAGCCCCTTTAATATCCTGAAGGTGAAGGGGGCGCTGAAGTCTCCTGCATGGATCACGTGGCCGACCTCTTTTTCAGCAAAAAACTCCGCAGCCTTTCTTATCTGGGGCATATTGTCATGTGTGTCGGAAATTATACCGATCAGCATGGTTCAAGTCCTCCTTGGCGTCATTAAACTCGTGCTATTAAGAAATGACTTTGTATTACCCGGGTACAGTCAAAAAATTTCTTGAAATCGCCAGTTTGTTTTGAGCTCACATCTTTTTACGGAGAATACTATGTGTCTGTCGAGCTGTGAACCCTCTTGCAGTCAAGCAGTTTTTTCCCCGCACCCGGGTAATGTGTGAGTCGTGTGTGTGCGTCCGGTAAAAAATATCAGAATACTGCTAAAGAAGTAAAGCCCCGACAACCCCGGAGCCGATGATCACAAAGGAAGGGTCTATCTTTGTGAAGGCGATGACGGCAAAGCTGATCACGGCAATGCCGAATGTTGCAGGGTCAACGAGGGATGTATTTCCCAGTGAGACAGCTACAGCTGCCAGCAGTCCGATCACAGCAGCCTTTATGCCCCTGAAGCTCGAATTGACGATCACGGAGTTCTTATAGCCATAATAAAACTTTGCGACTGCTGTGACGATGATAATGCACGGAAGATATGAGCTGATCATGGCGAGTATAGCGCCGGTAAGGCCATGGATCTTATAACCGATAAACGCATTCATGACGGTAAGGGGACCGGGCGTGACCTGTCCGAAGGCGATGGCATCAAGAAATTCCTGATTTGTCAGCCAGTGGTTTTTCTCGACGAATTCCTGCTGAAGCATCGGCAGCATGACATATCCCCCGCCGATGGTAAGCGCATTGGCAACGATAAGAATCCAGCAGAACTTAAGGAGGATCATACCGGTTTTCTCCGATAGACAATGAAGCCGAGTATCCCCGCAGCCGCGATAAGGCCGATGGGGTGAAGCCTGAACAGGGCCAGTGCAATAAAGGCCGCCAAAGCAAAGAATGCAGCCATGTAATCCCTGATGGTATTTTTCGACATCTTATATATTATTGACAGTAGCAGACCCACTACAGCAGCCCCCACCCCTTTCATGACCGACTTCAGGAGGAGAGTGTCTCTGGTTTTAAGATAGAAGGCTGCCAAAATGATCGCCAGCAGGGTGCCTGTAAATGCCTGGCCGATGACAGTGGCCAGCGCCCCTTTTAGTTTGTGAAGTCTATACCCTATGCAGATGCCGGTATTAACTATCGGAGGTCCGGGGGTCATCTGGCCGATTGCAACGCTCTCGGCATATTCATCGTGGGTGAGCCATCCCTTTTTTTCGACCAGTTCCTTCTCAAAAAAGGCGAGCATGGAATAGACCCCGCCGAAGGCAAAGGTGCCTATCTTGAGAAAGGTGAGAAATATCTCCCTGGATGAAATATTTTTCATGTCCTTTTTTTCTGCCTGCATCATGATATGTTAAAATTATAAGGAAATCAAATATACCAAAATCCACTGTCAGGAAAAGTGTATGTATATGGACAGTATTCTCGCATCATTCTCGGTCCCGATCAGATCGGGCCTCCGAGGCACCGGGCCGCCTCACCAGCAAGGTGAGGCAATACGGCCCGCTGAATCCGCTCCAATACGGTCCATACACAAAGGGGTGGTGGGTTGGGGTATAATTGAGCTGTTAAAAAATTGAAGAGGAAGGTATTAATATGGCTTTAACATTGGCGCAAAAAATATTTCAGTCGCACCTGAGGGACGAGCCGTTTCCCGGCACAAAGGTGCTGGACATCGATGTGGTGATGTGTCATGAAATTACCACTCCCATTGCCATCAATGATCTTGTGGCAAGAGGCAAGGACAGGGTCTTTGACCCGGAGAAGATAAAGGTGGTGATCGACCATGTCACCCCTGCAAAGGATACCAAGACCGCGCAGCAGGGCAAGATCCTGAGGGACTGGGCTAAAAGGCAGAACATCAGGGATTTTTTTGATATAGGCCGCAACGGGGTCTGCCACGCCCTTTTCCCTGAGCAGGGGTTCATACGACCGGGCTTTACAGTCATTATGGGCGACTCTCATACCTGCACTCACGGCGCGTTCGGCGCCTTTGCAGCCGGGGTCGGCACAACAGACCTCGAGGTCGGCATACTTAAAGGTGTATGCGCCTTCAGAGAGCCCAGGACCATCCGCATCAATATCAGCGGTAAGGTCCCTGAGGGGGTCTATGCCAAGGACATTATCCTAAGAGTCATAAAAAAACTCACTGTAAAGGGGGCCACTGACTGCGTGATCGAGTTCCACGGCGATGTGGTAAAAGGCATGTCCATGGAGGGCAGGATGACCCTCTGTAATATGGCCATAGAGGCGGGCGGGACCTCAGGCATATGCATGCCTGATGAGGTTACCGCCGACTACCTCTGGCCGTTTATCTCTGCCGACTACAAAAACAAGATGGCCGCGATCGAGGACTTCAGAAAGTGGTGGTCCGACAAGGGCTGCGAATACATCAAGATCATCGATATCGACGTGACAGGCATGGAGCCCCAGGTGACATCAGGGTTTAAGCCCGATGAGGCAAGGAATGTCTCAGAGATGGAGGGCACGCCTGTTGATCAGATATATATAGGCTCCTGTACAAACGGAAGGATAGAGGATCTTCGCGTTGCCGCCGGGTATCTGAAGGGCAGGAAGATTTCGCCGGCGGTGAGGGGTATAGTCTCTCCTGCCACGACAAAGGTCTTCAGGGAGGCAGATGAAGAGGGGATCATAAAGATATTCATGGATGCCGGTTTCTGTGTTACCAACCCTACCTGCGGCGCCTGTCTGGGCATGAGCAACGGCGTGCTTGCGCCGGGTGAGGTCTGCGCATCTACGACAAACCGCAATTTCAGCGGCAGGATGGGCAGGGGCGGCATGGTGCACCTGATGAGTCCTGCTGTTGCAGCTGTGACGGCGATAGAGGGAAAGATCGCGGATCCCAGGAAATTCAGCAAGGAGGCTGCGCAATGAAGAAATTTGGAGGAAAGGTTCTTTTTCTCGACCGCTCGGATATCAATACCGACGAGATCATACCTGCGAGATATCTTACCGAGATATCCAAGGAGGCCCTGAAGCCTCATATGCTTGAGGACCTCAATCTTGAAGGGTTCAGCCCGATGGACGCCTCTGTACGGGACGCGGGGGTGATCGTGACGCGTGCCAATTTCGGATGCGGGTCCTCCAGAGAGCATGCGCCCTGGGTCTTTGAGGTCAACAACATCAATGTGGTGATAGCCGTGAGCTTTGCCCGCATATTCAGGCAGAATATGTTCAACTGCGGCATGCTTGCCATTGAGCTTCCTGAAAAGACCATCGACAGCCTCTTCGCTCTCAGCGATCGAGGAGCGGAGATCATCGTTGATTTTAATAATGACAAGCTGACGGTCATGACCGGTAAAGGCAGGGAGACCTTTGAGTACCATATCTCCGGATTCGACAAGGCGCTTGTGGAGGCCGGCGGCTGGGTCGAATTTGCCGATGCCAGATATTAAGGGCAGGGACATGACTGCAGAAGAAAATATTAAATCCCTCGGCATCGAGCTGCCTGATCTGCCGAAACCCTTAGGCTCCTACGTCCCTTTTGTGAGGACCGGTAACCTTGTTTACCTGAGCGGGATGCTGCCGATGAAAGACGGGAAACTTATACATCCCGGACGGGTAGGTGAAGAGGTTTCTGCCGACGACGCGGTTATCTGCGCCAGGACTGCTGCCATAAACGCGCTGGCCGTCCTTAAGTCGGCAATCGGCAGTCTCGACAGGGTGGCCCGGTGCGTCAAGATTACTGGGTATGTCTCATCTTCCATGGATTTTACTGAACAGCCCAGGGTAATAAACGGCGCCTCTGATCTGATATTTCAGGTCTTTGGCGAGGCAGGCAGGCATGCCAGGGCTGCTGTCGGCGTCAACGTTCTCCCCCTGAATTCGCCGGTCGAGATTGAGTTCATCTTTGAAGTCCGGGAGGGGTAATCTATTAAGAATATGATTTATAATATTTGGCATGGCTCCGTATAAATACGGTCTTGAGGCGAATATTCGTTGAGTGAGAGCCGGGTTACAGATCTGAGTTCAGGGATAAGCCCTGTCGGTCCTTCAAAAAAGGTCAAGGCGGCTATCCGTAAGGCCGTAAAAAAGATCGGGGAATATCCTGACCCTCAGGCCTCAAGGCTAAGGAAATCCATGTCGTCGAAATTCGGGGTCACTCCGGAGAGTTTTCTTTTTGCAAATTCCATCCGCGAACTTATATATTTGACTGCTTCTGTCCTCAGGCCGCGAAATGTTCTTGTTTCAGGGCCTGGCCTGCCTGTTTATGAAATGGCCTCAGAGGCCGCAGGCGCCCGGGTCTCATATCTTCACCCGGATGAGGGTTCGGGGTTTCTGCCTGACCCGCAGGAGATAATAAGACAGATAAGGGGAAAGGATCTTCTGATCATCGCCAGCCCCAACCGCGTCACAGGCAGGCTGGCAGGCAGAGATGATCTTGAGGATATCGTAAGGCACGCGATATCGGAAAACGTCTCCGTTTTGCTGGATGAGTCGCTGATAGAATTTACAGAAGACGACAGCTTTCCCATTGCAGCAGGCAGGGAGGACCGACTCATTGTAATCCGGACGAGTGCCCTTTTTTATGGCCTCGCAGGTCTGGAGCTGGCGTACGCGGTTTCATCCCCTGCCACGGCCGGAGAACTGAGGAAGAGGAGCCAATGGGAGGTCAATACCCTCTCTGTTGCGGCGGCACAGGCCGCTCTCAGGGATAAGACATACTGTAATATGGCAAGGAGATATGTCAGTGACGAGCGACAGAGCCTTGTGAGGTCGCTGGCTAAGCTCGGCTGCGTCAAGACGTATCCATCTGATTCGAACATGCTTCTGATCAGATGGGAATGCAGAGGCAGGGAGATCATGCCTGCCCTGGCCCGTGCCGGGTTTATGCTCAGTGACTGCAGCGATATCTGCGGGCTTGATCAGAGCTTCCTGCGCTTGTCAGTCAGCGAACATGACAGGAATCGGAAGCTTCTCAGGATCATAAGGGGCTGTCTTTCCGGGATGGGAGACCTGGAAGCGCCGGTGTAAAATTATCTCAGGATGGGTTAGAATTAAGCATGTCTCTTTCCTCAGCTTTTAATGCCGTAAGACATGTCATTATGCTTGCTGTGATGGTCATTATCTGGCTTCTGCTCGGGATGGTTTATCTGGATAGGTTCTTCGTCCCTTTTGACCGCCTGATTCCGTGGCTTATGCCCTGGAAGGGCCTTGCGACCATACCTTTACAGGCGAGCCTCAGCGAGCGCCTCTCGATAATGCAGGGGCTCCTGGACTCCTCAGGCAACGTGGCCAACTATTCCCTTTTCGTCATGTTTCTGTCCTTTGCCGTATTCAGCGCTTACCTGTCCCTGGTCTATCAGCAGAAGCAGCGCAAGACCCACGAAAACAGGCTGCTGCGGCTCAAGAACCAGGAGATCGCCCGGCGCAATGAATTCATCAGGTATATCTCCGCAACCATAGGACATGAGTTTAAGAATAATCTGGGAAGGATCAAACGACGGCTGGATCTGCTGGCTGATCTTCCGCAGGATACCGCAGAGCGCATCGATGAGAACTTCGATAAACTCTTTGCGGATATTGAGATCTTTAAAAAAATATCTGATGAGAGGGAGGCTGTTCTTATAGACTTCAGGCGGGTCGATCTCAGGGAAATGCTTCTCGAACTCTCCAGACAGCACAGCGATCTTATCGACATCGCATTTCCCGGCAAAGGGGGAGAGGGGGCTCAGTCCGTCATATTCGCTTCTCAGACCCTCCTGAGGACGGTGTTTGAAAACCTCATTGACAATGCCATTAAGTACAGGAAGCCGGATCAGCCCCGCGCCCGCATGTTCCTGTCCTGCTCAATGGATATCGACAGCACGCGCAGGTATGTCTCTCTTTCGTTCCGGGACGAAGGCATCGGTATGGACGAACGGCAGGCTGACCGCTGCTTTTACAAGGGGAAACGCACGAAGGAGGGATGGGGAGAGGGACTCTATTTTGCCAAGTATGTTGTAGGGCTGCACGCCGGCAAGATCAGGGTAGGCAAGGAATATACCAGGCCGGGAGTGGGTACGGAGATCATCATTAATCTTCCCTTTATTGAAGAGGCGTTGTATGTTTAAGGTCCTTATTGCCGACGACGACTACGAAGACAGGGAACTTCTCAAGCTGGAGATCCATCGGGCGATCGGGGCAGAGGTATCCGACCTTAAGTTCAGCGAGGCGGTCAGCGTAGCGCAGGCAAAGGAGATACTGAAGTCCGAATTTTTTGACCTGCTTACCCTGGATATAGAGTTTGACCGCATGAATGAGGGAATAGATGCGTTGCCGGAGATCTTCGAAGGCTATCCGACCCTCAATATTATCGTGATTAGCGGAAAGCTGAACAAGGCCGAGGTCTCCGAGCAGCTCTTCCGCTTCACCAGGGATAATGTTCTGAAGGGCAAGAGGTGGGCAAGGCATTTTGACGTGCTTGACAAGAAGGATGACAAGACCGAGGCCTTGCGTCAGGCATATTACTTTGCCTTTAAGCAGAAGGATGTTGCGGACAAGGTCAAGGAGCTCTTCATCCTTGCAGAGTCTTACCTGGAAAAGGATGATATGGACAAATGCCTCGAGGTGTACCAGAAGATACAGAGTCTTGCCCCCGGCGAGTCTGAATCAAGAGAGAATATCAACATCTTCACAGACGGGGTCTCCCTGGAGCAGGCTATGGAGTATTACCGCAAAGGGGAGAAGGTCGTTGCATCCCTGATCCTCGGACATTATCTGGAGACGAGGCTCAGGACCTTCACTCGCAGGATGCTGGGACATTCTGCGCCGGGGCTTTATGATTGCCTTAAGGAACTGGAGAGAAACTATCGCATCAACCACTACAAAAAAGGATTGTTTCAGCAGGTCCTGAGATTGCGGAACAAGGCGATTCATCATCCCACCGCCATGTCTGAGCAGGATGTTGATCTGGCTGTAAAGAACCTCAGGCTGCTGGAGGCTAAAGCCTGATGAAACTGGCCTCTGTAAGGAGATTAGTCATTCCCCCCGGCCCCATTCTGAGCCTTACACTGGTCGGCCTGTTGCTCCTGAGCGGACTGCTCTATTACAGGGCGGTCAAGATCCAGAGATTTCTTGAGCCTGCACTTGCTCTTTCGCAGCCGAGGAATGAGTTCGCCGATGCCATTAACTCAGCGCTCCGGAAGGAATTTGATGCTGAGGGCATAAAAGGTGTAAGTTTTACGCTTGGGACAATCTACGTTGACGACGCGCTTCTGTTTGACGGTCAGCATAACATGAGAGACACGGCGCCAATAATCCTCAGGAAGCTGGGTAATACCTTCCATTCGATACTATCCGATGAACATACCAGATCTCATGTGGATCTTATTCTTGTAGTAGCAAGGTTCCCTGTCAGCGATGATCCTGAAGTAAACAGGAGGATGAGGCTGGTGCAGTATAAGTCCGAACTGATTCTTGATACCATGTTCAGGGAAAGGCCCGATCTCGAAAAAGAACATGGCGGATTTTTTGCCGCCACTTATCTGCCCATGAACGACGGACAGATGTCCCGAAAAGGCGTTGTCTTTCGGATTATCCCGAGCGAGCAGCTTCATATAGATGTTCTGCAGAGATTGCGGAAATACGTGCATTAAAGACGGCAAGGCAGGAGGTCAGGAGACAGAAGTCGGAATTATTCGTGAAACAGCGATTATTTCACGGCCACTGCCTCTAAAGAGTTTTCGTAAGCCCCAGTTATCGGAATTTCCTCTTGTTTGAGCAGAGCACATTGCCGGGTCATATAAAGGCCTTCCTCTACTGACGAAAAGTTTTTTCGGCGTGCCCGTGAAAGGTAGACGCCTCTCTGTTTATGTCCGGCTTTTATTTGATAACTTCAGCTGTGAAGGTGAATAACTGGGCTGTTTTCCATGCATCCTTCGGAAGCCCTGCCTTAAGAGAAAGGTTTTCGAGGTAGGTGTTCAGGTCCCATCCGAACTCAACAGGGACCTGAGGCAGAAAAACGCTGCTGGTCTGTTCATACACAAGATACAGCCCGTGCTTGCCGATCACGATATCCTCTACGTTAAAAACAGGTTCGAGGGGAGAAAGGACTGAGACCTCAACTTCCATGTCTTTCAGCTCTTCTTTTTTCATGGGCTGGAACCGGTGGTCCTTTGAGCTTGCAGATACGGCGTTCGTTATAACGGACTTATAAAGAGGCATGACAGGCTTGATGTTGCCGATACATCCCCTGAGCCGGCCGTTGCGGTTTATCGTGACAAAGGCCGCACCCATTGCGGCCAGTTTTGAGTTCTTTATCTCCGTGTCATGAATCTTGCCATGAGTTATGAATTCGTAGATCGTATCTTTTGCCAGCGAGAGCAGACGGTCTTTTTCCTCCTTCGTGAGAGGACTTTTATAGATACCGACTGCTGAATAACCTACTACATTACCCTTTGAACCGCTGACATCGCCGGAATTAGCATACTTGAAAAGAGTGCCGTTTGTGGCGCCAAGCCCCCGGGCCACAGCAAGCGTATAGATGACCGGATAGCCACCGCACAT
>JACRHE010000044.1 GCA_016217695.1 Nitrospirota bacterium | reverse complement strand
GCTCCAGGTTCAGGGTGATCCTGGTCCAGATGGTGAATCTCCTTAAGCACGGAGAGCCTTTTCAGATGTCCAAAAGGGCCGGCAACTTTGTGACTCTCAGCGAGGTGGTTGAGCTGGTCAGCTCCGACAACACAAAATTCATGTTTTTGACCAGAAAGGCCGACAGTCATCTAGATTTCGATATCGACGTCGTGACCGCCAGTTCAGCAGAGAATCCTGTTTATTACGTGCAGTATGCCAATGCCAGGATAAGCAGCATCATCAGAAATGCCGGAGAGCAGGGGATCAGTTTCGATATTCCCGGAGCAGATGAATTGGGAATTCTTTCAGGGGAGGAAGAACTCGGACTGATCAAGAAACTTCTTTCCTATCCGATGATCCTTGAAGGTGCTGCCAGGGCTTATGAACCTCACAGGATAACTTTTTATCTTCAGGAACTTGCTGGGCTGTTCCATCCTTTTTATCACAAGTACAAGGTGATCTCTGAGGACGCGGAAGTCACTAGGGCGAGACTTGCTCTTTGCAGGGCTATCAGAATCGTGCTTACTGACGCGCTGTCGATTCTTGGCGTCACAGCCCCTGAAAAGATGTAGGGTCTTTCGTAATTCTCTCCTAATTGACCAGAATTCACCATCAATAACTATACGCGGGAACTGCATTTTCAACTCATTCTAGGTCGAAGCTCCCTCCGAGACACCAGCGTCCGTCACCGTTCCGATGATGCGATACACGCCGCTGAATCCGCTCAAATGAAGTTTCCGCTCAAATTGATGGTGAATGAGGGTTGACACATGCCGTTTCATATTGCTTTAATAAACCACAGTGTTAGATAAAACTTCCAAAATCTGGATGGACGGAAAATTCGTGGACTGGGACGATGCGAAGGTGCATGTCCTCACCCATACCCTGCATTACGGCCTCGGCGTTTTCGAAGGGATAAGATGCTACAGGACTGAAAAAGGTTCTGCGATATTCCGTCTCGACGAACATGTTGAGAGGCTCTTTGATTCTGCGCATATCTTCATGATGGAGATTCCCTTCACAAAAAAGGAGATCAGGGATGCCATTATCAAGACTGTCAGGGTCAACAAAATGAAAGAGTGCTATATCAGGCCCCTTGTATATCTGGGATACGGCGCCATGGGACTGTATCCCAAGGGAAATCCCGTCAGCGTCTCGATAGCCGTATGGCCCTGGGGAGCCTATCTGGGCGATGAAGGTCTCCAAAAAGGTATACGCGTGAAGGTATCTTCTTTTACTAGGCATCACGTCAACGTTGATATGACGAGGGGAAAGGTCTGCGGATACTATGTGAATTCCCAGCTTGCCAAGAAAGAGGCTATCGATTGCGGCTGTGACGAGGCCCTTCTGCTGGATACCGAGGGATATGTATCCGAGGCGAGCGGCGAAAATATCTTTATGGTGCGCGACAATTATATCAAGACCACTCCCCTTACCTCCATCCTTGAGGGGATAACGAGGGACAGTATTATCAAAGTAGCTGGGGATAACAGGATCGAGGTGAAGGAAGAGCGCTTCACGAGAGACGAACTGTATATCGCTGACGAGGCTTTCTTCACCGGTACGGCTTCCGAAGTGACCCCGATCAGGGAGGTTGACGGCAGGGTCGTGGGAAGCGGAACGCGCGGCAGGATAACGAAAAAGCTGCAGACGATATTTTTCGATATCGTCAAGGGGAAAAACAGGAAATACGAGTCCTGGCTCACCAGAATCTGATCTTACAGTAAGTCGACAAATAAAAAGGCCCGGTGAGTTGCCGGGCCTTTTTATTTCTAATGCCGCAGTCTTTGATTATTTCTTATGGCACTTTCCGCAGTTAGCCTCGTCCTTCTGGCTGAATGCCTTCTTGCCGTCATGACATGCGCCGCAGCCTTTATCGCTTCCGTGGTCTTCCTTCTTCATATGGAACTGACCCTTTTTCATCTGGAAAAGCTTTGTGTGGCAGTCATTGCACTTATTGCCCTTGTCAGCGTGGGTCTTGCCGTCAAACATGACCTTACCCTGAGCGCCGCCTGCGAATTCCACGGTCTTTCCCGGAGGAACTGCCAGTGCGCTGCCGACAAATGCGATAACAACGATCAGTGCTACGAATAATACTGATAACCTCATCTCTTCACCCCCTTTCATTGATCAAATTTCTTCCTGAAACACAGGAACAAAAAGTATGCCAGGCATATATTAGCATGATTCGGATATTTACGCAAAATGTCTTTCCCGATATGGGCAATACGTTGCTCTTTCAGGGAAATACAGTCCGGAAAAACTATAATAAAAAATGCATATACTGTCAAGGGTAAAATGGGCATAAAATTGCGCATATACCTCAATCGGCGCGAATTGCTTTATTAAATTGCATCGTGTTAAAATTTCGAAAAATCAGGAGAGGCGAATGGCTATAAATATCAAAACCGGATTGACGTTCGATGACGTTCTGTTACTGCCCGCAAAATCCGAGGTACTCCCCAGAGAAGTTGATATACTTACCAGTCTGACAAGCAGGATAAAGATCAATATACCTATCCTGAGTTCTGCCATGGACACGGTGACAGAGGCCGCGATGGCGATAGCCGTTGCGAGAGAAGGTGGCATCGGCATCATCCACAGGGCCATGGCTCCAGAGAAACAGGCACTTGAAGTGGATAAGGTGAAGAAGTCGGAGAGCGGCATGATCATTGATCCTATAACTGTTTCTCCTGATGCGCGGATATCGGAGGCGATGGCCTTGATGGAACGGTACAGGATCTCCGGGGTTCCGGTTACCGTTAACGGCAGGCTTGTCGGCATTCTCACCAACAGAGACCTGAGGTTTGAGACAAAGGTCACCAAGAAGGTATCTGAGGTGATGACTAAGGAGCGTCTTGTGACAGCAGGGGCAGGGACGACCCTGGAGGAGGCTAAGGGCCTGTTGAACAAATACAAGATTGAAAAGCTGCCTATTGTTGACAAAGAGTTCAGGTTGAAGGGTCTCATCACTATAAAAGACATCGAGAAGAAGAAGAAGTATCCGAATTCCTGCAAGGATAAACTTGGCAGGCTGATCGCAGGCGCCGCCATAGGCACTGGTGAAGACACCATGCAGCGGGCCGGGATGCTGATCAATGCGGGCGTGGATGTCCTTGTTATAGATACTGCGCACGGACATTCAAAACCGGTCATCTCCACGCTCAGGGCTATCAAGAAAAAATATGATATTGACGTAATCGCCGGAAACGTTGCTACAGCCGAAGGGACCCTTGATCTCATTAAGGCGGGAGCTGACGCTGTCAAGATAGGTATCGGCCCTGGCTCCATCTGCACGACGAGGATCGTTGCAGGGGCCGGAGTGCCACAGCTGACCGCGATTATGGATTGCTATTCGGTCGCCAGGAAATTCAATATTCCCCTGATCGCTGACGGTGGTATCAAATATTCTGGCGATATTGCAAAGGCGCTTGCGGCAGGCGCATATTCTGTTATGATCGGGAGCCTTTTTGCGGGTACCTACGAATCTCCCGGAGAGGTCGTCCTTTTTCAGGGAAGAAGCTACAAGGTTTACAGGGGCATGGGTTCGATCGGTGCAATGGAGCAGGGCGCCAGAGACCGGTATCAGCAGGAGGGTGTCGAGGTTCAGAAACTGGTCCCTGAAGGAGTCGAAGGGAGGGTCCCCTATAAAGGGGCAGTTTCGCACAGCGTCAACCAGCTTCTCGGCGGCCTTCGTTCCGGCATGGGTTACTGCGGTGCAGGGAGCCTGGCCGAACTCAGGAGAAAGGCGAAGTTCATACAGATAACCAATGCAGGCTTGAGGGAAAGCCATGTCCATGATGTTATCATAACCAAGGAAGCCCCTAATTACAGGCCCGAATGGTAAAAAGTCGAAGTGCGTGTTTCGCTCCGGCTCTCAGATAACGGGAACCTCTCATTTTTGCCTTTTAATCTTTACATTAACGGAACAGGAGATTAACCATAAGCCATGCATGAAGAAAAGATACTGGTTCTCGATTTCGGCTCTCAATATACGCAGCTGATCGCCCGCAGGATAAGAGAGAGCAAGGTATATTCGGAAATTTTTCCATTCAACGCGCCGATCGAAAAGATTCGGGAATTTAACCCCAGGGGTATCGTCCTTTCAGGAGGGCCATCCAGCGTATATGATGAAGGGGCGCCTGCGCCTGACCTTGAGGTATTCAGGCTCGGCATCCCGGTGTTGGGGATATGTTACGGAATGCAGCTGATGGCTCATTACCTTGGTGGAAAGGTGGCAAGGGCGGTGAAACGCGAATACGGCAGGGCGGCACTGCTGGTGGATAACGACGCTGACCTGCTCTGGGGAATATCGCAGGAATCACGCGTCTGGATGAGCCACGGCGACAGGATAGAAGAGCTACCCGGGGGCTTTTCGATCATCGGACATACCGGCAACTCCCCGATAGCGGTTATGGCGGAGGTGAAGAAAAAGTTCTATGCGATGCAGTTTCATCCCGAGGTGGTACATACGGAGGAAGGGATGAGGATCCTCCATAATTTTGTCTTCGGCATCTGCGGATGCAGTCCCACTTGGGAGATGGCGTCCTTCATTGAGTGGTCTGTTGCAGATATCAGACAGAAGGTAGCCGGCAAGAAGGTTGTCTGCGCCCTCAGCGGAGGAGTGGATTCTTCTGTCGTGGCCCTGCTCATTCACAGGGCAATCGGAGCCGACCTGACCTGCATCTTCGTTGATAACGGGCTTCTGAGAAAGGGAGAGGCAGAGAAGGTAAAGAGAACGTTTGAAGACCACTTCCATATCCGCCTGCTTTATATTGAAGCGAGGAAGAGGTTTCTCGATGGGCTGAAAGGCATTACTGATCCGGAGAAGAAGCGCAAGATCATCGGGAACGAGTTCATAGCGGTCTTTGAGGAAGAGGCAAAAAAGATCAGGGATGCAGAATTTCTTGCTCAGGGAACACTTTATCCCGATGTCATTGAGAGCGTTTCTTTCAAAGGCCCGTCAGCGGTCATCAAGAGTCATCATAATGTGGGAGGCCTTCCGGAGGTCATGAAATTGAAACTTGTGGAGCCGCTCAGGGAATTATTCAAGGATGAGGTCAGGATCCTCGGAGAGGAACTGGGCCTGCCTGAGGAGATCTGCTGGAGGCAGCCCTTCCCCGGGCCTGGCCTGGCCATACGCTGCATCGGTGAGATAACCGAAGGCAGGCTTGAGCTGCTCAGGGAAGCGGATGCTGTAGTGCTTGAAGAGATCAAGGCCGCAGGTCTGTATAAGTCGATCTGGCAGGCCTTTGCCGTGCTTCTCCCTATCAAGAGTGTAGGGGTGATGGGGGACGAAAGGACCTATGAAAGTGTCGTTGCGGTGAGGGCGGTAACGAGCCTTGACGGCATGACGGCCGACTGGGCAAAGATCCCCTACGATGTCATGGAAAAAATATCAAACAGGGTGATCAATGAGATAAAGGGCATCAACAGGGTTGTTTACGACATCACCTCAAAACCGCCCGGCACGATAGAGTGGGAATGAAACTCCTGTAAGGCCGGAGACAACCTTGCCGCATTCATCATTTCACGGAATGGATATAAAAAAATATCTGAACGGACAGAAGGAGGCTGTCGATTCCTTTCTCCGTTCCTATTTCAGGGAACAGATAAGACCTCCTGTACTTCAGGAGGCCATGCTCTATTCCCTCTTCGCCGGCGGGAAGCGTATACGGCCCATCCTCGCACTGGCCGCGTTTGAGGCATGCGGAGGAACAGCGCCGGAGATCCTGGCCTATGCATCCACTCTTGAGCTTATCCATACTTATTCTCTTATCCACGATGACCTCCCGGCTATGGACAACGACGACCTGCGGAGAGGAAAACCGACTAACCATAAAGTCTATGGGGAGGCTGTTGCGATCCTTGCAGGTGACGCGTTGCTTACCGAGGCCTTCTGCATACTTTCTGATCCTTCATGGTCTCCGTCGCTCCCCGTGTCGCACCTCTTGCGTGCCTCACGGGAGATAGCGCTTGCCTCCGGCGCAAGGGGCATGGTGGCCGGACAGGTACAGGACATGCTCTCCGAAAAAGCAGAACCGGATGAAGGGACACTGGAATTTATCCACAGGAATAAGACTGCTGCTCTTATCCTTGCTTCAGTGAGACTTGGTCCGATCCTGCGGGGGAGCGGCGATAAAGAGTTCTCCGCAATGTCCCGGTTCGGTCAGAAGATAGGCCTCGCTTTTCAGGTGATTGATGATATACTGGATGTAGAAGGAGAGACCGAGGAGCTTGGCAAGCCGCGGGGCTCTGATGAGGACAGGAAGAAGATGACCTATCCAAGGCTGTACGGTGTAGTGAAGTCGCGCGAGATAGCTAATCAATTGATCTCGGATGCCCTGTCGTCTCTCGATATATTTCCTGCAGAAGCTGATCCCCTCAGGGAGATTGCACAGTACCTGCTGAACAGGAGAAGCTGATGTTTCTTGAAGCGATCGATTCCCCATCGGATCTGAAAAAACTCCGGATGGAGGATATCAGGGTCCTTGCCGGAGAGATCAGGGATGTCATTATACAGACCGTATCGGTAAACGGCGGTCATCTCGCATCCAATCTCGGGGTTGTGGAGCTGACCCTGGCACTGCACTATGTATTCGACTCTCCCAAGGACAAGATCATCTGGGATGTCGGCCATCAGTCTTATACCCACAAGCTTATAACCGGCAGAAGAAAAAGTTTTTCGACGATCAGAAAAGAGGGTGGACTTTCCGGATTTCCAAGGATGCAAGAGAGCGTCTATGATTCATTCGGCACCGGGCACAGTTCCACCTCCATCTCAGCGGCCCTGGGCATTATAGAGGGAAGGGACAGGAACCGGGAAGATTTCAAGGTTATCGCTGTTATCGGTGACGGGGCAATGACTGCCGGTCTCGCATTTGAGGGACTCAATCACGCTGGTCATCTGAAAAAGGATCTCATCGTTATACTGAACGACAACGAGATGTCCATATCACAGAATGTGGGCGCTCTGTCGGCATATATGAACAGGATACTGACAGGAGAGTTATACCGGAAAATCAAGAAGGAGACAAAGACGTTTCTTGAAGGCATACCCAGACTGGGAGGACCGGTTGCTAAAATCGCCCAGAAGGCGGAAGAGACCATAAAGGGACTTGTCCTGCCGGGCATGCTCTTTGAGGAACTCGGCTTTGACTATATTGGTCCTATTGACGGTCACAACACTGAACTCATCGTCGATACCCTTAGGGCGATAAGGACTTCGAACTCCCCTACACTTGTTCATGTGATAACGAAGAAGGGGAAGGGGTACGAGTTTTCCGAAAAGGACCCCTGCATATTCCACGGGGTGGGCCCATTTGAACCCGAGACAGGCTCACTCATAGCATCTGGAGAAGGAATGCCATACAGCGCCGTCTTCGGGCAGAGCCTCACCGAGATGGCCCTGGAGGACAAAAGAATCATTGCTGTTACCGCAGCGATGAAGGAGGGCACCGGGCTTGAATGCTTTGCAGAGACGTATCCTGACCGTTTTTATGATGTAGGGATCGCAGAGCCGCATGCCGTTACCTTCGCTGCAGGTATGGCAACGAGAGGCTTGAGGCCTGTGGTCGCCATCTATTCCACATTTCTCCAGCGTTCATACGATGAAATCATCCACGACGTCTGCATCCAGAATCTGCCTGTGGTCTTTGCCATAGACCGGGCCGGTATTGTCGGTGACGACGGGCCGACTCATAACGGCCTCTTCGATATCTCTTTTTTGAGGCATATTCCGAATCTTGTTGTGATGTCTCCGAAAGACGGCGCTGAATTACGACAGATGCTCCGGTTTTCCCTCAGTATTGACGGGCCGTCTGCGATACGCTACCCGCGCGGCAAGATACCGGCTCCACTGGCATCCTCCCCTGAGATTGCGCTCGGTCACAGCGAAACAGTGAGATACGGAAATGACATTGCCCTTATCGCTGTCGGCAATTGCGTTGTCCCTGCCTTGAGGGCCTCTGAAAGGCTGAGCAGAGCGGGAATAGACGCGATGGTGGTGAATGCGCGGTTTATCAGGCCCATTGACAGGGACTTTCTGGTCGCGCTTGCCGCAAGGATACCCAGGATTGTTACTGTTGAGGAGAATGTCCTGGAGGGTGGATTCGGAAGTTCTGTTATAGAATGTCTCAGCGATGCGGAAATGAGCGGGGTGAAGGTCAGAAGACTTGGCATTCCGGCCAGGTTTGTGGAGCAGGGCGCTCAGCAGAGACTGCGCAGCAAGTACGGCATTGACGAGGATGGTATATTCCTGGCTGCCTCCTCACTTGTCAAAGAGACGACATTCATTAATAAATGACGGATACACCTTCCGACGCTGGAGAGATTGGCGCTGTGGCCGAAAAAGACAGGCTGGATAAGATCCTTGTTGACAAGGGTCTGGTGAAGAGCCGGGAGCGGGCAAAGGCGCTGATTATGGAGGGAAAGGTCCTGGTTGAGGGGAAGCAGGTCACTAAGGCCGGCACAATTGTCAGCAGCCGCATGCATGTCAGCCTCAGCGAAGATGATCTGCCTTACGTAAGCAGGGGCGGATTAAAACTGGCGGCTGCCCTGGACTTTTTTCAGATGGATCCTGAGGGAAAGATAGTCATGGATATCGGATGTTCGACCGGCGGCTTTACGGATTGCGTACTGAAAAAAAATGCTGCAAAGGTGTATGCTATAGACGTCGGATATGGACAGTTTGACTGGTCCCTCAGGCATGACCCGAGGGTGACCTTGCTTGAAAAGACGAACATACGGCATCTGGACAAGGCAGCGATACCCGAGCCCATAGATTTGGCTGTCATTGACGTGTCCTTTATCTCGCTTCTGAAGGTACTGCCCAAAGCGCTCGATTTTCTTCAGCCAAAGGGGGCTGTGATCGCCCTGATCAAGCCTCAGTTCGAGGTCGGAAAGGGAATGGTCGAAAAAGGAGGCATAATAAAGGATGAATCCAAACGTCTTTCGACAGTTGAAAAAATACGCATTGGCGCCGAAGAGATGGGCTTCAGAGTGCTGGGTGTTTTCGAATCTCCTGTTCATGGCCAGAAAGGCAACATAGAGTATTTTATCTATTTAGGGAGAGGATAATGGAAGAACCAAAGATACTGATAGGACTCGATTATGCTATGGCATCGCAGGAAGTTATTGAGGTGCTTATTGAGGATGCTTCTGAACCGGATGTTTACGGTGAGATAGCAAGGGCAAATCTGCAGCGTCCCGAGATATTGAGGCTTCTGATTGACAACGATAATACGCCCGAGGACGTAAAGAATTTTATTGCGGGGACCTTGAACGTTCCTGCCGTCCGGCAGACAGGACTGGTAAAGGCGGAGGTCCCGCAGGAGACGAGGCGGGAGAGCCTCACCACAAAGATCCAAAAACTCAGCGTGTCGGCCCGCGTACAGCTGGCCTTGAAGGGCGGGCGCGAAATAAGGGGAATCCTTGCGCGTGATTCCAACAAGGAGGTTATGCTGAGCGTTTTGGAAAACGGCAAGATTACCGAGTCCGAGATTGAGATGATCGCCAAGTCCAGATCAGTTCTTGAGGAGGCGCTGCGAAGGATTTCGAAGAACAGGGAGTGGATGAAGACTTATGCGATTGTCCACGGTATTGTCACTAACCCAAAGACACCTCCAGGGATAGCGGTCACACATGTAAGTGATCTCAAGACAAAAGACCTGGTGGTTCTCGAGAAGAATAAAAACGTAGCCGAGGCTGTCAGGAGCGCGTCAAAGAAACTCCTTCATGCAAGGAAACCAGGGTAACAGATCGCCTAAGGTCCCCTCGCATGTAACCGGAGCCGTGGTCATAGTCAGTCCCGCAATAAACGAGATAACAAAATTAAAGTTGTGTCGTATGGGTATGCACGAAGGCCCTGACGATTTCCCCGTCAAACTGCCTGCCTGCATTTTCCATCAGCTCGCTTAGAGCCTTTTCATGCCTTGCTGCGGGCCGATACGGGCGAGTAGAAAGTATGGCGTCATAGGTATCTGCGACACTTATTATCCGTGCATGCAGGGGGATCTCCTGCCCTGACAGCCCGTGAGGATAGCCTGAACCGTCGTAGCCTTCATGATGGTGCAGGATAGCAGGAAGGACAGGTCCGAAATGCTTCAGCGGCTTCAGTATCTCCACCCCTTTTTGGGAATGGCTTTTTATGATAGCCTTCTCGCTGTCATCCAGAGGGCCTTTCTTGCCGAGAACAGAATCACTTATGCCTATCTTGCCGATGTCATGAAGCGTTGCGGCAATCCCGAGATAGTGCCGCTCACGGCTGTCGAGTCCTATGGCGGCTGCGATCAGCTCACAATATCCTGAAACTCTCTTGCAGTGGCCGTAGGTACCAAGATCTCTTTTCTCTATGGCCTGTGCCAGAGACGACAGAACATCAAGATGTGTCTTCTTCAGCTCATCCGTCCTTTCATTGACCTTTGTCTCAAGGGTCAGCAATATTTTTTTTTTCTGGACGGCGAGGTCTTTTTTCTTGCCTATGTATTCGATACTTTTCAGGAGATCAGTGACAAAAAAAGGTTTGCTGATAAAATCCGACGCGCCTTTTTTCAGGGCTTCGACTGCAAGTTCCTGGCTACCATTGGCTGTTATGATCACAAAATAGAGCTCTGGGTCTATTGCCGACATCTGATGCATCAGCTCAAGTCCGGTAATGGGACCCAGGAACTGGTCAAGGAAGACAATATCAAATCTTTCCGCAGAGACCAGCTGGATGGCGTCATCAGGCCGGGAAGAGGTCTTTACGGAGTAACCCAGATCCGTAAGCATCAATGAGAATATCTCCAAAATCCTCTTTTCGTCGTCGACAAGAAGAATCCTTCTGTTTTTCATCTGCGTTCACCTCTCTTTTGAGGGCTAAATAGACGGTTGAGCTTCTACTTACCTGACTGCTGCATCATCAGCGGTTTTATTGTGTTGAGACGCTGCAAGTCTGCCTGTCAGATTCAGGTGCCTGGTTCAATCTCTTCAGGAGCATCGCTGAAAGCATAAACCTCGGGAATTCCTCCTGTTTTACCTGTTTGTAAAAATCGCAGATTTCGCAGTTCTTGTACTTCTGTGCAAAGGTCCCCTGGATCTCACCCTTGCATAGTGTACCTGCCAGAATCCAGCAGCTCCTGCCTGCTTTTTTCCCTTCGTGTACACCGTCAAGTCTTATCTCCGTTGTGGCGGGACATATTCCGAACTCGTCAACATGCGAGCCGCCCGGCTGTCTCCCGCACTTCTTGAACTCCCAGCAATTTTGTTTCATTTAGCCTCCGAATTATGTCAGGTTTTTATACTGGAAATAGTCCAGCAAGAGCCATGCCATTTCTTAACGTATTGATTTGCAAGGAATAAATCTTAAAGAGAGGTCCTTGATCGGGCAATCTGCCTTATCAAGGCGGGCAGAATGCCCGAGCGGGTTATATTGGGAGCAGTATCCTGAAGCTTGTGCCCCTGTCTTTTTCCGAGACGACCTCAATGGTCCCGTTATGGTTGGAAATGATCTTGCTGGCTATTGACAGCCCAAGACCTGTTCCCCCTTTGTCAGACTTTGTCGTGAAAAACGGGTCAAAGATTCTCTTCATATGGACCGGGGATATGCCAGGTCCGGTATCGGAAATCTTTATGACGACAGCATTGTTGTTAATGCCTGTCTCGATAGTGAGGGTACCCCTGTCCTCCATAGCATCCAGGGCATTTGTGATGAGAGAAAGAAAAACCTGGCGTAATTCGCCCTCATTTCCCTGCAGGAGGCGCAGGCCTGCCTGAAAATCTTTTTTCAGAAGTACATTCTTCAGCCTGCCCTGAAATCCTATTATCTCAAGAGACTTATTCAACGCCTCGTTGATGTCCACTTCCCTTTTCTCATATGTCTTTTCCCTGACAAAGGAGAGCATGCTGCCGGTGATATTTTTGCAGCGCAGGATCTCTTCCTCAATTATCTGCAGGTAATTTTCGAAGAGCTCGGGACTGAACTGTCCCTTTCTTACCCTGTTGAGCAGCCCCTCGGCGCAACCTGCAATGGCTGCAAGCGGATTGTTGATCTCATGGGCTATGCCGGAGGCCATCTGGCCCAGCGATACCAGCCGCTCGCTCATAATAAGTCGCATCTCCTTTTCCCTGTCTTCTGTAATGTCCTTCGCGATATGGATCGTGCCGTTGAACTGCGCATCGTGGAAAGAGAAGGGGAACGTGGATATCAGAAATATTTTGTTTGTCCTTTCTTCAAGGATCTCGACGGTTGCCGGCCTGTTTTCGCGGAGTGTTATTTTCTGGGGGCAGGGCAATACAGGATAGTTGCTGGCATGGAAAAAATCGTAGCATTTTCTGTTTATCACGTCTTTTGGCTCCAGACCGAAATATCTTGCAAAAGCGCTGTTGCATTTGATGATGTTGAATTCAGCGTCCTGTATCGATATCATGTCTCCGATGCTGTCGAATGTTTCGAGCCACATCTTCTGTGAGCGCGAGACCCTGGAAAGGGTATTCTGCAGCTCTGCGATAAGGCTCTCCTGTTCCTTCTCTATGCGCTTGCGCTGGATAATCCCGGCAAGGGCGTTGGAAATAGCCTTGAGGAACTCCACCTCTTTTTCGTCCTGCTCATGGCCTTCACGCAGATACATGCCTATTACTCCAAGAGCTTTGCCTGAAAAAAGAATAGGGGCACAGTAGTGGCCGTGTGGCGTAATTCCTTCGTAACTTATCTCGTGCCGGTCGTCGAGGGAATCGGCGAAGGTGAACTCGCGGGTCAGGGCCGCCCGGCCGCAGAGACATTTTCCGAATGCAATGTGGGAGCATTCCTTCTGCAGATATTCTGAAAGCCCTTTCTGGGCCTTTAATACCAGGCTGTCTGTATCATCATCCGTAAGGAATATGGCGCCACGGGATTCAACAGACAGCCAGGAAATGGACAGGATCAGATCGAGCGCCTGCCTGAGGATATCCTCAAGCGGAATATCCTCAAGCGAGATCCTGAGGAGCGAATTTATTACATGCTGGGTGTCGTAATTTCGCCGGAGTTCTTCCTCGACCCGCCGCTTTTCGGCGTCCCTTATCTGTATTGTCTCGGCCATTTCGTTAAAGGCCCCGGAAAGGTTTGTTATCTCGTCATTGCCTTCCACGGGTATTCTGGCGGAAAAGACCCCCTCCTTAAACTTTCTCACTGTTGCAACCGCCTTATCCAGCCTTCTGCTGACAAGGGACCTCGAAAGGAAGATCATGCAAAGACCCAAAAGGGTGACTGAGAAGAGAAAGATAAGAAAAACGATCAGCACGTCGGTCCTCAGGTTTGCCATGAGCTCCGTCACCGGGAATTCTATGACAAATACGCCGTTATGTTTTATTCGGGAATCGTGACATTCGTGGCATACCGGTTTATTCTTAATATGCTGCACGTAGCGAAACACCTCTCCGGTGGTAAAGAAAAATGCTCCCTTGCCCCTGTCATGACATCCGTGGCAACCCATTTCTGCGGCTGAAATTTTTGAGCCAACCTCTTTTTTGTCTGTTGACGCCTTAATAATGCCGTCTCTGTTGATAAGCCGTATCAGTTTGATGGAGTCCATGCCGACAATATTCTGCAGGGTGTTTTCAAGTGCGTTGACATCTCTGTGCAGCATATAGTTGTCAAGACTGTGTTCCAGTATCGGCCCTGTTTTTCCGGCAATTGAGACGAGTATCCTGGTCTCCTCGGCAACTTCATGACGATAAAAGAGGTAGGAAGAGCATAGGCCGATAAGGGCCAGAATGGAAAGTATCCAGAATGTAAATTTTTTGTTAATGCTCATTCTCTTATTCCGTAGCCCAGCAGTTTTCGGTAGAGTGTTTTGGGATCGATGCCGAGGATCTCGGCTGCCCTGCCTTTCTGATAACCGACCTCCCTGAGCACCTTCAAAATGTGATCTTTCTCGATATCTTCAAGCCTGAGGTGCGACGCCGCCACAGCGTCGCCTCCCCTGAGGTCCGACGGCAGATCCTCCCGGCCGATAACATCTCCCCTGGACAGGAGAAGGGTCCTGTGCATCACATTTTGAAGCTCCCGAATATTCCCTGGCCATGAATATTCTGCTAGGAGATCCATTGCCTCTTTGCTGAGCCTTTTATGTCTGAAGTCCGGACTGTTTCTGATAAAGTAGTCCGCAAGCAGCGGGATGTCTTCTTTTCTTTCCCGCAGGGGCGGAAGTTCAAGGGTCAGCGCACTGATGCGATAGTACAGGTCGGGCCTGAAACTGCCTTTATCCGCCTCTTTCCTGAGGTCTTTATTTGTAGCGCATAAAAACTTTACGTCAACCCTGACTTCTTTTGTTCCGCCGACCCTGTAAAAACTCTTTGTCTCTATAACGCGCAGAAGCTTCACCTGCAATTGCAGGGGAAGTTCTCCCACCTCATCAAGCAATAAGGTCCCGTTATTGGCTATCTCCAGCAAGCCGAGCTTTTTTTCGTGAGCGCCGGTAAAAGCCCCTTTTTCATGCCCGAATAGTTCGCTTTCGAGCATGTTTTCCGGAATGGCTCCGCAATTTATCGGGACAAACGGGCCGTCAGCCCTGCCTGATTCGTAATGAATCGTTCTCGATAAAAGCTCTTTGCCGACCCCGCTTTCGCCGGTGATGAGGACCGGGAAGTCTGATACAGCAACCCTCTTTGCTGTCTCCAGGACCTTCAACATCAGCGGGCTGCGGGTCTCAATATGACGGTGACCGGCCTGTATTTTTATCTGTGTCTTCAGCCTCAGGTTTTCAATGAGAAGTTTTTTCTTTTCGAATGCCTTTTCGATAACTGTTTTCAGCTCATTCAGTTTGAAGGGTTTGGTTATATAATCGTAGGCCCCCCGCTTCATAGCCTCGACTGCGGCTGATATGGTTGTATCGCCTGTCAGGACGACTACTTCCACAGGAATCTCAAGTTGCTTTATTTTTTTGAGCACTTCCATGCCGCTGATATCAGGCAGGTTAAGATCCAGAAGCAGCACATCGTAATCATCCCTTTCGAGAAGGTGGAGTGCGCCGGCGCCGCTGTCTGTTTCCGCAACATGATAACCTTCTTCGGCAAGCTCACTGAGGATGACCTTCCGGAGATTTTTGTCATCGTCGGTAACCACTACCTTAAGCATGCGGCCCCATAAAGACGGAGTGATAAGCTTGACATGTTACCGTATTTTAACACACAGTCATCGAGGACAGAAAACGGGAGCCGGATAGAGTACAAAGGGGAAGAAACTATACCCTGAACTTTTGCAGCTCTGTCAGGAGGTTCAGGGCCTCATCCTTGAGGGCACCGATGACAGAGTTCATGTCATTTGCAGAACCTATCAGCCTGCCGGTCGCATCATGGAGCTTTTCCATGGATTTGACGATCTCAACGCTTTTTTCTTTTTGCCTGCCTGTTGCGCCTGCAATCTGCGACGCCTGCTGGGTCACATTTTCAATGACACCCGCTATCTGCCGGCTGCCGTCTTTTTGTTCGCCTGTCGCGACCTTCACCTGCCTTGAGAGTTCTTTTACCTTTTCAGTTGATTCGATGATAAGCCTGCTGCCCTTGGTCTGCTCGGATATGGCGCGTGAGATATTGTCTGTCTGGTCAGTCATGGCCTCAACTGCGTTCTTTATCTGTTTTATGACAAGCGCCTCTTCCGCTGTTGCCCTCTGAATAGCCCTCGCCATTTCAGTCGAGGCCTTGGAGCTTTCAACTATCTCCTTTAGGGCCGAGTCCACGTCTTTCACAAGAGTGAGGCCTTTTTCCACCGTATGTATTCCGTCTGAAGCCATGCGTATGCTTGACCTTGTAACATCCTGAACCGACTTAATGAGTCCGGCTATCTCATTTGTCGATACAGATGCACGCTCAGCAAGGCTTTTTATCTCGTCGGCAACGATCGTAAACCCTTTGCCGTGCTCGCCGGCCTTGGATGCGAGGATAGCGGCATTCAGGGCAAGGAGGTTGGTCTGGTCGGCAACATCGTCAATGACGTTGAGGATCTTGCCTATGTCATCGGTCCTCTTTCCCAGCATATTGATTACATCGGAAAGGGCGACCACGCTCTTTTTGATATTCTCCATTCCCTCCATTGCGACTGTTGCAGCCTTCATGCCCCTGTCGCTGGCGTTTGTCATAACAGCTTCTGCAAGACCGACAGAATCGTTGGCGCGGCGTTCGATATCTTTTGTAGTGGCGTTTACCTCCTCAATAGAGGAGGCAATTTCCCCTGAAGCCGCGGAAAAGTTATCGATGCTTGCAGCTATCTGTTTTATGGTTGAAACCATTTCTTCGATGGAGGATGCCGTGTCATGCGCCGTCTCGCTGAAGACATTGGCATTTTCGGCGATCTTTTCTATCGAGGCAGACATCTCCAGAATCGATGAGGAGGTGTCGCCGGCAGATTCGGAGAGGCTTTCGGCGCTCATGGCCACCCTGGATATCGAATTGTCCATCTCTTCAATGGCTGATGAGGTCTCATCGATCGCCTTTTTCTGCAGATCTGCCACCGCAAGGACGCCCTGCGATGATAAAGCGATATTCGCCGTCACGGAGGAAACGCTGTTAGTGATATTCCCAATCTTTGAGATCATATCCTTGAGGTTAAAGGCCATCCTGTTGATAGCTGAACCAAGAGATGCTATTTCGTCCTTACCCTTTACCTCGATGACACAGGTAAGGTCGCCTGATGCCATGCTGTCCGACGCCCGCTCCATGGCCATGATCGGCTGAGTTATAAACTTGGATATCGACACATATACAAGAAATATGGATATGAGGAAACAGAGGGAAGAAATCCCGAAGGCCCAGGTCAGAAGCGTATAGAGCTGTGATTTTATGGCAGCGGCCCTGACTCCCAAACGGAGGACTCCGGCAGGTTTGCCTTCCGCGTTAACGAGGGGAAAGGACAGGTCGTAGTAGGAAGGGATTGTCTGAACGAGCATCGTATCCGAGGAGGATGCCTTCATGGACGCCGGATCCTTAAGTTCTTTCCCAACGCTGGCAGCGTCACTGTGATGAAGTATCTTTCCTCCCGTGTCGGTTATCATGGAATAACCTATTGCAGTGTCCCTGGTGATGAGTTCCTTGAGTTTCTCTCCCATGCCTTCAAGCCCCTCTACCGGCACACCCAGGCTCAGGACCTTTGACAGTTCCCTCTGAAGGCCTTCCCCGATCGAACTCGATTTTGAGAGAATGGCATGCTCATATTTTCTGTAGGCGACAAGGGTGAGGACTGTCGTATTGATGCCGAGTATAAAGAAGAGTATACCCGCGACCATGGTGATCGCCTTTTTCTGAAGGTTCATCCCTGACTTCATTTTATGACTTTCGTAGCTGCTGACAGAAGGTCAAAGGGTATTTTAAAGCCCATATCCGTTGCCTCCTTGAGATTTATAATCATATCCACTCTCTTTGGGAGCTGCACCGCAAGCGCAGAGGGCTTTGTGCCTTTGGCTACCTTGGCCGCCATCTTTGCAGCCTCTTTGCCCTGTTCCTGGGCGTTTGCAGCGATAGTAAGAATGACGCCGGAGTTTTCACCCCCTCCTATCGTTGTTGCCGTGGGAATCTTCGACTTGCGGGCTATTCCGATGATATTGTTTACGCAATGCATGGCAGCACAGCCTGTGGTCAGAAATAGGGCATCAACATTGCTGATCTTGGCCGAGTCCTCGGTCTTCTTCACATTGAAACGAACAGAGCGGAAGCCGAAGCTGCCTTCAAGCTGCTTTGCCTCATTGGCCTGCAATATCGTGTCCTTTTCCGCCTCACTGTAAACGATGCCGAGGGTGGAAAAGGCTGATATGCTTTTGAAGTTCTTAATAAGCGTTGCAACAGGAATCTTCGAGCTCACGCCAGTGGCATTTTTCCCGGTCACGCCGACCGATTGGGGATCATAGACACCGGCAAATATTATAGGGATTTCGGATGTCTCGTTCATGACAGCCATGGTAGCAGGCGCGCCGTAGGAGACGATAACGTCAGCGCCTACAGCAACAAGTTTTCTGGCCGCGTTTGTCCATGCCATAGGTTCGGGATTCGGCGTCTGCAGGATGATCTCGACAGAACCCGGACCGAGTCCCTCGGCTGCAAGGGCCTCGGTAAAATTCTTATGGATCTCCTTGTAATAGGGTATATTCCCGGTCATGATTATGCCTATAGTCTTTTCAGCCGCAAGGACAGGGGCCGAAAACAGCACGGAAAATACCAAAAGCCAGAGGAGTCCGGAAAGTCTGATGCTTGATGCCAGTAATCTCATTGTTTCTTTTCTTACCACCTTTTCGAAAGAGTCAGCAATACAATATGTACCTTGCCGTCGTCAACATCATCATGAGGGTTATCCAGCACATCATTGAAGTCGCTGTATTTGTACTGGACGGAAGACGCGAACCCGTTTTTGAATCTGTATTCTCCCTCAACCGAATATACAGTCTCCTTTATCTTCATTTTTGAAAAAGACGCAACGGATACAGGCTGCGTGAGAGTAGTGAGAGCAGGATAAAAATCTCCGCTGCTGAGGGTATGGCTCACCCCGGCAGAGAGGCTCAGGTTGTTCTTCGGCAAGTAAGCCAGATCG
>JACRHE010000043.1 GCA_016217695.1 Nitrospirota bacterium | reverse complement strand
TTTCTCCTGTTTTTTTTCATATGCGAAGATCTTAATGCCGCGTTGCCGGGTTCTGGCTTTGAGCATATATCAGAAAACTTTAATCCCGACGAGTACGTATCTTTAATTATCAATCTGAAGGATCGGGCAGGGATCGATGGCCTGAAGCAAAAGAGCAGAGGTGCCAGGAGCGACATAGTGAGGGAACTCAAGACTGCTGCTGAGATCGGACAAAAGGGTGTGAGGTCTTTTCTTGAAGAAAGAGGGGTCAGAAATATAGCTTCCCTCTGGATAAGAAATAGTCTGGCAGTCAATGTTCGAGCAGGCCTGATCCCTGAACTGGAAAAACATCCCGGAATTGCGAGTATAACCCCGGATCGCTCTATCCATGTCCCTGTAAGTCAGCAGGCCTTCTCCGGAATCCCTGCATGGAATATTGAGTCTCTTAAAGCCCCTGAACTCTGGGGCCTGGGACATACAGGAGAGGGGATAATAATTGCCAGTATGGATACAGGGGTCGATATCAATCATCCTGACCTAAGAGACAGGTGGCGTGGCGGTACAAACAGCTGGTTTGACCCTACAGGCAGGTATGCGGAGCCATATGATGCAGATGGTCATGGCACCCAGATAATGGGTATCATGGTCGGAGGGGATGCCGGCGGTGTACCGATAGGCGTAGCCCCAGGTGCAAGGTGGATTGCTGCAAAGATCTTTGATGACTCCGGGGATGCGCGTTACAGCGATATACATAAGGGGTTTCAGTGGCTTCTTGATCCTGACGATGATCCTACAACCAATGATGCGCCTGATATCGTAAACAATTCATGGGGGCTGGATAATCTGAACGGGTGCTCTGATGAGTTCAGGGCAGATGTTATGGCTTTGAAGGCAGCCGGGATAGCGGTAGTATTTTCAGGAGGCAACTCAGGCCCTGCTCCCTTAACAGGCATAAGCCCTGCGGACTATCCTGAAAGTATGGCTGTGGGGGCAGTTGACCGTTCCATGAATATTCAGCTTTTCAGCAGCAGGGGGCCTTCGGCCTGCGGCAATGATATCTATCCCGAACTGGTCTCTCCCGGCTTCGGCATACGGACATCGGATTTGAGCTTCGGCGGTGTCATTCCTAATCCTTATATGACGGTCTCCGGCACATCTTTTGCGGCGCCTCATGTAACAGGAGCACTCGCCTTACTACTGAGCGCCTTCCCCTCTCTCAGTCTGTCTGAGGCTGAAACGGCCCTGAAAAAAACAGCCCTGGACCTTGGTGGCTTCGGCCCTGATAATGACTACGGGTTCGGGTTCCCGGACGTTATGGCTGCCTACAGGCACCTTTCAAATCCTGATCAGAAGAACTGCCCTGCAGTGCTCTCCGAAGATCATAGGCTTCATATCCCTTTCATTGATGCAATGGGGGGGCATCTTCAGGCGGAGCTCACCTATATTCAGGGTATACCTCATGAGATCACCTTTCTCCTGACCAGTGCGAGTGATGCTGAAAACCCGGATACGGCAGATAGCTGCCTGCCGTCTGTGCTGAGTTCCGATGGAGAAACGTATCAGCTGTATATTCCTGAGGTCAGGTATGGGGAGGGCCTGTACTGGGCTGAATTTACAGTTACTGTAACCGCGGATAATCAGGTGCTGCTGACGCTGACAAAGGCAGGAAAATGGTAGGGGCCGAATCAAATAAAACGTTCGTTGAGTTTTCGGACAGCGAGGATAAAGATTCTTTTCCCTTCTTTTGATTCAAGATCGATACCCTGGCCTATCAGTTCTTCCCTGAGTTCGTCAAAAGCCTTTGAATAGATCTCGTCGATGAGCGCAGCTGTTTTGGATAGATGCTTTTTTTCGTCGTCACTGATACCTGACATGAGTCTCCTTTCTGAGAAAAATAAGGTTGATCAATTATAACACGGTCGCGGGATCCGGAAAAAGGAACGCAATTAGCCCTCATTCACCATCAATTTGAGCAGGAACTGCATTTGAGCGGATTCAGCGGCGTGTATCGCATTACCGTCCCGGTGATGGACGCCGGTGCCTTGGAGTCCCGATCAGGTCGGTACGAGAATGAGTCGAAAATACAGTTCCAGCGCATATTTTTGACGGTGAATTCTGGTTATGATGATCTATATCATATTAAGGCCTTTTTGAATAAGGTATCCTAAAACTAAGCCGATTAAAGAGGCGGTCTGTAAGTTAAGGCTGCCGCGGATGAAGATATAAAGGAGGAAAAGAAGATGAAAGAGACACCATGCGGATGTCCCAGTATGAGACCCGTGGATTTTTCGGAACAGCAGGCTGCAAAGAAAGTTGAGGCAGACGAAAGGCCGGAGCTTCAGAACTGGCCGATCCAGCTGAAACTCATAGGGACCGGAGGGGAATATCTCAATGATGCAGACATCCTTTTGGCTGCTGACTGCACAGCATTCTCGGCAGTAGGCTTCCACAGAAGGTTTATAAAGGGGAAAAAGGTCATTATCGGCTGCCCCAAGCTTGATAATGCCCAGTCCTATTTTGAGACGCTGAGCGAGATGTTCAAGCTGTATTCCATCAAGAGCGTGCAGGTCGTGAGGATGGAGGTGCCGTGCTGCGGAGGGCTGGCCTATATAACTCAGCAGGCGATCAAGCAGTCAGGGAAGGATATCCCCTATTCAGAGGTTGTTATAGGCATCAAGGGTGACATCAAGAGTGAAGGCATGGCGCCCCTTATTCCCAAGCTTCAGACAGCATAATCTGTCTGAAGGCTTAATACGGGAGACGCATAAGGAGCTGTAAGGGGCCTATTGGCAGACCCGGACTACCAGATGCGTGGGGATCCTGCTGATAAGCTCTTTCACAGCCTTAGTCACTGCATCCATAGACCTGGATTCTGCAGTCAGAATGATCTTGTATTCAGGGTTTCCGAGGATCGGGTACGAGCCGAAAGTGACTTCGGGATAGGCTTCCACGACCCTGTTAAGGACCGCTGCAATCTCGGCTTCCTCCGCGTTTACAAATAGCCTCTTCAGGCAGAAGGAC
Source organism: Nitrospirota bacterium (assembly GCA_016217695.1). GTDB lineage: Bacteria > Nitrospirota > Thermodesulfovibrionia > Thermodesulfovibrionales > UBA6898. The sequence goes on along the minus strand of JACRHE010000043.1, from coordinate 33,129 downwards.
GTTGACCTGAAGCGTTCTTTAACCTGCGAGAATTTTTTCCGGAGAAATTCAGGGATGCCGGGGAAGATGAAGATATTTCTGAATGAGACAAGGGGGAATCTGCCGTCTTCGACTCGGACGAACTCGCATCCTTCAGGCACATAAGCCATCTTCATGACCGCTTCATTGACTGCATCTCCATAATGCTGCCTGAACAGTCGCTCCAGTTCGGGAGACCTCACGAGTTTAACCCCAAACCCTTTTGCTATCCCTTCCATCGTGACATCATCATGTGTAGGGCCAACGCCCCCTGAGGTCAGGACAAAGTCAAAAGCTTCCGAAAACAGGCCGGCCTCCCTTCCTATGGTATCTATATCATCAGGAAGAACGGTTATGCGCATGACACTGACGCCGAGGGCTCTTAACTCTGCTGCAAGAAAAAAGGAGTTTGAGTCCTGCACCTTTGCAGAAAGGATCTCATTGCCGATGATTATGATTCCGGCTGTTTTTCCGCACAGAGTATCGTCTGACATAAAAATACTGTATCAGAAATCGGGTAAAGATGGGACTGCCTTCAAAAAAAAATCCATCCAGGACAGAAAAGAGACCTTTACTCCTGGTGCTTCATGCGCTCAAGGATAAAACTCATCCATACCAGATTGAAGACATCACCGTAATCTCCGAGATAATCCCTCATGGTGCCGGCCGGATTGACATTCCTTTTAAAGCGGCTGAACTGCTTATCTATGTAATTAAGGACTTGTTTTTTCTGGGCCGAGGTGTACGGATATACGCACCCGCTCATCACATAACCTTTATCAAGGGGCAGCAGCCTTGTTGCAAAGAGGTCCCCCTTGCCCAGACCCCTTGTCAATGCCTTATTCCGCAGGGAAAACTCACCCCCCAGGAGCAGATCTTTAAGGAGCACCCTTTTATCCCGTGAGACCGATACAACTTCAAAGAGGCTCAGGAGGGATCCCTTTATATTTTTCAGGATGGCCGCTTGCAGCTCTGTCAAATCCCTGTTTCTCTGGACAAAGAGGTCTATAAAGGATTCTTTATTCTCATTGACCTTATAATTGAATATAAGCCAGTCCTCAAAATTTATAAACCCCAGTTCGAGAGCGGTACCTGCCATGAATTCATCAGGCTTATATTCATCCCAGAAATATTCGTAGGCCTTATCGATCACTTCAGCGTAATTTGACCTGACAAAATCAATTATTGAGCTTATAAGCTCAGATTTGATTATTTCCTCTTTTCCCATGGGTCATGCTCCTTTAAATGTATATTGATGTAGCGGCTAGCGCCGGCTCAGACGAAAAGGGTTTGGCTTCTTACCAGTACCTTACCCGGCCGACATCTATATGTACAAAATCAGGATATCTGCCCACTCCTCCAGCAGCAAAGGACCTGGCAATTCCGGAAAGTCTGCCCGTGCTGATTCCGTCAACGGCAAAATCTACTGCGAGCCCCTTCAGGTGCAGGCTGTCCTTAGACACCCTTCTCCCGAGACTCCTGAGGTATTCATTGTAATCAGGCGACCGGTATCCCGATATTATCTTCAGCGGAGTGCTCTGTCCGATGATATCCTTTATATCGCTCAGAAGGTCCAGCACCCTGATATCAATCTCACTGACCTGGTTGGTATAGTGGCACCTCAGAATATGCCGTATCTTGGAGACCGCTTCATTGTCGTAATCGCCGTCATGCCAGTAAGCGATACGAAGGTTTTCGTCTGTATGGACATTATGGAGGTTTAGGGTCTTCATATCTTTTTTTGATGCGAATGAACTGCGCGCCGAGAGAGGATAAATAATCGCAGCCGCAGCAATTGCCTTTATAAAGTTTCTCCTTGATATCATAGGGTTACATCCTCTGCAATGCCTGACCTTTCTTCCAGCATTTTTTCCGCTTTTTTCCAGTCAACTCTGTCCAGGGCGCCGGCTTTCTCAAGCTGAGATTTTGCTTCTTCCTTTAAGTTCCTGAGCCGGCTGTAAAAATCCTTGTGGACCTCGAGGAAGACGCGACCCTTGTCAGAGACAGCAGCCTTGACAGGCATATATATTAACTCGCCGGAGACATTAAGCTCAACCTCCTCAAAGAATTTCTCCATATTTTCCGGCAGCACACGGATGCAGCCGTGGCTCCTGTACCGGTTGACTGATGTCGGCTTGATAGTCTCGTGGATCATGATGCCCTGCATCGATGTTTTGAGCGCATACCTGCCGAGTGGGTTATCAGGCCCCGGAGGCATTGAAGTTATGACCTCTTTGCCTTCGATCTCCATCTCTTCCTGGATCGAGGGAGGCACATACCAGGTCGGGTTTTTTTCCTTGGCAATGACCTTAAACTTTCCTATGGGGGTTTTCCAGCTCACTTTTGTTTTAGAAGTGAGCTGGCCCATCCCGACAGGAAAGGAACGGATAAGCTGATTATTCTTAAAATAATAGAGCGTTCTTTCCGGGATGTTGATAATAATACCGCTTTCAACTGCAAAAGGGACAATCTTGCGAGTGTTCACCTTTAGTTGCTGGCCGGACTTGATGCGCTTTTTGGAGTCGATATTGTTGTCTTTTGTGATCTTCCACCAGTTGACGCCTGTGCGCGCACCGACGAGTTCAATAGTTTCTCCTTTATTAACGGTGTATACCGTTTCCCCTCCGATGATCATATCCGCCTTTGACAGGGAAGGCAGAATGAGGATGGAAAGAAATATTGACAACGTTACAATATTTTGCTGCCGGAGTATGGACCTGGAATACATGCAGGGCCTAGTGTTCTGTTCCTTTCTCGATGTTGTTGTAATACGCGTTGACCGTTGATTTCTCTATATCTTCGAACATCTCTTTTCTTGCTGTCTCAAGCCGCGCTAAAGGCACACTCAGTTTTTTTGCCAGCTCATCAAGAGGGATATTCTTCGCAAAATGTTCCTCTGCGATAAGGACCTTAAGCATATCGTCGATGATCGACCTGCGTAACGTTTCATCCTTTACCTCAATGGCTTCGCATGCGCGGTCGAAATCAAGTGCCTGAGCCAATGCCTTTCTTATAGCCGCAAAAGCCAGTTCATAAACCCTGTCTTCTTCTGATTTGAATGCATCTTCAGGCAATCCCTCATGCCATGCTTGAGCCATGTATTTCCCTCCTGACAGCCAAAATGTGGTACAAGTTATCCTATCATAAATGAGAATATGAATTGAACGCAGTAATCTCCGGTAAGGTGTATTCCCAGGGCAGTTGACACCGATAATTTAATACCATTAAAATTTGGATTCAAATTATGAAAGTAGGGGAGGCTGTTTTGTCAGATAAAATTAGAGTAAAGAATCCGATTGTCGAGATGGACGGCGATGAAATGACGCGGATCATCTGGCATTCCATAAAAGAAAAACTCATCATGCCTTTCCTGGAGATCGATCTGCGTTATTATGATCTCGGAATCAAACACAGGGATGAGACAGATGACAAGGTGACGGTTGATGCTGCAAACGCGATAAAAGAGATCGGCATAGGGGTGAAATGCGCGACGATCACGCCTAACGCAGCGCGGGTCAAAGAGTATAACCTGAAACAGCAGTGGAAGAGTCCGAACGGGACCATAAGATCGATACTTGACGGTACGGTCTTCAGAAAGCCGATTATCATTAAGAATATTCCGCCTGCCGTGTCCAGATGGAAAAAGCCCATAATCATCGGAAGGCATGCCTACGGTGACATCTATAAGAACAGCGAATGCGTTGTGGATACGCCCGGCACCGCAGAGATCGTTTTTACGCCTGAGGACGGGGGAGAAAAGAGGGTCCTGAAGATACATGATTTCAAGGGCCGCGGAGTGATCATGGGAATGCATAATACCGAGGCGTCTGTTAGAAGCTTTGCAAGGGCATGCATCAACTATGCGCTGAGCGAGAAGGTAGATCTCTGGTTCGGGGCCAAAGACACGATCTCAAAACAGTACCACGGGTTTTTCAGGGATATCTTTGCAGAGGAGACAGAGAAAATTAAGGCGAGGCTCCAGACATCGGGTATCCAGTACCGCTATATGCTGATAGATGATGCGGTCGCCCAGGTGATCAAGTCAGAGGGCGGCATGCTCTGGGCCTGCATGAACTACGACGGAGACGTTATGTCCGATATGGTTGCTACCGGCTTTGGAAGTCTGGGGCTTATGACCTCTGTTCTTGTTTCTCCTGATGGAAAATATGAGTACGAAGCTGCCCATGGCACGGTTGTAAGACATTACTACGAACATCAGAAGGGTAACCCGACCTCTACCAACTCCAGTGCGTCTATTTTTGCCTGGACAGGAGCTGTTGCAAAGCGGGGTGAGATTGACAACACTCCAGAGGTCGTTGAATTTGCAAAGACTGTCGAGAGGGCGGTGATCGAGACTGTCGAAAACGGCATAATGACAAAGGACCTTATGCTCATAGCAGAGCCGAAGGTTGCTAAATACGCCCTTACCGAAGAATTTATTGACGTCGTTGCAGAGCGGCTGAAGAAAATGAGGTGATGGTAGCTGCTTTAATCTTTTTTTCCCTTAATCCACCAGTCGCTCTTGTCTGAAAACCACCACAGCGACGAATCAGTTTCAAGAATGGTTCCTGCCAGCTCCCTGGCTATGTCTGTCTTTAGTCTTTTCAACGCAAACTCAAGCCATTCATCTGCATATTTGTTCCCGACATCCTTATATTCCTTCAGCGCCAGAATAAGTTCCAGCTGGTCGGCATCATAGGCCAGTTTGGCCTCAAGGCTTTCGCCCTTCATAAATTCGAATATCAGCTCCCTGATTTCATTGCCAAAAGGAAGGGTATCTGCAAGGTCGTTGACCGCCTTTTTCTCGTCTGCCTTGACATATTTCTTATTTACATAATTCAGGTCGCCGGTCCGCGCCTCAGGCAGATCGTGAAACAGGCACATCTTTAGGAGTTTATTGATATCGGCATCTTTTGCAAGATTGCCGAGGGTGTAACCGATATAAACGGTCCTGAAGATATGCTCTGCTACGGATTCAGCGCCTGAACCCAGGAACTGAAAGCCTGTTCTCGGCGTTCTCTTGAGCATGCCCGCCTCGAACAGGAAATTTGCAATACGCTTCATCAATCTATCCTTTCTCTTTCGATAAATGCATCTTTCAGCAATCTGCTCTGCCGCTCGAATGCCTGTCTTGGGTTCTTAGAGTCTTTCATTAAGGCGATCTCCTGGGTAATAAGCCTCGCGAGGTTTAAAATATGGGTATCGGCTTTACCTGATTCCCTCTGGTAAAGGGGATGGTCTCTGTTTATATAAATAGTTGTTTCCTCTGTAAATACCTCAGGCCCCTCTCCGCCGAAGCTGTCAACAACACAGGATACGCCATACTGCCCGAATTTCACCTTCTTGATGACGGCATTGGGGGTCAGCTTTTTCACCTTGGGCCGTTTTTTTCTCTTTTTTTCAGGCGGTTCAGAAGGTTTGGACAACTCGGCTCCTGCGGCAACCGCTTCTGCGATGCCTTCCGGTTTTTTCTCTGATAAAAGCCCAGCGCCTCCGATCCCTTTTGCTTCTTCATCTGCTACCGGCATGGCCCCGAAAGGAGAAAGCTCGGGATTGCGATACAAGGCCTTGTAAACCCGGTGCAAGGCCTCATTCAGGGCGCGGCTCACTATCCTGCCTTCTTTTTTTGCTGTAATCCTGTGAAGGACTTTCTTTACATCCTCAATAACCTTCTCCATGGCATTCAGAAATATCCGGTATTCAGGCGTATCTCTTATGAATCCTGTCCGGTCGCTTGTTATGGGAAGAAAGTCGGCATTCACCTCGCCCCTTACCCTCGCCATCACCTTACCCCATGTCTCCATACCGAAGAGGTCCCTGCGGACAGTGACCTGCTTTACCTTTATTTCTATTCCCAGTTCATGCGTTGAGGCCAATGTCTGAGGCAGGATTATTATTTCTCCGTGCACAGGGCCGAATTCCGTACCCTCAAGAAACGGTATTTTATGGCCCGTAAGACTCCTCGGGGTTATAGTATGGTTATTAAGTTTTACCCTGAAATTCGGGGCCTTAAGTGGCGTTCCTTCAATAATCCTGGCCTCAATGTCATTAAGGTCATACCTCCTGTTCAGGCCCGTCAGCATTACTGTAGTGCCGTCATATTTCCTGAAGTCGGGGATCAGTATCTCGAGCGGCAGATTCCAGGTGCCGCCTGCTTTTTCCCACTCACGCTTGTCAAATACCACCCTTCCGACGAAATCCCCTTTTTTTGTGAGGACCTCGAAACGCTCGCATGCAGAGAGGCTTGCAAACTTTCCAATGCCGAACTGGCCGATCCTGTCTCTATGATAAACAGGTGATTTTGAGGAATGCAGCTTCTGCTGGGAACCGATGTTGAAGTATTGCCTGAGGCCGTCCCTGTCCATACCTGTGCCGTTATCCTTAATCTCTATGCTGTCTTCGGATACGACAATTTCAACCAGGGTTGCGTCTGCATCGTATCCGTTGTTTACGATTTCCCGGACGAACTCGATGCTCTCTGTATATAGTCTCTCACCGATTGTGATGATGTGGCTTTTGTCGACAGTAACCGGGATATATTCTTTCTCGGAATCCATAGGTCAGCTATTTTAGCACACTACCTGAAACAGCTTCCTTGCTTTCACGGGACATACAAAACATGGGACACTCCCTGGGGGAGGTCATTTTATATAATAGGAGCATGACGGAGTTTATGGATGATTTCAAAATTAAAACAATATCAGGCATAAAATCCCGCCGATTCCAGATCCTTAATAAAGGCGAATTATGGTGATGCGGGCTGAGGCAGTATTGCATACTTCCTGCTTTAGTATCGCTTGCTGTATAATCTTTTTGAGGACTTATTAGCTATGGCTGAATCATTGATCGAACAACTGCCTAAGATCGTTGCGGAGGGGAAAAAGGAAGTCGAGAAGATTCTCGAACGGTTGTCGGGGTCAAACAGACTGACGCTCCAGACGAACGAATATGTGCTCCCTTCAAAGGACAAGTCCGGGCTTTTTCGGGGACAACTAAAGCAGATAAGCGAACAGGAGTGGCATAACAGGCTAGTTTACGGCGATAACCTCCTGGTGATGCAGGCGCTGCTTGCAGGCGACCCTGAAACCGGCCTACCCTCCATGCGCGGCAAGATTGACCTGGTTTACATAGACCCGCCTTTTGACAGCAAGGCGGATTACCGGACAAAGATTACCCTGCCCGGAACCACCATCGAACAAAAACCCACAGTGCTTGAACAGTTCGCCTATTCAGACACATGGAAGGACGGCACTGTAAGTTATCTCCAGATGATCTATCCTCGCCTCGTGCTGATGCGGGAACTTCTGAGCGATCAGGGCAGCATCTATGTTCACCTTGATTGGCATGTAGGGCATTATGTAAAAGTGCTGATGGATGAGGTGTTTGGGAAAGAGAATTTTAGGAATGAAATTACATGGGTAAGAATTGCTTCACATAATGATGCCGCAGGCCAATATGGAAAAGTAAAAGATTGTTTGCTTTTCTATTCAAAAACTACTGCAACGAATCTAAATAAGCTCTACATGCCTTACTCACCCGAATATATTAAAGCCGAATGGACGCAGTTGCCTTCTGGGCGATATTACAAATCTGAGAATATGCTTGATCCACAAGGCAAAATGAAGTCTTTTGATTTTCATGGCACTGTGGCAAGTTGGAGAACCAGTCCTGAAAAAATCGAAGAACTTTGGAATGCGACACAAACAGAAGTACCAAGTAGCCACGGAAGGATAAAACTAGGTAAAGATGGCAGACCTACTAAGCGATGCAGGATTGTTTTTTTAGATGAAGTGCCTGGTGTGCCTCTCAATGATGTGTGGACAGACATTCCATATATTGCAGGTGGTTCAAAACAAAGCGTTAACTATGGTACGCAAAAACCCGAAGCTCTTCTTGATCGCATAATAAAAGCTTCTACTAACGAAAACTCAATAGTCGCAGATTTTTGTTCCGGCTCCGGCACGACTGGAGCTGTCGCCGAAAAACTTGGCCGTCGCTGGATAATGTCGGATATCGGCAAGCCTGCCATTATGATTACACGCAAGCGGCTGATTGACCAGGAAGCAAACCCATTCCTTTATCAGTCAATCGGCGATTACCAGAAAGAGGCCTTTGCCTCAAGCCGCATGTTCAGACGCGTGGGTGATCTGGCGCAGGTTGTTTTGAATCTCTACGGCGCTCTGCCGTTTCCTGAAGAGCAGAACCCCAACCGCAATCTCGGCTACATCAAAAACTCACGGACACTGGTCATGGTTGATTCACCGTCAAAACTCACCGGCTATGCCACATTGAAAAAGGCGCAAGAACTTCGTGAGTCTTTTCTTGGCGGCTGGAACAAGGTGGTTGTCCTCGGCTGGAACTTTGTCTTTGACATCGCCACGATTATAAGGAATCTGAACGATGACAAGCTTGAGGTGCTGGTTATCCCGCCTGACCTTCTGGATAAGCTCAAGACAAAATCGAGCTATGAAAGTCTCTTGAAGAGCGGAAAGATCCGCTTCTCATCACTTCAGTATCTCTCCCTCAAGAAGTCTACGGTGAAAAGCTATTCATCCGACGTTGACGAGCTAACGGTTGAGCTGGATAACTACATCCTCCTTTCACCAGACGCCCTGCCGCTTGACGACGCCAACAAAGAGAAACTTCAGGACATCATCGCAAAAGACCCCCTTGCCCTGATTGAATACTGGAGCATTGATCCAGACTATGACAGTGAGACCTTCCGCAGCAAATGGCAGGACTACCGGGGCAATGTCGAAAGTGACGCCGACCCTCACAGGGTGGTAAAGACCGCGACTTTCTTCGTGCCGAGTGTGAGCGGCAAACGCAAAATCTGCGTAAAGGCTGTTGATGTGTTCGGGTTTGAGAGCGTGGTTGTGGAAGAGGTGGGGTAGTGGGCCAGACAAAGAACTTTTTTAAAGAGAAAAAATCGTGGTCTATCGTTAAAGACAGGGTTGTTGATTACTACCTCAAACCTTATACGTCAAAGGTGCTCAGGACCGGTAGGCCGATTATCATTTGTGATTGCTTTGCAGGTAAGGGCAAGTTTGATGATGGGGAAAATGGCTCGCCGCTGTTAATAGCCGAACACATAAAGAGCCATTTATTGAAACAACCTGACACAGGCAATAAAATCCAGGGCGTTTTTATCGAAAAAAAGTATCATGATGAGTTGAAAAGCAACCTCTCAGGCTATGCAAACGTCATCGTTTATCCGGGCAGCTATGAGGACAATCTTAAAAATATTCTGTCCTTTGATATCAATAACAATCTTTTTCTGTACGTTGATCCATACGGCATTAAAAGCCTTAATCTTTCCGGGTTCTCTCAAATCAAGAGCAGAAAGTTCTATTCGGTCGAAATGCTCCTGAACTTCAACTCCGCAGGGTTTCTGCGTGAAGGGTGTCGTTTGCTGAAGTACGAAGACTCATTTGCAGATGAGGATTTGACGGATTATGAAGTTGACGATGATGTAAACACAAAAGAGAAGATGGACTCCATTGCCGGCGGCAATTACTGGCAAGAAATTCTCGGCTCTTACTACAAGGGCCAAATCAATATATACGATGCTGAAGAGCAGTTTTTCTCGGAATATAGTCAAAGGATAAATAAACTTTTCAGGTATGCGGTAAACATTCCAATTAAAATCAAATCTACCCACCTGCCAAAATACCGGCTCATTTTCGGTTCAGATCACGAGGACGGACTCATCCTCATGGCGGACAACATGAACAAAAAATGGAATGAAATTGTAGAGAATCAGCGAGGCGGTCAGCAGGTTCTTTTTGACTATGAATTCCCGGACATGACTCGACAGCAGGGTTTTGACCTGCAGAATGATATAAGAGAGTTAGTTTCCCTGAAGCCATCAGGTATTCTCCTGAAGGATCTGATTGTGGCTCTTATTCAGCTATATGGAATCACATTCCCTGAAAAGCATTATAAAGATACCATTGCTGAGATGAAGACAAAAGGATTGTTGCGAATTGACTGGCACCCGTCTATGACACCGACCGGCAAACCTGTAAAGGCGATGAATTACGACGATTATAAAATAACTGTGAGGTTACAATGATAAAGAAGCCCCTGCTGCACATTCGTCGAAAATCACTTCTTTACAAGACCGGCGTTGAATATGGCGACTACACCATCAACCATGTTGAAGGCTGTTCCCACGGCTGCATGTATCCGTGTTACGCAATGCTCATGGCGCGGCGGTTTGGAAAGGTAAAAAGCTACGAAGAGTGGATTCAGCCAAAGCTGGTTATAAACGCCGCTGACTTGTTAAGAAAAGAAATCCCAAAATACAGAGACAAAATAAAATTCGTACACCTCTGTTTTACCACCGACCCCTTTATGTATGGCTATCAGGAGATTGCGGATATGAGCATAAGACTTATAGAACTGTTGAATGAGGCGGGGATTAAGTGCACCGCTTTGACAAAAGGAAGCCTGCCTCCAAAGCTCGCTGAATTCAGCAAGGAGAACGAATACGGTATCACGCTTATTTCGCTAAATGAGGCGTTCAGGGAAGAGTATGAGCCCTATTCCGAGCCTTATAACGAACGGATACAGGGTCTCCATGCTCTGCACCAAAAAGGGTTTAAAACTTGGGTAAGTATAGAGCCATATCCTACGCCGAATATTGTTACGCAGGATTTCGGCAAGATACTCGACGCGGTTTCTTTTGTTGATAAAATTATCTTCGGAAGACTCAACTACAATGCCAAAGCTTCAGAGTATAGTGATCACAAAGGCTATTATACCCATTTGAGCCGACAGGTTATAGAATTCTGCAAAAAGAAAAAGAAGGAATATCATATCAAAAGTGGGACTATGATAGTAACGCAGGAAGAAACACCTTGTTCGTCAACTAAAAAAACAGAGAAAGAAGTGATGGCCGAGAACTTGGAACTTCAAGGAATATTTAAAAAACACAGAGGAACGAGAATCAAGAAAGTTTATGATTAGGAAAGCAATAGATACATATTTTAAGTCGTCATATTTTCTTATGACCAAGAGATGTGCTTACCTTCGATGACCACTCTTCTTAATACAGGCACCCGTGACATTCCCTTAAAGTTCGCCGGAGAACTTTCTGCTGTTGTAAACAACGAGTGGGAGAGCGGAAGCTTTATCAATAAAGTCTCGCCAATAACACAGGACTTGCTCAGGTTCTGGTTTTCCGACCCTTTCAGCGATGCGCGTTCAGTCAATTTCCACGAAGGGCAGCGGCGGGCGATTTTAAACACAATATATGTCCATGAGGTGTTAAAAACTGAATCCGTGTTTGACATGTACACATCTGTCAGTAGCGAAATCACCTCTGAAATGGACCTGTCTTATCTCAATAAGGACAAATTCAGTCATCCAAAATACTGTATCAAGATGGCCACAGGCACCGGCAAGACCTGGGTGCTCAATGCCCTTTTGATATGGCAGTATCTCAATGCAAAGTTTGAAGAAGCGCCAAGCGGCTTCTATTCCAAACGTTTTTTGCTTGTTGCTCCGGGACTGATTGTCTATGAGCGCCTGCTGGACGCATATCTGGGCAAGGAAGAACAGGACGGCACAAGGAGTTTTGCCACCTCGGACTTTAAAAAATACGAGGAACTGTTTATTCCTCCGGCATATAAAGAGGCGCTGTTCGGCTTCATCCAGTCTAATGTGGTGAAAAAGGAAGAGATCGGCAAGAAAATAACCGGGGAGGGAATGATAGCCCTTACCAACTGGCATCTCCTCGCCGGGGTTGAAGAGGAGGAGTATTCGGATGTTCTGCCCCTCGAAGATCCTTCAAAAGCGGTCAAGGAACTTTTGCCCATCACTCCTGGCATATCCGCAGGACATTCCCTTGAAACGCTCGACAACCAGTATTTAAGCGGCGGAGAGATTGACTATCTGGCAGGGCTTGAAAATATGGTGGTCTTTAACGACGAGGCGCATCATATCCATGAGACGAAGAAGGCAGGCATTGTATCGGAGGTGGAGTGGCAGAAGTCTTTGAACACGATCGCCGAGGGCAAGGGTAGGCGCTTTGTACAGATAGATTTTTCCGCAACGCCATATGATGTTACGGGGAGCGGCCAAAAGCGAACAAAGCATTTCTTCCCTCATATTATTGTCGACTTTGACCTCAAGACCGCCATTCATCAGGGACTTGTGAAGACCATTGCACTTGATAAGCGCAAAGAGATTGCGACTACGGAGCTTGATTACAAGGCTGTCCGCGAAGGCAATACTGTCATTGGTCTTTCGGACGGGCAGAAGCTCATGTTAAGGGCCGGGTTTCAGAAACTGAAAATATTGGAAGAACAGTTTGTGGCCCTGACAAAAGACAAAGAGGGTCTTTCGGACAAGCATCCTAAAATGCTCGTGATCTGCGAGGACACGAAGGTTTCCCCTGAAGTATGCCGGTTTCTTATTGAAAGTGAGGGACTTCCGGAACAAGACGTGATGCAGATTGATTCAGATAGAAAAGGCTCGATTCCGGTAAAAGAGTGGGGGCAGGTCAAACAGCGGCTCTTCAATATTGATAAGCATGAGAGCCCGAAGGTCATTGTTTCCGTATTAATGCTTAGGGAGGGCTTTGATGTAAGCAATATTTGTGTGATTGTTCCTCTCCGCACATCACAGGCTCCGATCCTGCTTGAACAGATTATCGGCCGCGGCCTTCGCCTTATGTGGCGAGAACCCGACTACCTGGAAATAAAAACTGAGAACAGGATCAGGCTGTTGCAGAAGAAACAGGACCCGTCGAACTATCTCGATATCCTGAGCATTGTGGAACACCCAGCGTTTATTCAGTTTTACGACGAACTGGTCAAAGAAGGCGCTATTGGTGAGGCTCACGACCTGCCCGGGAGCCGTGAAAGTGTGCTGGGCGACATAATAAGGGTTGGTTTAAAGACTGACTACAGAGGTCATGATCTTTATTGGCCGATAGTTATGCAGGACAAAGAAGAGATTCTGCAAGTCATGGAGCCTTCCGCCAATTATTTTTCCGGCTTTGAATGGTATTCATTGGACAAACTAAAAGACATGGTCCCAAAAGAAGAGGTTTTTGTCTCGGAAGAGATAACCGTCAAAACCCGGTTCGGAGACTATAGAGTTACCGGCGACCTACTAACAGCCAAGAGCTATAACGAGTTTCTTGCAAAACTGGTCAAGACCATAACAAGCACCTTTGTGAAAGTCAGCCAGAGAACTGTTAAAGACTACCCTGTAATGCAGATCAACAACGCTTCATTGATTGGGGTTGTTGACGACTTCATTCGCAACGGCCTGTTCAAGGCTTCCTTCGACCCGTTTATAGATAACAACTGGCGTATATTGCTGCTTTCACAGACAGGCATAACGCAGCATCTGGTCAAGGAACTCAGCCGGATTATTTATGAAATGCAGAATAATATTAACGTTAATGAAGCCGTAGTCATAAGAAAATACTTTTCAGAAGTTTCAGAGCTTAGGATGCGTGAAAACTATTCACTGGATATAACCAAAACGATTTACGAGAGGCTTTCATACCCTTCTAACAAGGGTGAATTGGAAAAGAATTTCATGCTCTTCTGCGACAGTGACGGACAGGTGGAGAGTCTGCTGAAGATCAATGAAAATTATCACTATTTTGCCCATTTGAACTATATTCGTACTGACGGCATGTTATCGGCTTATTATCCCGACTTCATTGTAAAGATTGGCTCATCTATCTATCTTGTTGAAACAAAGGCTACAAAAGACATTGACGACCCTAACGTAAGGCAAAAAGAACTTGCGGCGCTCGACTGGCTAAGAAAAATTAATGAATTGAATCCTGATGACAGGATGGATTCTGGATGGAGTTACGTGCTTTTGGGTGAAACAACCTTTTACAGCTTAAGGGATAAGGGGGCATCGGCAAGAGAAATTATGGAATTGAGCAAGCTGACGCAGCAAAAAGTTAAGCGTCAGTTGTTCTAAGGATTAACAGCGGCTGCATGGAGATATCTTTCCGATGTCGTATACCTTTGCAGAAGTAAGTGATTTCACCGAGGACTTGATCAAGAACCGCAAATGGGGCGACTCTGTATTGTTTCCAAGTACTTCAGGAAAAAATCAGCCCTAAATGGAATGCCTTAGGATCTAAGGCAACAGCCTTAGCCCACTCCGCTTTTCTCTTTTCCCATATTCTGGTATCATTAATCTTGCTGTTTTCTGTAGTTTTTTCTTCTTCCCGCAAATTGATTTAACGGGAAATCAAAAAGGAATTTAAGGAGATTTGCAATGTCTGACTTAAAGAAGATGTATAAGACTATAATGGATGATGATTTCCCTGATGAGATGACGATAACGTTTGGAGGCCATAAGTTGGTTTACAAAAAAAGGGCCTGGAAGATCTCTGATGAAAAGACAGGGGAGCTTATCGAAAAAGGGCTCCGTTATGGTGAAAACCCTGATCAGCAGGCAGCGCTCTATGAACTTGTGAACGGGAATCTCGTGCTTGGAGACTGTCAGTTCATCGAACCCGCCAATGGTCTTGTCAGCAGTATTACCGAAGAAGATATGATTCAGGCAGGAAAGCATCCTGGCAAGACAAATCTGACTGACCTCGACAATGCGTTAAATATATTAAAGTACCTCTCCGACAGGCCTGCCGCCACGATAATGAAGCACAACAACCCCTGTGGAGCGGCATACGGTGAGACTGTTGCCGAGGCATATGACCGTGCCAATATGGCCGACAGGATAGCCGCATTCGGCGGATGTCTTGTTGTAAACAGGGCTATGAACAAGGCAGCGGCCGAGATGGTGAGTAACAATTATCTTGAAGTGGTGGCTGCTCCTGATTTCGAAGAAGGGGTCGTCGACATTCTTGCCCGGAGAAAGAATCTCAGAATTGTCAGGATCAGGAAAATTTCCCTGCTTGAAAAGTACCGCTCTTTCCGGTTTGTCGACTTCAAATCACTCATGGATGGCGGCATCATCGTCCAGCAGTCCCCTCTTAACAGGATAAAGACCAAGGACGACTTTCTCCCTGCAAAGACCTTATATAAGGGGAAAGAGTATGCAATCGAAAGACAGCCTACCTCAAGAGAATTTGGTGATATGCTTTTTGGATGGAATGTCGAGCAGGGAATCACATCCAATTCGGTTATATATGTCAAAGATGGGGTGACCGTAGGCATAGGGACCGGAGAGCAGGACCGCGTCGGCGTTGCAGAGATCGCAGTGTTCAAGGCATATACAAAATATTCTGACGCGCTTTGCTACCAGAGGTACGGCGTGCCTTATAAAACATTTGAGCTTGAGGTTTCTGCCGGGAAAAGAGAAAAAGAGGCACTTGAGGAAATCGACGTGGAGACAAAGAAGAACAAGGGGGGACTCATTGGAGCAACGATGGTTTCAGATGCCTTCTTTCCGTTTCGGGACGGCGTGGATGTGGGCTTAAAAGAAGGGGTAACTGCCATTGTGCAGCCCGGAGGCTCTGAGAGGGATTTCGAAGCGATTGGGGCATGCAATCAGTCAAAACCGAAAGTAACCATGGTATTTACGGGTCAGAGAGCGTTTAAGCACTAGGGTCCCTGAAGCATCTTGATATTTTTTTGTTATAGGCAAAAAAAGTGGAAAAAAGTGTACAGAAACTATTGATATATGGTATAGTAACAACTTCCAAAACAGAATGCCTGTTGAGAGGTTTTTGTGATAGAGACTTTTTTCTTTTTGTCTGTCGATAAAAACCTTGACAAAAAAAACTTACTCTGGTAAAGTTGTAAGGTTTTTCTCAGAGTTTAGATAATTTTTGATTTTCTTGACTTTTATTTTATGGAGGAAAAGTGCCCACAATAGCACAATTAGTAAGGCAGGGTCGTAAAAGTATTTTGACTAAAACAAAGAGTCCTGCGTTGAAGTCATGCCCTCAAAAGAGGGGGGTATGTGTCAGGGTTTATACAACAACACCCAAAAAGCCGAACTCAGCTTTAAGGAAGGTGGCCAGGGTGAGGCTGACGAATGCGATGGAAGTTACCGCGTATATCCCGGGAGTGGGGCACAACCTTCAGGAGCATTCTATTGTGATGATAAGGGGCGGGAGGGTCAAGGACCTTCCTGGAGTTCGATACCATATAATAAGAGGCACTCTCGATTCCACCGGCGTCAATGACAGAAGGCGCGGCAGATCGAAATACGGAACGAAGAAACCCAAGTAAACGGAGTAAATAATGCCTAGAAGAAGAGTTGCAGAAAAAAGAGAAGTACTGCCGGACCCGAAATATAACAGCAAGGTGGTCAGTAAGTTTATGGCCGCTATCATGCAGAGCGGCAAGAAGGCTGTCGCCGAGAACATCTGCTACGGTGCTTTCGATGTCATCAGGGACAAAACAGGGAATGATCCCCTGAAGGTCTTTAAGGCGGCCCTCGAAAATGTGAAGCCCATGGTTGAAGTCAAGCCGAGAAGGGTCGGCAGTGCAACATATCAGGTTCCGGTTGAGATCAGGCCGCAGCGCCGCATGGCTCTGGCATCAAGATGGCTTATCTCCTATTCGAGAGGAAGAAGTGAAAAGACAATGAAGGAACGGCTCGCAGGCGAGTTGATGGATGCTTTTAATAATACCGGGTCTTCCATTAAAAAGAAGGAAGATACCCATAAAATGGCTGAGGCTAATAAGGCTTTTGCCCATTATAGATGGTAAAGAGAATAGAGGAGAAGAAACTTGTCAAGATTTTCGTTGGAAAAAACCCGCAATATCGGCATCATGGCGCATATCGATGCGGGCAAGACTACGACTACGGAGAGGATCCTTTATTATACCGGTGTTACCTATAAAATAGGTGAGGTCCACGAAGGGACCGCAGTTATGGACTGGATGGTCCAGGAGCAGGAGAGGGGCATCACCATAACCTCGGCTGCTACAACCTGTCTCTGGCGGGACAATAGAATAAATATCATAGATACCCCCGGCCACGTCGATTTTACCATAGAAGTTGAAAGATCGTTAAGGGTGTTGGACGGCGCTGTCGCCGCTTTTGATTCTGTCGCCGGGGTTGAGCCTCAGTCAGAGACCGTCTGGCGCCAGGCTGATAAATATAATGTGCCGAGAATAGCCTTTCTGAACAAGATGGACAGGATGGGTGCTGACTTTTTTATGAGTGTCAACAGTATGATAGACAGATTAGGAGCAAACCCTGTTCCGATACAGTTGCCTATCGGCGCTGAAGAGAATTTCAGGGGGCCGATTGATCTCGTTACGATGAAGGCGCTTTACTATGACGAT
Source organism: Nitrospirota bacterium (assembly GCA_016217695.1). GTDB lineage: Bacteria > Nitrospirota > Thermodesulfovibrionia > Thermodesulfovibrionales > UBA6898. The sequence continues at coordinate 15,865 of JACRHE010000043.1, read as the reverse complement.
GAAACGCTTGGAGCCAAATATGTTGAAGGAGATATCCCCGATGAACTTATGCCGCAGGCAAAAGAATACAGGGAGAAACTTATAGAGGCAATAGCTGACGTAGATGAGAAGGTGATGGAAAAGTTTCTCAATGGCGAAGAGGTAACCGTTGATGAAATAAAGGCTGCGCTGAGAAAAGGCACCATAGAGATGAAGCTTACGCCTGTGATCTGCGGAACCGCATTTAAGAACAAGGGCGTGCAGCAGCTTCTCGATGCGATCATTGACTACCTTCCTTCCCCTTTGGATGTTCCCCCTGTCGTTGGCAAGAATCCCGATAATGGCGCTGAGATGGAGAGAAAGGCCGATGATAAAGAGCCTTTTTCGGCTCTGGCCTTTAAGGTAATGACAGACCCGTTTGTGGGGCAGCTTACCTTTATAAGGGTCTACTCGGGCGTGATGACTGCAGGTTCATATATCTACAACTCTACAAAAGGAACCAAGGAGCGCGTCGGCAGACTGCTCAAGATGCATGCCAACAAGCGGGAAGATATAAAAGAGGTGGCTGCGGGTGATATAGCCGCAGCAGTGGGTCTGAAGAGCACCCTCACCGGCGACACCCTCTGCGATGAAAAGAGCCCTGTGATACTTGAGGCGATGGAGTTCCCTGATCCGGTCATCTCAGTAGCCATAGAACCAAAGACAAAGGCGGATCAGGAAAAATTGTCTCAATCCCTTGCAAAGTTGACGCAGGAGGATCCGTCATTTAGGGTGACCACGAATGAGGAAACCGGTCAGACGATTATCTCAGGCATGGGTGAGCTGCATCTCGAGATCATAGTCGACAGGCTGCTGAGGGAGTTCAAGGTCGGCGCCAATGTCGGTAAGCCGCAGGTTGCATACAGGGAAACAGTTCGAACCGCTACCAAGGCTGAAGGCAAGTTTGTGCGGCAGAGTGGCGGCCGGGGGCAGTACGGACATGTGTACATAGAACTTGAACCCCTTGAGCCCGGAAAAGGTTTTGAATTTGTGAGCAAGGTCGTCGGAGGCAGTGTTCCGAGGGAATATTTCTCTGCTGTAGAAAAAGGTATAAGAGAGGCAACGGATAACGGCATACTCGCAGGTTATCCTGTAGTAGATATAAGAGCAACCCTCTATGATGGTTCATACCATGAGGTCGATTCATCTGAAATGGCCTTCAAGATAGCGGGTTCCATGGCTTTCAAGGAAGCGGCCAAAAAGGCGAAACCCGTTATTCTTGAGCCGATTATGAATGTTGAGGTGGTAACCCCGGAGGATTACATGGGCGACGTTATTGGTGACCTTAATTCCCGGAGAGGCAAGATCCAGAGCATGGAAAAGAGGGGTAAGGCCCAGGTTGTCAAGGCCCAGGTGCCTCTTTCAGAGATGTTCGGGTACGCTACTGACCTCCGGTCAAAGACGCAGGGGCGGGCTACCTATACGATGCAGTTTGCACATTATGACGAGGTTCCGAGGGGAATCGCAGAAGGCATAATAGCCAAGATAAAGGGCGAATAGAGACACTGAATAGTTATTAGTTGTTAGCTAATAACTGATACAAGACTAACAGCTAATATAGCAGGAGGCAAAATGGCAAAGGCAAAATTTGAGAGGACGAAACCACATTGCAACGTTGGAACGATCGGGCACGTAGACCACGGTAAGACGACATTAACAGCAGCTATTACCAAGGTGCTGGCGATGACGGGTCAGGCAACGTACCGCGCGTATGACAGCATAGATAACGCGCCTGAGGAAAAGGCCAGGGGAATAACGATCGCAACAGCGCACGTTGAGTATGAGTCTGCAAACAGGCACTATGCGCATGTAGACTGTCCCGGACATGCTGACTACGTAAAGAACATGATAACCGGAGCAGCGCAGATGGACGGAGCGATACTCGTAGTGAGCGCAGCAGACGGCCCGATGCCCCAGACCAGGGAGCACATACTGCTTGCTAGACAGGTTGGGGTGCCGTACATAGTAGTGTTTATGAACAAGACAGACATGGTAGATGACCCTGAGTTATTGGAGCTGGTAGAGCTTGAAGTCAGAGAGCTGTTGAGCAAGTACCAGTTTCCCGGGGACAAGATACCGATAATAAAGGGCAGTGCGCTGAAGGTGTCGGAGAGCACCAGCACAGACCCGAACTCAGAAGATTACAAATGTATAGCAGAGCTGATAGCGGCGGTAGACAGTTATATACCGACGCCTGAGAGGCCGATAGACAAGCCGTTTCTGATGCCGATAGAGGATGTATTTTCGATCTCCGGACGCGGGACGGTGGTAACCGGGAGAGTAGAGCGCGGGATAGTGAAGGTGGGAGAGGAAGTAGAGATAGTGGGATTGGGCGAGACGAAGAAGACGGTAGCGACGGGAGTGGAGATGTTCCGGAAGCTGCTGGATGAGGGAAGGGCAGGAGATAATATAGGGGTGTTGCTGAGGGGAGTAGGTAAGGAAGACGTAGAGCGTGGACAAGTGTTGGCAAAACCTGGTAGTATAACCCCTCATACTAAATTCAAGGCAGAGGCGTACATACTGACGAAAGAAGAGGGCGGGAGGCATACGCCGTTTTTCAAGGGGTACCGGCCGCAGTTTTATTTCCGGACGACTGACGTCACGGGAGTGGCCGAACTGCCGGAGGGAGTGGAGATGGTGATGCCAGGAGATAATGTAAGCATGACGGTAGAGCTGATCTCGCCGATCGCGATGGAGAAGGAGCTGAGGTTTGCGATCAGGGAAGGCGGACGTACCGTCGGTGCCGGTGTCGTTACCGAGGTATTGGAGTAAACGTGAATCAAAAGATAAGAATAAAACTAAGAGCATACGATCACAGGGTCCTTGATCAGTCACTGAAAGAGATAGTGGATACGGCTCAGAGGACCGGAGCGCGGGTTGCAGGTCCGGTTCCATTGCCGACTCACATAAGCAAGATAACAGTTCTGAGATCCCCGCATGTGGATAAGAAATCAAGAGAGCAGTTTGAGATAAGGACCCACAAGAGACTTATTGATATACACGATGCAACTCCGCAGACGGTTGATGCGCTGATGAAGCTGGAGCTGGCAGCTGGAGTTGATGTGGAGATAAAGCTATGACAGGTATTCTGGGAAAAAAACTGGGAATGACCCAGGTTTTTGATGAGAGCGGCAAGATGTGGCCGGTTACTGTTGTGGAGGCGGGTCCATGCTGCGTCGTTCAGGTCAAAACAAGGGAAAAGGATGGATACGAGGCGGTAAAGATCGGTTTTTCAGAGGTGAAGAAGGCAAAAAAAGTGAACAAGCCTTCAAGGGGCGTGTTTACGAAGGCAGGGGTAGCCCCGTATAAGTTACTCAAGGAATTTCCTTTAGGTGACATCAAGGTTGGCGAAATGCTGACAGTTGAAAGATTCCAGAAGGGCGATCTTATCTCGGTTACCGGCATTTCAAAGGGGAAGGGCTTTCAGGGTGTCATGAAAAGACACAACTACTCCGGCGGCCCTGCTTCTCATGGTTCGATGTTTTACCGCGCTCCTGGTTCGATAGGCGCCAGCTCATTCCCTTCGCGGGTATGGAAGAACAAGGGCCTCCCGGGCCATATGGGATCGGTGAGGGTAACAGTGAAGAACCTAAAGATAGTTGACGTTAAGGTTGATCAGAATCTTCTCCTTATTTACGGGGCCGTGCCAGGGACTAAGGGGACTTATCTCGAGATCAGAAAGGAACGTTAGGATGCCTGAATTTGATATAAAAGACAAAAAGAACAACCCGGTCGGGAAGATCAATCTTCCTGAAGATGTCTTTGGCGTCAGTGTAAAAAACGGGGTCATCCATAATGCGGTGGTCAATTTCCTGGCGAACCAAAGACAGGGGACTCATGCAACAAAGACAAAGGGACTCGTGCGCGGCGGCGGGAAAAAACCATGGAAGCAGAAGCATACAGGCCGGGCAAGGGCCGGCAGCAGCCGTTCGCCTCTCTGGCGGGGAGGAGGGACGATATTCGGCCCTCAGCCGAGAGATTATTCCTATGCCTTGCCGAAAAAGGCAAAGAAGCTGGCGTTAAGGGCGGTGTTGTCCGGAAAGTTTGCAGACGGGGAGATTACGGTTATAGACGAACTGAAGCTCGACAAGCCCCGTACCAAGGAGATAATCTCAATTCTGCAGAGCCTCGACCTTGAGGGTAAGAGCACTCTCATCATTCTGCCTGAATATAATGAATCTGTCCTGCTTTCCGCCAGGAATATCCCCGGCGTCACAGTGAGAAGAGCGGCAGATCTGAACTCCTATGATGTGGCGGCGCACAGCAGGCTGCTGATGACCAGGCAGGCAGTTGAAATGCTTTCGGAGGCGGGCAAAAATGAATAATCTGTATACAGTAATCAAAAAACCGTTATTTACGGAAAAAGGCACAAACCTGAAAGAGGCTGAAAATAAGATACTCATTGAGGTTAATGGTGACACCAACAAGCTTGAGATAAAAAAGGCCTTTGAAGAGATATTCAAGGTGAAGGTTGAAAAGGTTGCGACCATAAAGGTTCATGGAAAGTGGAAAAGATACGGCAAGTCGATTGGTAAGAGATCAGACAGGAAAAAGGCATTAATTACCCTTAAAAAGGGAGAAAAACTTGATTTTGTTGAAGGTGCATAATGGCAATTAAAAAATATAATCCGACATCCCCGGGCAAAAGATTTCGTACGGTAATGGACTATGCCGAGATAACAACGGCCGAACCGCTGAAATCACTTGTCAGGCCTTTGAAGAAGACTGGTGGAAGAAACAATAGTGGTTGCGTTACTGCCTGGCAAAGGGGCGGGGGCAACAAGAGAAAATACCGTCTTATAGACTTCAAGAGAAATAAGTCCGGAGTACCTGCGGTAATCGAGACTATAGAGTATGATCCTAACAGGTCAGCACGTATAGCCCTTCTGAAGTATAAGGACGGAGAGAGAAGATATATCGTACTTCCTGCGGGTATGAATGTGGGCGATGAAGTGGTTTCTGGAAGAGGCGCCGAGATAAAGACCGGCAACGCACTGCCTTTGAGCGATATTCCGCTTGGAACCTTTATCCATAATATTGAACTAAGGCCCGGACAGGGCGCAAAGCTTGTGAGAAGTGCCGGTACATCAGCGCAGTTAATAGCGAAGGATGAGGCATATGTTCAGGTCAAAATGGCGTCCGGCGAGGTCAGGCGCGTTCCTTCGACCTGCATGGCAACTATCGGGCAGGTAAGTAATCCGGATCATGAGAATATCTCCTTTGGTAAGGCCGGAAGGAAAAGGTGGGTAGGCAAAAGACCTCATGTCAGAGGAGTTGCCATGAATCCGATCGATCATCCTCTGGGTGGTGGAGAGGGCAGAAGCTCCGGAGGAAGGCCTCCCTGCTCGCCATGGGGGAAACCCGAGGGCATCAAGACCAGAAACAGCAAGCGGACGGACATGTATATTGTGAAGAGGAGGAAGTAAATTGCCACGGTCACTAAAAAAAGGACCCTTTGTCGATGAAAAACTTATGAAAAAGGTTAATGACGCAACGACATCGGGTGAGAAGAAACTGATTAAGACATGGTCAAGGCGTTCCGTTATTTTACCCGAATTTATTGGATATACATTCGCTGTTCATAACGGGAAAAAGTTTATCCCTGTGTATGTGACGGAAAACATGGTGGGGCATAAACTCGGTGAATTTTCCCCAACACGAACCTTTAAGGGCCATTCAGGCTCGGCAAAGACTACTACGGTAAAGGGCTGATCACATGGAGTCAAAAGCAATACTGAAATACGCAAAAATTACCCCCAGAAAAGCTCGGAGGGTTGTTGACCTCATACGCGGCAAGAAGGCCGGGGCTGCGCTGCTGTCTCTCAGGTTTATGCCATACCGGGGGGCGCGGCATATAGAAAAGATTCTGAAGTCTGCAATGTCTAACGCGGAGCAGAAAAATACGAACGTTGATTCAGAGGCGATGATTATAAGCAGGGCTTTTGTCGATCAGGGATCCGTTATGAAACGGGTCGAGCAGAGATCGATGGGCAGGGCAAATATGCTTAAGAAGAAAAGCTGCCATATAACGGTGATACTAACAGAGGAATAATCAGGAGGATATTTTGGGCCAGAAGACGCACCCTATAGGAATAAGATTAGGTATAACGAGGACCTGGGATTCACGGTGGTATCTCAAGAAAGGTTATGCAGCTCAGCTGCTTGAAGATATCGCGATCAAGAAAGAGATAAAGGACAAACTCTTTCATGCAGGGGTTTCCAAGATTGAGATTGAACGTGCAGGTCAGAAGATACGGGTGATAATCCATACGGCAAGACCTGGGATTATTATCGGGAAAAAGGGTGCTGAGGTAGAAAAACTCCGTAAGGACCTCGAACTTATCAGTGGAAAGCAGGCCTCTGTGGATATCAAAGAGATACGGAAGCCGGAGATAGATGCGCAGCTTGTAGCTGAGAATATAGCCCTTCAGCTTGAAAAAAGGGTTGCGTTCAGGAGGGCTATGAAAAAGGCTGTTGCGTCTGCATTGCGATTCGGCGCTCAGGGAATCAAGATCACCTGCTCCGGACGGCTTGCGGGAGCTGAAATCGCGCGGACTGAGTGGTACAGGGAAGGAAGAGTGCCGCTTCATACATTCAGGGCTGATATTAATTATGGAACTGCCCAAGCTAAGACTACATATGGAATAATCGGTGTGAAGGTCTGGGTTTATTCAGGCGATGTCCTGCCTGAGTCTAGGAAACCCGTGACAGAAGCCGCTTCACTATAAGGGGAAGAAGTCATGTTGATGCCTAAGAAAGTAAAATTCAGAAAGATGCAAAAAGGCAATATGAACGGGAAGGCCTACACAGGTTCTGAAGTGTCTTTCGGCGAATTTGGACTTAAAGCTATGGAACCCGGGTGGATTTCATCCCGGCAGATAGAGGCGGCCAGAATCGCGATTACACGGCATGTAAAAAGGGGCTGTAAGGTTTGGATAAGAGTATTCCCTGATAAGCCGATAACAAAAAAGCCGGCTGAAACGAGAATGGGAAAAGGCAAGGGAGCACCGGAATACTGGGTGGCGGTTGTCAAGCCGGGGCGGATTATTTATGAGATGTCCGGTGTGACAGAGGCGATAGCCAAAGAGGCCCTGAGACTTGCTTCGCACAAACTTCCTGTTTCAACGAAGTTTGTCAAAAGGGAGGAGAGCGTTCTATGAAGGCTGCTGAACTAAGAGAAATTACCGCAGAGGAACTGGAGAAAAAAGAGCAGGACATGAGAAGAGAGCTTTTCAACCTGAGGTTTCAACAGGCCAAAGGCGAAATAGAAAATCCCATGCGCATTCGCGCCATAAGGAAAGATATTGCGAGAGTCTTGACGGTGCTCGCGGCAAAAAAGAGGGTTGGAAGGTAAAGATGACTGATAAAACGTATACCGGTAGAGTCGTTAGCAACAAAATGGACAAGACCGTCGTGGTTGCGATTACAAGACACTTTCAGCACCCCGTGTATAAGAAGACGGTTAAGAAGGTATCTAAGTTCAAGGCGCATGACGAAAAGAACGAATGCAAAATCGGTGACGATGTGAAGATCATAGAATCAAGACCGATCAGCAAAGATAAGCGGTGGATGGTACTTGAAATCCTGAACAAATCGGCAAGGAGCAACGAAAAATGATTCAGCTCAGGAGCATTCTTGAAGTCGCAGACAATTCCGGAGCCAAAAGAGTCCAGTGCGTAAAAGTCCTGGGCGGGTCTCGCAGGAGATACGCACGGCTCGGAGATGTTGTCGTTGTCAGTGTTAAGGAAGCCCTGCCGGACAGCAACATTAAAAAGGGCTCGGTTACAAAGGCTGTTGTGGTGCGGACGCGGAAAGAGGCGAGAAGACCTGACGGATCGTATATCCGTTTTGACCAGAATGCGGTAGTTATTATCAATGCGCAGGGTGAACCGGTCGGCACAAGAATTTTCGGGCCAGTTGCTAGAGAGCTGCGGTGGAGAGAATATATGAAGATTATCTCTCTTGCTCCAGAAGTGCTGTAGGAGGATACATGAGTATAGGAATCAGAAAAGAAGATACAGTCCACGTGATAACAGGTAAGTATAGGGGCAAGACAGGCAGGGTGCTTGCGGTCGACAAAGGCAAGGAAAACATACTGGTCGAAAAGATCAATATAATTAAGAAACATATGAAACCGAACAAGACCTATACGCAGGGTGGCATTATCGAAAAAGAGGCCCCCATAGCAATCTCTAATGTCATGCTGGTCTGTCCAAAATGCAGCAAGCCGACAAAGATTGGAGTTACGGTACTTGAAGGCGGGAAAAAACACAGGACGTGTAAAAAATGCAAGGAGGTCATTGATTGATAATGACTCCACGATTCAGAGAAAAATATAAGAAAGACATTATTCCGGCAATGATGAAGGAATTTTCCTACAAGAATATCATGGAGGTTCCGAAGATAGAGAAGGTAGTCCTCAATGTGGGACTCGGTGAGGCGATTCAGAATATAAAGCTGCTCGAAGCCGCTCAGAGGGAGCTTGCGGCTATTACGGGACAGAAAGCGCAGGTTACGAAGGCTAAGAAATCTATTGCGACCTTTAAACTGAGGCAGGGGATGCCGATAGGCTGTAAGGTTACGCTGAGAGGCAACGTAATGTATGAGTTTCTTGACAGGCTCATCAGTGTTGCTTTGCCAAGGATAAGAGACTTCAGGGGCGTTTCCGGGAAATCCTTTGACGGAAGGGGAAACTACTCCATCGGGATCAGGGAACAGTTCATTTTCCCTGAGATTGACTATGACAAGGTTGAGATGGTTCACGGGCTTGATATAACGATCTGCACATCGGCAAAGAATGACAAAGAGAGCAAGGCGCTTTTGCGCTATCTCGGCATTCCTTTTAGAAATTAGAGAGGTATTTTTAATGGCAAAAACTTGCATGATAGAAAAGTCGAAACGGCCGCCTAAATTCCCGGTCAGGTTGCATAACAGGTGTAAGGTATGCGGCAGGCCGAGGGGCTATCTGAGACAATTCGGGATGTGCCGAATCTGCTTCAGAACACTGGCACTCCGCGGGCAGATACCCGGGGTGACAAAATCAAGCTGGTAGTTTACGACCCACAGGGAGGCAATTGATGTTAACTGATCCAATAGCAGATATGCTCACAAGAATAAGAAATGCGGTATTGATAAGGGCCGAGAAGGTAGATATACCGGCTTCAAGGATGAAGCTCGAAATCGCAAAGATACTGAAAGAAGAGGGATTTATCAGGGCCTATAAGATATTGAAAGACAAAAAGCAGGGGGTATTGAGAATCACCCTGAAATATACATCTGACAACGATGCGATAATCTCGGGTCTAAAGAGAATAAGCAAGCCGGGCAGAAGGGTGTATAAAGATAAGGATTCGATTCCCACGGTAATGGGTGGCGTCGGCATATCTGTGCTTTCGACATCTAAAGGGGTCCTTGGGGATAAGACCTGCCGGCGTGAAAAAGTGGGCGGAGAAGTTCTCTGCCATATTTGGTAAAGGAGAATCAGGATGTCGAGAATCGGGAAAAAACCAGTAGATATTCCAGGCGGAGTTGATGTGAAACTGCTGGATAATAATATAAAAGTGAAGGGTCCTAAGGGCGAACTGGCCTGGACTGCCCCAGCCGGGACAACGGTGTTGGTAAAGGACGGCAAGGTCCTTATTGAAAGGGCTGATGACAGCAAGAAGATAAGGGCGTTGCACGGCTTGACCCGTAGTCTGATCGCGAATATGGTGCAGGGTGTCACTGCGGGGTATCAACGGGTCCTGGACATTGTTGGCGTTGGATACAGGGCTCAGGTCCAGGGGAACAAAATAGTCCTGTCTCTTGGATATTCACACCCGATAGAGTTTAATCTGCCGCAGGGTGTTACTGCAGCAGTAGACCAGAAGCAGACTCAGATTACGCTTTCAGGTGTTGATAAGCAGAAGATCGGACAGGTTGCGGCCAATCTGAAGGCGTTGAGAAGTCCTGATGCCTATAAAGGCAAAGGCATTCGCTACAGCGGTGAAAGGCTTAAGCTCAAGGTAGGAAAGACCGGGAAGAAATAGATAAGCTCATGCAATGGAGTATGAGCTGCGGCTGACAGGATAACTATAGAGAACATGCATGGAGTAGGAGGCAATTTTGAGTAAGAGCAGGGAAGAAGGCAGAAGAGGTCGGCATGAACGGATCAGGAAAAAAGTGGTTGGTACCAAGGATAGACTGCGGCTTTCTGTATACCGGAGCCTAAATCATATATATGCCCAGATTATTGACGATTCCGACGGATGCACTGTCATTTCAGCTTCCAGTCTTGATAGTCCTGTGAAGGAGATGGCGCAGCATAAAGGGAATGTTAAGACAGCAAAAGAGGTGGGGATGCTGGTTGCCAAAAAGGCCCAGGAAAAAGGGATCAAAAAGATTGTGTTTGACAGGGGCGGATATCTTTATCACGGCAGAATAAAGGCATTGGCTGAGGCGGCACGCGAAGCCGGTTTGGAATTTTAAATGACTGAAATCGTTTCAAGGAGGTAAGGTGGGAAGGATTGACCCGGAAGGATTGAACCTGAAAGATAAGGTTGTGTACATAAATAGGGTTGCCAAGGTTGTTAAGGGCGGAAGAAGATTTTCATTCAGTGCCCTGGTTGTCGTGGGCGATGGCGAAGGGACGGTAGGTATTGGAAAGGGTAAGGCCTCGGAGGTTCCGGAAGCCATCAGAAAGGCTGTTGAGCAGGCCAAGAAATCACTCTTGAAATTCCCGCTTAAAGAGGGAACGATACCCCATAGAATTATCGGGAAGTTCGGATCAGGAACTGTCATTATGAATCCAGCCCATAAAGGTACCGGCCTTATTGCCGGCGGAGCTGTACGTGCCATTCTTGAGGTCTCAGGTATTCAGGACATCGTAGCAAAGTCTCTTGGCAATCATAATCCTTTCAATACGGTTCATGCAACGATTAACGGTCTTACAAACCTGAAAGATCCGGAAGCTGTGATAAAGCTCAGAGGGAGAGGCGAGGAAGAAGCTCAGGAGGCTAACGTTTAAATGCTAAAGATAGTATTAAAGAGGGGTTATATAGGTATCCCGGACAAACAGAAGAAGGTTCTGGAGGCTCTCGGGCTGCGCAGGATCGGAAGTATGGTGAAACAAAAAGATGATAAGGCTATCCAGGGCATGATCCACAAGGTCTCTCATTTGGTGACTGTAGAAAAAGTTGACGAATAGTCTGAAGGAGCATTAAGAATTATGAAAATTCAAGATATAACGCCTGCCGAAGGAAGCAGAAAAAGAAATAAGCGGGTTGGAAGAGGTGTAGGCTCAGGACATGGGAAGACATCGTGCAAAGGACATAAGGGGCAAAAGGCGAGATCCGGAGGGACAACCGGACTGGGCTTTGAAGGCGGCCAGATGCCGCTTCAGAGGAGGCTGCCGAAAAGAGGATTCAAGAATCATTTTGGAATCGAATATGCCGTAATAAATCTTGATAAAATCAACGGCCTGACAGGCATGGATATGATCACGCCGGAGATTCTCATGGAGCAGAGGATCATCAAGAATATGAAAGACGGCCTGAAAGTCCTCGGCGATGGAAAGATAGAGAGACCTGTTACTGTGAAGGCGACTGCCTTCAGTAATTCGGCAGCAGAAAAGATCGCAGCAGCAGGCGGCAAGGCAGAGGTAATATAGTTGGGCCTCCTTTCAAGTTTCCAGAATATATTTAAAATACCAGAGCTGAAAAACAGGGTCTTTTTTACCCTGGCTCTTCTGACCGTATACAGGATCGGTTGCCATGTGCCTACCCCTGGAATAAACGGTGAAGAGTTAAGCAAATTCCTAAGCCAGCAGGCCGGCAATTTCATGATGTTTTTTGATATGTTCTCTGGTGGCGCCTTATCAAGGGTCACTATCTTCGCACTCGGCATCATGCCCTATATCAGTGCTTCAATTATTATGCAGCTGCTTACTGTAGTCATCCCTGCCATAGGCAAACTGGCGAAAGAGGGAGAGGCCGGGAAAAAGAAGATCACTAAGTATACGAGGTACGGTACGGTTGTCATAAGCGCTGTCCAGTCTTTTGGTATCGCTGCGGGTCTTGAGAGTATGTCACAGGGTGCGTTTGTGCAGAATCCAGGCTGGTCTTTCAGGCTGCTGACGATGATTACCCTAACCTCCGGGACGGCGTTTATTATGTGGCTCGGAGAGCAGATTACCGAGCGGGGCATCGGAAACGGCATTTCCCTCATAATTTTTGCCGGTATTGTGGCGAGATTTCCAAACGCGATAATCAGCACGATCAGACTGGTACAGGCAAATGAACTTTCCATATTTTTGGTCTTGTTTTTAACCGTTCTTATGATAGGAGTCGTTGCCGGCATTATTCTTATGGAGAGAGGCCAGCGCAAGGTGCCTGTCCAGTATGCCAAGAGGGTAGTTGGGAGAAAGGTTTATGGCGGCCAGTCCACTCATCTTCCGCTGAAGATCAATACCGCAGGAGTTATTCCCCCTATTTTCGCCTCTTCCATCATAATGTTTCCTGCGACAGTCGCAGGGTTTATAGCAATCCCCTGGGTGCAGTCCATAGCCAAACAGCTTTCACCCGGAACAGTCACCTATACGCTATTGTACGTTGGCATGATCTTCTTTTTTGCATATTTTTATACGGCAATAGTATTTAATCCGGTAGATATCGCAGACAACCTTAAAAAGTACGGCGGATATGTCCCCGGAATCAGACCGGGCCAGAAGACATCTGAATATCTTTACCGCGTACTTTCCAGGCTCACCTTTGTCGGAGCGATTTACATAGCCGTTATCTGCGTAATCCCGGAGATACTTATTCAAAGATTTGGGGTTCCCTTTTATTTCGGCGGCACCTCTCTTTTAATTGCGGTCGGGGTTGCGCTCGATACTGTATCACAGATAGAGTCTCATCTGGTTACACGCTCCTACGAAGGGTTCCTGAAAAAAGGAAGAATAAGGGGCAGGCGCAGCTGAGGCATTTTGCGGCTATGAAGCAACGGGGATCAATGCTCCTGCATGATAAACAGAAAGGGCATGGATTTACGTTTGACCTTGTTGAAAATCTGTCGACGCATGTGATGCTATTTCTTTCTGAGCATTGATGTGATAGTGCTGAAGTCTCCAGAGGAAGTCAGGAAGATGACCAGAGCCGGCCTGATAGTCGGAGAGGTGCTGGGTTCCCTAAAGGAGATGATAGGCGCCGGTGTCACGACAAAAGAGATTGAGCTCTTTGCCGATGAACGCGTCAGGGCTCTCGGCGGGGTTTCCGCCTTTAAAGGTTACAGAGGATACCCGGCTTGTATCTGTACTTCAGTGAATGAAGAAGTCGTGCACGGCATCCCCTCCTCCCGCAAACTTAGGGGGGGCGACATTGTCAGTATAGATATAGGGGTTTATCTGGACGGCTTTTATGGCGACGGCGCTGTTACCATCCCTGTCGGGGAGGTAGATGATGAAACAGGCAAACTTGTACGCGCCACAGAAGAGGCCCTATACCTTGGGATTCAGCAGGCGGTCGAAGGTAACCGTCTATTTGATATATCCCATGCCATACAGCGACATGTGGAGAAGAACGGATTCTCGGTCGTAAGGCTCTTTGTGGGGCATGGGATCGGCAGAGAGTTGCACGAAGAACCGCAGGTGCCCAATTACGGGCCGCCCGGCCAGGGACCGCGGCTCAAAAAGGGGATGACTCTTGCCATAGAACCTATGGTGAACGCAGGCAACCATGAGGTGAAGATACTTGACGATGGTTGGACAGCGGTAACAGCCGACGGCAAACGGTCGGCTCACTTTGAGCATACGATACTGATTACAGAAGAAAAGGCTGTAATATTGACTAAATACAATTGAGAAAGTTATAATTCACACTTATGGCAAAAGAAGATAATATAGAGGTTCAGGGTACTATTATAGAGACTCTGCCAAATGCCATGTTTAAGGTTGAGTTGGAAAACGGGCAGGTAATCCTCGCTTATGTTTCCGGGAAGATGAGAATGCACTTTATCAAGATACTGCCGGGGGATAAGGTGACGATAGAGCTTTCACCGTATGACCTTACAAAGGGAAGAATTACCTATAGATTTAAATAGTTTCTGAGAAAGGGAGCGAATATGAAGGTCCGTTCATCAGTAAAACCGATATGTGCGAAGTGCAGGGTGATCAAGAGAAAGGGTGTTGTAAGAATTATCTGCGATAACCCGAGGCATAAGCAGAGACAGGGATAAAACAGTGTTGGGTTGCTATTCCGGAGGAGCCCCGAAAAAGGGTTTCGAGGAAGGAAACTTCCCAATAAAAGAGGAGGTTTAAGTTGGCTAGGATTGCTGGAGTTGATTTGCCAAAGAATGAGCGCATCGAGATAGGACTTACCCGTATCTTCGGGATCGGCAGATCGCATGCTCAAAAGATACTTGATGAAGTAAAGGTAAACCCTAATATTCGGGTGAAAGACCTTTCCGATGAAGACTCGGTGAAGATCAGGAGTGTGCTGGAGAGAGATTATCGGGTCGAGGGAGACCTCAGGCGTGATATCTCCATGAGTATAAAAAGACTTACTGATATCGGCTGTTACCGGGGGCTGAGACACAGATCCGGGCTGCCGGTAAGAGGGCAGAGGACCAAGACAAATGCCCGAACAAGAAAAGGTCCGCGTAAAGCTGTTGTCGGGAAAAAGAAGGAGGCATAGTTCATGGCTCAGAGGAAAAAGGGAGTCAAAAGGGATAAGAAACACATAACCAGCGGGGCAGCTTATATTCAGGCTACCTTTAACAATACGATCGTGACGATAACAGACACTACGGGCGCTGTTATTACCTGGTCAAGCGCCGGCAATCTCGGATTCAAAGGATCCCGGAAAGGCACGCCATACGCTGCACAGATTGCAGCAGAAGCTGTAGCCAAGAAGGCGATAGATTTCGGGATGAAGCAGGTTGATGTGTATGTTAAAGGTCCCGGTGCCGGCAGAGAATCCGCAATAAGGGCTCTTCAGGCAGCAGGCCTTGATATAAATCTGATCAAGGATGTGACGCCTGTTCCTCATAACGGCTGCAGGCCACCAAAGAGGAGGAGGGTGTAAATTGGCAAGATATACAGGACCACAATGCAGGATGTGCCGAAGGGAGACTGAAAAACTTTTTCTGAAAGGTGACAGATGTCTTACGGAGAAATGCGCCGTGGAAAGAAGGCAGTATCCTCCGGGACAGCACGGACAGCGCAGGGGAAAGTTATCAGACTATGGGGTGCAGTTGAGAGAGAAGCAGAAGGTGAGAAACTCTTATGGTGTTCTGGAAAAACAGTTCCGGAAATATTTCCATACTGCGGAGAGGAAAAAAGGGGTAACCGGAGAGGTGCTGCTGCAGCTGCTTGAAACGCGGCTCGATAATATTGTCTTCAGGATGGGTTTTGCGCCGAACAGAAATAGCGCCCGGCAACTTGTCCGTCACTGTCATTTTCTTGTAAACGGCAGAGAAGTTAATATCCCTTCGTTTCATGTGCATGTAGGAGACGCTGTCGAGGTCAAGGAATCGAGTCGTGATATCGAAATCATAAAAGACAGTTTGTCCAGGGTCGAACAGAAGGGACTGCCTGCCTGGGTTGAGGTTGATACCCAGAATTTTAAGGGCAGGATCCTGCAGATACCGTCAAGAGAGGATATTCAGCTGCCTGCGCAGGAACAGCTGATTGTTGAGCTTTATTCAAAATAGGGCAATCTGGATTTATGCATTGAATAAGTTGGGGATCTTTCCTTGACTGGCAGATTAAATAAAAAAATATACTATGAAGGCATATGGGAGGCCTTATGAATCTGAGGAAAAAAGGCTTTCAACTACCTGATAAGATCAGGTTTGATGAAGAGACCCTGAGCAA
>JACRHE010000037.1 GCA_016217695.1 Nitrospirota bacterium | reverse complement strand
TATTCCCTGAGGTTCCTCTGCTCTGTCTCTTCCCTTTCTTGCCTTTGTCTTGACAAAGACCTCTTGAGGAACAGTCTGTTTCAGAATGATACCTTCCGATGCAATGTAGTAATCTGCCATCCAAAGCAGGAGCTTCAGCATCTTTCCGCTAAGCAGGGGCGTATCGCCGTGGATCATGTCGAGTTCCCTTATTCTGCCTGCAGGTGTAGAGAGAGTTTTCCTGAGGATAATGCCTTTAGTCAGGCTTTTTTTTATAGGAGCAGAGACGAGCATTCCGGGCAGGGCTGACTCCGCCATACCCTCCGGACATCTGTATGTAAGCGGGCCTAGGGATAAAGGAAATATGACATCTACATAAGACATGGAGGATTGTACCATAAGGCCGGACTATGTTTTTAAGTCTGTTGAGAAGGCAGTGCGCATGCCTGATCAGGCGCCGCTGATGGAGAAGCTGCCTTTCTTAATTCCTGGACCGTGTCTGATATGATCGCTGCAGCCTTCTTTATCTCCTCTAAGGTGTTGTCCTTTCCGACGCTCAGCCTGACTGAGGAAAGGGCCTCGGCATCGGAAAGCCCCATCTCTTTTAGAACAGCGGATGGCGTCTGTTTCCCTGCATGACAGGCAGAGCCTGTTGATGCGGCCACCCGATCCCTTAGCTTCTCCAGAAGCTCGTGAGAGCTAATTCCGGGTATCCTTATGTTGAGCGTATTGGGAAGCCGCTGTGTCTTATGTCCGTTCAGGGCAATATCAGGTAACGCAGTCCTGAGCTCGCTGAAGAGGGCATCTCTTAACTGTGTAGTGTGATATACCCTCAGTTTCATATCCCTTATCGCGATCTGACATGCCTTGCCAAGACCCGCGATGCAGGCGACATTTTCTGTGCCCGGTCTAAGGCCTTTTTCGTGTCCTGCTCCGTAAAGGACAGGGCTGATCTTCGTTCCGTTTCTGACATAAAGTGCGCCCATGCCCTTCGGCCCGTAAAATTTGTGCGAGACAATGGTTATCATGTCCGCAAAACCGTCTGCCGGAGGAAGAGGCATCTTCCCTATAGACTGAGCAGCGTCAACGTGGAACAGGATGCCATGCTCCTTTGCGATTCGGCCTATCTCTTCAACCGGCTGGAGCACCCCTGTTTCGTTGTTGGAATGCATGACTGATATCAGCAGGGTATGTTTCCTGATCGCTTTGCTGAGCTCAGCCGGCCTTACCATGCCGTCGGCATCCACCGGTGCATAGGTGACCTCGTGACCGAGAGACTCAAGGTGCCTGCATACCTGCAGGACTGAAGGGTGCTCTATAGCGGAGGTGATGATGTGAGCCTTTTTATGCGGCATCACGCAGCCGAGAATGGCGAGGTTGTTAGACTCTGTTCCGCCGGATGTAAAATAGAGCTCTTGGCTTCTGCATCCTATGAGCGCTGCAACGCCTTCGCGGCATGTCTCTATGACCTCTCTCACACGCCTGCCGGGGAGGTGACTGCTGGAAGGGTTGCCGATATCCCTCCTCAGGGATGAAAAGACTGCGTCGTATACTTCCGGATCTACCGGGGTGGTCGCATTGTTGTCGAGATATATCATCGGAAATATTATATCACGCAATATCCCTGTGTATGACATGCAGGTCCACAGAATTTTTATTTATCCATCTGCCGAGTTCCTCTATGATCGCAGGCGAACGGTGGTTGCCGCCTGTGCAACCGACTGCTATCGAAAGATAAGGCCTTCCTTCTTTTATATACAGCGGGAGCAAAAATCCGAGGAGGTCTTTTATCTTCTTCATGAATTCCTTCGTCACTGCATGCCCGAATACGTAATCTGCGACACGCCGCTCAGTGCCGTTATGATGCTTCAGCGAGGACACAAAGTGGGGATTGGGAAGGAACCTGACGTCAAAGAGCAGGTCGATATTCTGCGGGACGCCGTATTTGAAGCCGAAGGAGGTAAGGCTGATCGTTATGTCCTTGAGGATGCCCTGAGGGATGTAGAGAGAAGAAATCAGCTTCCTGAGCTGATGAGGCGTCAGAGAGGATGTATCTATGACCCTGTCGGCGTTTTCCCTCAGCATCGACAGCAAAAAGCGTTCTTTTTTTATCGCCTCTTCTATACTGCCGCCAAGAGGGTGGGGTCTCCTCGTTTCCTTGAATCTTCTCACCAGGATATCTGTCTCGGCCTCGAGAAAGAGAATCTCTATCCGGTGTTTTCTCCTCAGCGACGCGAAGACCTTTTCAATATCTTTGAGGAACTCCTTTTCCCTGATATCGATGCCGATAGCCACCTTCCTGTTATCTCTGTTGCCGGAAAGCTTAGTGATCAGGGAGCTTATAAGGGAGACAGGGAGGTTGTCTACACAGAAAAAGTCGGAGTCTTCAACCGCCCGCAGCGCAACTGTCTTGCCTGAACCGGAGAGGCCGGTTATGATGACAACGCGGGAGGGTCTGCCGGCCTCCCGCGCAGAAGGTGTTGTTTTGCGCTCTGTTTTTTTTGTCTTCAAGGCAACGAGAGGTTATTTTACCGGTTCTATGAGGCCGAAGTTCCCGTCCTGTCTCTGGTAGATTACATTGATGTCGCCGCTTTTGTCGTTGATGAAGACAAAAAAAGCCTTGTCCAGGAGCTCCATCTGCATGGATGCCTCATCCGGACTCATCGGCTTCAGTTCGAACCTCTTGTTTTTTATGATCCTGCCTGTCTCACGCTGCTCAGCCGCTTTTTGGGGTGTCTCTGTCTGCTTGGCTCCGCCCTTCCGGTAGGAGACCTGTTTTTCTTTGTATTTCTTTACCTGCCTGTCGAGCTTTTCCGTGACCTCGTCGATGGAAGAGTAAATCTCCCCTGTAACCCCTTCTGCCTGAATAAGCACTCCGTTGACCTTCAGCAGTACCTCTGCCTTGTGACGGTATTTTTTCTCTATGCTGAGTGTCACTACAGCTTCCGATATGTCCGAAAGATAGCGCTCGAACTTCCTGACCTTCTCCTCGGCGTAAGTCTTAAGTGGCGGCGTAATTTCCAGATGTCTTCCGTTGACTATGATGTTCATGATTTCCTCCTCTTTTCCTCCATCGCAGGTGCGATTACCTTTTTCTCTGGTTCTGCGAAGGAATCTTCAGCTCGTCTCTGTATTTAGCGACAGTTCTCCGTGCAATGGTGATATTCTGGTTCTTGAAGATATCGACTATTCGCATATCGCTCAGGGGCTTTGCAATATCTTCCTCGGAAACGATCTTTCTGATCATCTCCTTCACCGACGTCGACGATAATTCTCCGGCCTCGCTCATGATCGCGTTGCTGAAAAAGTATCTGAAGCCGTATATGCCATGCGAGCAGGAGAGATATTTGTTCGAGGTTACCCTGCTTATAGTGCTCTCGTGGAGACTCAGCTCCGCTGCAATGTCCTTGAGGTTCAGGGGTTTCAGGAAATTCACACCCTTGTCAAAAAACTCCTGCTGGAACCCCAGGATGCTCTCGGTCACCCGGTAGATCGTTTTGTTTCTCTGGTCAAGGCTCTTCATGAGCCAGATGGCTGAACGGAGTTTTTCCTCCAGGAAGTGCCGGTCTTCTTTAGGGATGGAGTTCTTTTGTGCCATGAGCCGCTGATAGTAGCCGTTGATCCTCAGTTTGGGCATGCCCTCGTCATTGAGAACTATCTGGTAGCCGGCATCGGTCTTTATAATATATACGTCCGGCGTGATGTAATTCATCTCAGGCGGCGAAAAGTTTCTTCCGGGTTTCGGGTCAAGCCCCTCTATGATCTTGACCGCTGCGAGGACCTCTTCCAGCGGGACGTTGTAGTGCTTGGCTATCTGCTGGTACTTCCTTTTGCCGATCAGGTCGAGGTCATGCGCTACCAGATTATCCACGAGCGTTCCTGCGAGGTCCAGAACCTTGAGCTGCAGATGAAGGCATTCTTTTATATCCCGTGCAGCGATACCCGGCGGATCAAAGCCCTGTATGAGCCTAAGGGCGCTTTCGACCATTTCTCTGTCGGCCCCGGTCACTTCCTGAATCTCCTCGATCGTGCCGCGAAGGTATCCGTTTTCATCGATATTGCCGATGATCGTCTCCCCTACACGCCGTATATCTTCTTTTTCCCTCGACAACCTCAACTGCCAGACAAGATGGTCGAAGAGGTCGGCAGCAGTACTGAGAAAATATTCGAAGGAAGGATGGGTCTCGTTGCCCGGAGTAAAATACCCGAGGTCCCTGCCGTCATAGCTGCGTTCCTCGAAATAATCATCGGTTGAGAATCCCATCAGTTTCTCAAGGGGCATCTCGCTGTCGTCAGTTTCTTCCGCGGGCGCATCGTTGAAGTCCGCCTCTTCCTTGGGCGTCTCTTCAGAGACCACCTCTTCAAGCGTCTCCTCAAGGAAGGGATTCTCGACCAGCTCCTGGGTCAGCGTCTGCTGCAATTCCAGCTGGGGCATCTGCAGGAGCTTTATCGCCATCTGCAGCTGCGGCGTCAGCACCAGTTTCTGTGAAAGCTTTAATTCAAGCCGGCCTTCAAGAGCCATCAGAGTCTGAACTCCTCACCGAGATATACCTCTTTAACCCTCGGGGCCGCGATAAGCTTGTCCGGCGTTCCCTCTTCAAGGATTTCACCGTTACTGATGATGTAGGCCCTGTCGGTTATAGAGAGAGTATCTCTGACATTGTGGTCTGTAATGATGATTCCTAAACCTTTCGATCTGAGATATGTTAACATTTTCTTCAGTTCCATTATAGCAAGAGGATCTATCCCGGCAAAGGGCTCATCAAAGAGCATGAAGGTCGGCCTTGTAGCGAGTGCCCTCGCTATTTCCGTCCTCCTCCTTTCACCTCCTGAAAGCTTGTATCCCTCCCTCTGTGAGAACTCTTCGAGGTTGAATTCCCTGAGCAGCCGGACGACCTCGGCATCGATCTCGTCCCTGCTGAGACCCTTGATCTCAAGGACCGCCCGGAGATTGTCCTCAACTGTAAGCTTTCTGAAGATCGAAGGCTCCTGGGGCAGATAGCTGATGCCCATGCCAGCCCTTTTATACATCGGCAGACGGCTGATATCCTCCCCGTCAAGCGAGATGCTCCCGCGGTCCGGCCTGACAAGACCGAGTATACTGTAAAACGTCGTTGTCTTGCCTGCGCCGTTGGGCCCGAGAAGGCCTACTATCTCTCCGGTGGAGACATTCAGGTCGAGGTTGTTGATCACGACCCTTTTATGGTAGGTCTTGTACAGGTTCTTAACCTCAAGTATGCGCATTTTATCTGTCCTTTTTGTTTTTCAGGAAGACCTTGCTGTTTTCGACCTGGGAGCGGTCCTCATTTATGTAATAGATCATCTTTGTCCCGGTGACCACGTTCTCTCCGTCGACGGCACGGGGCTCTCCGAGAAATTCAACCTTCTCTTCATCTGCATGATAGACAGCCTGCTGGGACGTGATGAGCCTGGTCTCCCTGAGAAGCCTTACATTGCCGGTCGCTTCTATCTTTGTCACTTCACCGCCGTCTTCCTTGTAGAAAACGAGCATCTTGTCGGCATGGATGGTCATGTCTGTTGTCTTTGCTATAACATTTCTTTCGAAAAGGGCGGTATGGGCCTTATTGTCAGCGGTCAATGTCTCGGAGGTTATTGTGATCGGGCCCTTAACCCTGTCTTTCGGCATCTCAGCTGAAGTTGCGATTGAGAACATGCAGCAAAAAAGGATACTAACGATAAAAGACCGCTTTAACATCCCTGTGTATCCTCACTTTCTGCTCAGCGCTGTCAGAGTCCATGCCCCTGCCTTCAACCGAGAATCTCTGTCCTTCCATCACTATTTTGCTGTCTGTCCTGAGCATGCCTGAGGAGCTGTCAAATGTGACATTATCAGAGGTTATAGAATAGGACTTGCCCCTGGCCAGGATCCTGCCCTCTACCGAGAGTTTCTTGCCGGACATCACATAGGTTCCTTTCTCTGCATGGAGGGTAATGCCTCTGTTCTGAATATTCATCTCTATATCGCTCAGGTCAGCCCTGTCTCCGTTTTCGCTCAAGTCTGCCCGCTGAGCGGTCAAGATCCATTCCGTGGCGCCGTTTTTTTTGTTGACTATCTTCAGTCCCTCGATAAATGAGCTGCCTTTTTGGTGGATCTCCAGCCTGCCGTCCTTCTCTTCCCTGAGCATGAAAAAGAAGAGGGAAAACAGGATGAGGGAGAGGATAACGAGCAGTCCCTTCTTCATGAAAAATTCTATCATATGGAGGGCTAGAAGTAAATCAAAAAGTATGCCAGAAATTAGCCGATTCGCTCCAAAAGCGCATTTCTCATGATATCTACGGGGGGGAAGAGAGATGTCCAGATCTCAAAGGCAAGGACCCCCTGCCACAGTAACATGCCGAGACCGTCCAGAGACCGGCATCCTCTTTCCGCCGCATGTTCGAGGAGGGGGGTCCTTTTATAGATGAGGTCGCATACGATATGTCCAGGCGTAAGTCTTGAAGCGTCAAGGGGTAGCGGATCTCCTTTTTTCAGGCCCAAAGGGGTTGCGTTTACGAGGATATCGAACTCCCTCAGATCAGGTATACGGTCCAAATCTGAGACGTTCATTCTGATCTTTGAGAGGTCAGAGACCAGCTTCTCCCTCCTGCCGGAGTCGATGTCAAAGATACAGAGGGCTTCTGCCTTTTCGCTCAGGTAATAGCTTATAGCCCTGCAGGCCCCGCCTGCGCCGACGATCAGGACCTTTTTCCCTTCAGCAGAAATATCATTTTCCTCCATTGACCGCATAAAGCCCCTGCCGTCGGTATTGTAGCCTGTCAGGTTACCTTCCTTATTGACGATAGTATTGACAGCTCCTATGAAAAGCGCCTCCTCGTTCGTGCTGTCAAGATATGGAATGACGGCCTCTTTGTGAGGGACCGTTACGTTGACTCCCGCGAGGTTGAGCGCCCGAATCCCTGCAACCGCCTTCTCAAGTGAATCAGGATGAACGAGAAAGGGGAGGTAGCAGTAGTCCAGATTGAGGTGCTCAAATGCGGCGTTATGCATGGCCGGCGAAAGCGTGTGCTCAACCGGGTATCCGAAAAGACCTGTTATCTTTGTTCTGCCTGTAATGTTCATGATTGTCTCCTTACATCTTCCATCCCTGCCAGTGCGTCTATGAGACCCTGGGGAGTGGAGTCGGTCCTTATCGCCTTCAGCCCTGTCACCTTTTCCATATTCTCGAGCGTCACATTATCGAGGAAGATATCCTCATCTTCCTTCAGACAGGTCTCCGGAACGATAAGGATGTCATAATCATCCGCAATATCGTGAAGGGCCTTTATCACATCCCTGCCTGTAAGGAGTCCGGCAACCGTCACCGAAGGGCCGAAGAAGGAATTCTCAACAGGTACCAGGCTGATCATGATATCCTCTTTTTCTGTCAGTCTGTCGACGAACTTGCGCAGGAAGGGATAAAATGATGTTCCGGTAAAGGTGATCACCTTCTTCTTTGAATGAATGGGCCTTGGGATTTTGACCTTTTTTGCCTGGTTCAGGAAGAGGGGGACCATGCCCACGCCGTTTTCGATCTGCGGGAGCAGGCCGTAATTCTTCAGATGGGGGAAGGGGCGCGAGGCCTTTATATACATCTCATCAGCGCAGTATACGAGAGGGTCTCCGTGCTTCTTGACGAACCTTTTCTGAAAAACCTCCACGATCTCTATAGCCTTTGCCGCATCTTCCGGTGTCACCGGCTTCAGGGGCTGTCTCCTGTGCGCTGTAAGACCGACAGGGACGACTGCTATGGAAGAGACATAGGGGAAGAAATGATAGAGGTCCCTTATAGTCTTCTGCAGTTCCTTCCCGTCGTTATATCCGGGGCAGAGCACGATCTGCGTATGGATGCGTATCTTTTTGTCTGCAAAGAACTTCAGCTCTTTCATGATGTCCGAGGCCGTCTGGTTGCCGAGCATCCTGTTGCGTAAGGCCCTGTTTGTGGTATGCACCGAGATATAAAGCGGGCTCAGCCTCTGTTCAGCTATTCTCTTTTTATCGGAGCTTTCGATGTTCGAAAGGGTCATATAGTTCCCGTAGAGAAAGGAAAGCCGGTAATCCTCATCCTTTACATAAAGGGATTTTCTCAGGCCCTTCGGCAGCTGTTTCACAAAACAGAAGATACAGTTGTTCCTGCATATCTTAACCTTAAAAGGTTTTATCGTTATCCCGAGGTCTCTATCCTCATCTCCTTTTATCAGGGCCGTGCATTTGATCCCGCCTCTTATAAAGGTGATATCTAGCAGGTCCGAGCCCCTGTGGAACATAAAGTCTATGCTGTCGCGGAGGGGTTCCGAGTTGATCGAAAGAAGGACGTCCCCTGAACGCAGGCCCGCAGTTTCAGCAGGACTGCCCGGGAGGATACCCTCTATCTCTATGCCGCATTTAGGTTGCACTGGTCAGCCTGAACCCCCTTACAATATACTGAAGGCCTGAGAGGGCCGTGACAGCGGCGGTCAGAAGGAGAAAGGGGCGCGGCAGGGGCGGAAGGGTTAAGATGCTTATGCCCATTAATATATATGTCAGGGTGATGAGCTGCAACGCAATCGCCGTCTTGCCCAGTATTACAGGCTCAATCTTTACCGGGTGAGACAGTAAAGACAGTACCAGCCATCCGATCACCACGATAAGGTCCCTGCTGATTACCGTGATAGCCAGCCATTTGGGTATCCAGCCATAGACAGCAAAGAGGATGAAGGATGTCACGAGCAGAAACTTGTCTGCAAGCGGGTCCAGAAATCTGCCGAGGGGGGTCTTCTGATCTGCAAGCCGGGCCAGCATACCGTCGAGCATATCAGTTATGGCAGCAATCACAAAGAGATAAAAGGCATAGGTATAGCTGTTATAGACGATCGCAGTGACAAAGGCTGGTATAATGACTATCCTCAGTATGGTGAGGGTATTGGGTATGTTCAGTACGCGCACAATGAAACTTCTCTCCCTGTTGTTTTTATCGTATCAAGGGATATTAAACGGAGGCCCGCTGAAATGCAGCTCCAACCCGAGCTTTGCGTAACAGCCGGTCTTGAGTTACCCGGAGAGACAGGAATGCAGCATCTCTGCATGACATCGCTCCACCTGAAATCCGTAATGCCGGGCCTCAAGGACCGCCCGGTTTATGTATTTTGCCGCCTGCGCCACGCGGCCTTCAATCAGGGAGATCTCTCCCATGCCGAGCAGGCAGTAGATTTGGCCTCTGGGGTCCTTTGTCTTCGTAAAGAAACCACCGGCCTTTCTGAAGTATTGGCGGGCCTCTTTATGCCTGCCGAGCATCTTGCAGGTTGTGCCCATGCTCCAGACGGTATATGCATAGCTCACTCTGTCGCCGATCGTATGATATATGGACGAGGCCTTCCTGAAATTCTCCATCGCCCTTCTGAAGTCTCCCATCATACGGTATGCGTTTCCGGTACCGCAGTAAGAATATGCCTGGCCGAATCTGTCCTTTATCCCCGAAAATATCCTGTTTGCCGAGGTGTAATAGGACATGGAATCCCTGAACCGTCCTGCTATTCTCGATGAGCCGCCCAGTCCGCAGAGACAGTATCCTGTTGATGCTGCTGACTTTAAAGACCTGAAGAGTTCGAGGGCTTCTCTATAGGCAGCGAGCGCCTTTGGTATGTCACCTTTAATTCTCAGTGTTCCTGCAATGGCCCAGAGGCTGAAGGCTATGGCCTGCCTGTCATCAATCCTGCGGTAAAAGCGCAGGGCCTCCCCTGACATCTTCAGGGCTTTTTTCCAGTCACCCTGGCCTCTGCGTGACAGGGCTATGTTTATCTTTGCGTCGGCAACAGTGACTTGATCCCTGAGTTCCCTTGCGGATGAAATGGCGTCCGAGTACGAGGCTTCCGCCAGGTCGAAACTGCCGGTCATGCGGAGGACGTCTCCGATAGAAAGCTGGCACTCCATCATCCCCGAGCGGTTTTTGGATGCAGCATAGGCCTTGAGTGCACTTTCAAATAACTTCAGCGACTGAAGGTACCGGCTCTTTTGCCTGAGCCTTTCGGCCTCCTCGAATATCTTACGCGTTGAGGAGCCCATTTAGTCTCTCCATTAATTTTGTATAATTGCCCGAGCCGAAAAATGCCGATCCCATGACAAGGATGTCGGCGCCGGCATCAGCCACCTCTTTTGCATTGTCGGGTTTTACACCGCCATCAACTTCTATGAGGGTTGAAAGGCCGGCATCAGTGATCATTTTTCTGACAACCTGTAATTTCCCGATGCTGCCGGGTATGAAACCCTGGCCGCCGAACCCCGGATTAACAGACATGAGAAGCACCATATCCACGTCACGGATGATGCTTTCGAGACTCCCTACCGGCGTCGCAGGATTTATCGATACACCTGCCTTTATTCCGCTTTCCTTTATCCACTGTACGGTCCTGTGGAGATGGATGGATGCCTCATAATGGACAGTCAGATAATCAGCGCCCGCCTTTATAAAATCGTTCAGGAACCGGTCCGGTTCTTCTATCATGAGATGCACATCAAGGGGCAGTTTTGTCACCTTTTTTATCGCCTCCACTACAACAGGTCCTATAGTGATGTTCGGCACAAAGTGGCCGTCCATCACGTCAATATGGAGCAGGTGCGCGCCGGCCTGTTCCGCTGCCGTGATTTCCTCTCCAAGGCGTGCAAAATCAGCAGAGAGTATGGAAGGAGCGATCTTAATCATTGGTGATATCCTCTTTAGTTTCAAGATATACGGTCTCACCGCTTTTAACCGGTGTACCTGGTTTTGGTCTTTGCGACCTCACTGTATCCCCTGTGCCTCTTGCCTCTACTACGAGACCGATCTTTCCTGCTATCTCTTTTGCCTCATCCAGAGTCTTGTTTATGAAATCAGGGGAGGAATACGATAACTCATGAGGACCGAGGCTTACAAGGACCGTGATAGTGTCGCTGAGCCTTTCATCAGGCTCAGGCTTCTGGGCAACGATCCTCCCCTTTTCTACAGAGTCCGAGTGAACATGCAGGGCCCGGCCTATCCTCAGTCCCTTCTGGATCAGAATCCCTTCAGCCTCGCCGAGGGTTTCATCGACCAGAGAGGGGACGGAAGAGACGCGCGGACCCTTGCTTATGACGACCTTGATAGCCCTTTTCTCCTTCACCTTATTGCCTGCGGGTATATCCTGCCTGATGATCTTCCCTGAGAGGACAGAGGCATCATAATCCTCGCCTTCTATCTTAAGGTAGAGGCCGGCCCTGTTGAGGGCCTCGTTAGCCTCAACAAGCGTCATGCTCGTGAGTGAGGGGACTTCAACCGTGCGGCTGAAGCTGAGAAGCTTGAAGGTAATATATCCGAATATCAGACCGAGCAGGATGAAGGCCGCAAAAAAAAGCGGTATCCTGATGAGACTGTTCATCTCTTTTTGCACAATGACACCCCGAAAAAACCGTCCATAGTATGCCTGTGAGGATACGTCCTAAAGAAGCCGTTGCTTACAAAATCCTTTAAGAATAACGGCCCCTTATCTATAATACGGAATTTCGCCTCTGTCTTCAAGAATTCCCTTGCCACATCCTCACCTTCTTCCGGCTCGATGGAACAGACAGAATAAACGAGCAGCCCGTCTTCCTTCAGAAACCGCGATGCGGCCCTGAGTATGCTGACCTGTCTGTTTTTGAAAGCCAGCAGGTCTTTTGCCTGGTAGCGGTATTTTACATCGGGGTTTCTTCTTATGACGCCTGTTGCTGAACAGGGAGCATCCACTAAAATCCTGTCAAAGGCGTCGGCATCGTCCAGTTTTGCGATATCTGAATCTATAATGGTAACCGACTTTAGGCCGAGGGTCTCAATGTTCTCCCTTATCCTCATTACCCTTGAGCTGTCCTTTTCAACTGCAACAATCTCTCCCCGGTCTTTCATAATCTGTGCGATATGAGTGGTCTTTCCTCCCGGCGCTGCGCACGCATCGAGTATGCGCTGTCCGGGCTGCGGATCGAGGAGATAGGAGATGAGCTGGGATGCCTCATCCTGGACAACAAAAAGCCCTCTGATAAAGGTGAGTTCCTCATACGTGCTGATATCCCTTAGGATGATGCCGTCAGGCGAGAATCGCGTTGGCTCGGCATCTGCGCCTCTTTCGGACAATATTCCGAGAAGCTCCTCCCTCGTTGTCCTCAAAGTGTTTGTCCTTATCGTCATTGCCGCGATCCTGTTATTAGCCTCGGCCAGAAGGGAGGCCTCCTGTTCACCGAACCTCTTTATCCACCGTTTGACCATCCATTTGGGATGAGAGGTGTTTACTGATACGGCAGAGACAGGATCGTCAAATTTTGCAGGCAGAACAAATTTTTCTTTCTGCCGCAGGATGTTTCTCAAGACGGCATTTACAAGTGAATTCTTTGGGGGCGCTACCGGGCTTGAGACGAGCTTTTCCAGCTCTACCGATTCATTTACGACCGCCCAGTCAGGCACCCTCATGAAATAGATCTGGTATGCGGCGATTCTCAGGTTGTTCAGGGTGAAGCTGCCGAGCCTTGCCGGATTCTTCAGGAAATGGGCCAGGATCCAGTCAAGGGCGTCACGGTAGCGCACAACTCCGTAGACGATCTCCATGAGAAATGCCCTGTCCCGCCTGTCGAAAGACTCAGCCTGGGTCTTAAGGGACTCTTTTGGTCTGGCGCCCTGGTCAAAGATCTCGGAGAGCGTCTGGACAGCTGCAAGACGGGTGTTCGGCATGCGTTAATATTAGTCTTCATGTTCGATGTTATGCAAGGAGACGAAGGGGGCCATAAGTATAGAGGTAAACTGCGCTGTCCACTGAATGAGATCTTTGCCGTGGTCACTCAGCTCTTAACGCAGTGGCTCTTGGAGTTCATGTTGAAATCTTCCCTTTGTTGAGGTATTCTTTTTTCATGTTCAGGAAATCATTTCTTGTCAGTTTTTTGCACTTAGCCGGGAAAAGGCAGAGGACTCCGAATTGATGGCGGCGGAGCGTAAGGATAACATTAAAGGAGATATACATGAGAAACCTGTATAGGACAATATATGTTTTGGCAGCCTTGACCCTGATCGTAACGTCAGGAGGCTGTGACTTCATAAAGGGCTTCTTCGGCAAAGACGAAACGGCTGTGCAGGAAGCCTATACAGACTACAGGAAGGCGATGCTCTCCGGGGATATAGAAGCTTTGAAGAATTTGGTGTCGAAGGATAAAGTCCGTGAGCTTGAAGGCCCCAATGCCGCCCGGATGCTCCAGTTTGCCAAGTCTGTCATGCCCTCTCAGGCGAACATCACCGAAGTCAAGGTCGAAGGGGACAGGGCTACGCTCAGTCTTCAGTCGGCTGCAGAAGGCGGGACTGTGTCGGGGACTGCACGTCTTGTCAAGGAAGACGGCTCGTGGAGGATAAGCCAAGAGAACTGGAAGATGAATATGGGACAGGTTATGACTGAGGGCACTGCCCCGGAGATACCCCAATCCCAGACGATGACTGCGGCACAGACCACTTCTGCCGGCGTACCCTCTCTCACCGCAAGACAGACCGAGGTGCAGCCGGGAGGACAAATAACAGTTGAGTTTTCCGGCATACAAAGCCCTGCTTCCCAGGACTGGATAAGCCTGTATAAAAGAGGAGTGCCTAATGAAAATTACGGGGAGTGGTATTATTTAAAGAGTCAGGGACAGGGCTCGCTTACCTTTAAAGCTCCGAATGAAGATGGGGATTACGAGTTCAGACTCTTCCTGAACTGGCCCCAGGGCGGGTATAACGATGTCGCCCGAAGCGGGCCGATCAGGATCTCAAGGGGAGGGGCTATGCCTCAGTCTACAGGCTCTTCCAACAGGCTCGATAATACTGTCTTCAGGGTCGGCGATGAAATAAGGGTACACTTTACAGCCCCTTCCCACTTTGTGGACAACGCATGGGTTGGCATCATACCCTCGAGTGTTCCCCACGGGAACGAAGCTCTCAACGACCAGTATGACCTCACCTATCAATACCTGAACAGACGCACATCAGGCACTCTTGTCTTTCATGCCCCACAGCAGCCGGGGCAGTACGACATGAGGATGCACGACACCGACAATAACGGCAGCGAGGTTGTATCCGTTTCGTTCAGTGTTGCAGTTAAATAAAGTCAGTCAACTATGTGGATGAAGAATTGATTGCTCTTGACATTGGAAATAAGGGTGTGCTAAAAAATTGCACATTTTAAATAAAGAGATCGGGGGATTTCTTGGAGGAGTTTCATATCACAGGCCTTTTCTTATCTTTTACGCTGATTAATCAGGCCTCGTATTTGCTCAGTATTGCGACTTAAAAGGGCAGTAAGGGCAGCTACATGGTTACCCGTTTAAAGGGACTATAATGATCAAGGTTGCATAATTCAGAATGATATATGGGAAGACGCGGATTAGAGATGTCCTTGTTTTGCTTGCCCTTTTTGTATCTTCTTATCTCACATTCCGATATGGTCTAATCGAGATACCGCACAAAGATCATGTGGATTACATGATGGAACGTATTTTTTTTGTGAGCGACTTGCAATGGTTCTGGCATTCCGTTAGTTACAACCGTACAAGATTTTTTCACGCTGGCGATTATTTAGCTTTCAGGCCTGGTCTTATGGCCATTCTTGCATTAGAGGACATTTTTCTAAGGAGGCACCTTTTCGTTCAGGGGCTGCTCGCCATTGTTATTCAGAGTTGTGCTGCCTATTCCCTGTATGCCACCGGACGGTTGTTAATCAACCGATGGATGGGTGGTATATTCGCAGTGCTGTTCATTGTTCAGTATGCGGGAACTGAGATGATCATTTGGCGACATATAACTCCATATCTTTTGTCTTTGACATTTCTGTGTTTCGGGCTGTTATCCTGGATTAAGACTATTGATGAGCAAAAGGGAGGATCGTACAGATCTGCCGCCTTTTTAAATTTTATTGCAACATTGTTTCACGAGTTGGCCTTCATTGCGCTTGCTGGCACCGGGGCGCTGCTTTTCATCAATAACGCCGTTAGGAAGCGACGCAATTTGCCCGCTCTTTCGGAAAATCGATCGATTCTCATTGTCTTTATATCTCCTGCGGTGCTTTATGGTATATTGAGTGCCTTAGACCTTCTCTATTATCATCCGCCAGGCATGTTAGGCCCGGACGAAGCAGTGTCACAAGGTTTCTCTCTTCTGTCGGCTCTGGGGGCGCTTATTGATGTGTTTGCCTCTGCTGGTTCGGCCTTCCTATTCCCTTTTATTGTAGGACTTAGGGAAGACATTGTTGTCGGCACTCTTAATTGGGGAATTACTGAAACCCATGCAGCCATGAGGCCAATTGGAGGTATACTCGCCGGCGCTGCCTGGATAGCAGTTTTGCTGTCATCTGTCAGGGGTTCCCTTCGCGACCCGTCTTTGTCGAGAAATACGATCGGCATATTTTCTTCCGTGCTCCTATTTGTTATCACTGCTGGCGTAGGATTGGGGCGTGTGTATTTGAGG
>JACRHE010000030.1 GCA_016217695.1 Nitrospirota bacterium | reverse complement strand
TAACAAAAAACGACTCCGATCCGGAGAAAATCCCGGGAGAGGTAACAATGCCGTTTAACAGCTTACCTGGAAAAGACTTTCTCAACAGGGAATCCGAACTGGCCTGTCTGAAACGATTGGCTGATTCTAAGCGGGATGCCCTGGCCGGCAATGTGCTTCTTGAAGGCGCAAGAGGCGCAGGCAAGACTGAACTTCTCAAGCAGCTCTACCGCAATATCTTCTGGGATGAAGGCACAGCTCCTTTTTACTATTCCTTCAAGACCGCTGCCCTGAAGGGAACTTACTTTGCCAAAGATTACTTTTCCCGCTTTATCCGGCAGTATGTCGCATTTCTGAAAAAAGAGCCCTCCCTCATAGACAACATGGGAATTCCCCTTGGCCGCCTGCTTCCGGTAATATCCGAGCTCGGCCTGGACTGGCTGATAGATCTGATGGAAGCCTTTCAGGAGTATGCGGACAGCGGAGACCTCTACGGCCAGGTTTTGGCTGCGATATCGGTCCCTGTTGCCGCCGCGCAAAAAGGGGACAGGCCCCTGCTCATAATGCTCGATGATTTCACCATGGCTGATCAGCTTTATGAGACGAACAGGGGTGATGCCCCGGGGCTTATAAGCCTTTTTGAGGAGTCGATGAAGAATAACCTTTGTCCACATATCATAACCGGATCACCTGAAGGGGTCCTGGAGGCGATCTTTACAGATTCCGCCCTCAGGAAAAGGACCGAGCGGGTGTTCCTGAATCCCCTGTCTGCAGATGTTGCCTATTCCCTTTTTGAATCTCTGCTGGATACGATGGCTGTAAGCTATGATGAGGATGCATCACGCAGGTTTCTGAGACTCCTGGGGGGCAATCCCCTGTATATAAGGATGATGGCCCGGGCAGCACGGAAGATGCAGAAAAAAGAACTGAGTGAAAGGGACCTTCTGGAGTGTTACAGTTACGAAGTGACGGACGGGGATATATCCTTTTACTGGTCGTCTGTTTTGAGAGCGGCTGCGCCTGACAGAAGACAGAGGGGCATCCTGGCACAGCTGATCGTGCATAGCGTTAATCGCCATGAAGATCAGGAGTCTGACCGGCTCTCAAAGATCCTTGGCATTCGTGAGGCTGATCTCGGCAAGGCCCTCGACTTACTGCAGACAACAGGCATCGCCTCTCAAAGAGACGCAGTTTTTCAGGATGTCATGCAATCCATCTATCTGAAAGAGTATAAGGCGGAGAAGCCCGAAAAAATAAGAGAGCTGGTTGAAGCGAAGTATGCCTCCGAAAGCGCCGCATCCTCATTTGAGATGGTGATCCCCATGAGCTCAAATGCAGAGCTGGTTGCTGCAAAGGCGATGGATCAGATCGGGAAAAACATGAACCTTGACCCCGATCTTCTGAATTATATCCAGCTTGCGCTCATCGAGTCATGTATCAATGCCATGGAGCATAGCGGCAGTTATGAGAAAAAGGTCTTCCTGAAATTCATCACGGAACCGAACAGGCTTGAGATCATCATCGAGAGTCCGGGGAAGCCCTTCAGCCTTGATTCCGTGAGGGATATCCCGACAGAGGAGAAGCTGAGGGGAGGACGCAAGAGGGGCTGGGGGTTCGATCTCATGCGGAAGATCATGGATGACGTGAGGGTCGAGAGGATAGGAGAAAAGACGCGGGTCGTGCTCATAAAAAATATAAAGAAAAACGAGGTGCTTCAATGAAATCAACAGCATTTAACGTTGCGTCGAAGTGTCAGGGAGACGCCGCAGTAGTTTATCCCCGGGGGTATCTGAACAATATAGCGGGTGAAAGTCTTGTCAGTGAGTGTCATAACGTCATCGGGCAGGGAGCGAAGAAGATAGTCCTGAACTTCAGGGAAACAGATTTTATCAACTCAATAGGGGTTTCCCTTCTCCTCAATATCATTGAAGACCTGAATAATATCGGCGGCACCCTCTGTTTTGCCGAGATGAGCAAGATCCACCGCGACACCTTTGAGATGCTCGGGCTTACGAAATATATCCTTGTTTTTAACGATGAAAATGAGGCCCTGCAATATCTGAGCACAGAGACCTCATGAGCATTGAACTGAAAAAGGCGCTCTATAATATCTCTGCCCTTGCAGACCTTGGTCAGGAGATAACCTCTGAAGACAACTTTACGGTCAAGATCCAGTCGGTCCTCCATGTGATAATGGGTACCTTTGTCGTTAACAGGGGTGCCATTCTCTGGTATGAAAAAACAAAAGACGAGATAACCTTTATTGCCAAAAGGGGTTTTGAAGATGCCTCTCCTGCCTGCTGGGAGACAGGGCAGATCATGTCGCTTGAGAAAAACGAGCCGCGCGCAGTTTCAGGGGATTCAGTCCTGGCCGGAGCAGGTGTGGCAATACTGATTCCCCTCTGGGTGAGGGACGAATTTATCGGAGCTGTCGTTCTCGGTGACAAGTTTTCGGCTGAGGCGTATTCTCCTGAGGATCTTGAACTGCTGAAGGTTATTGCGCATCAAACCGCGATAACCATTAATAATCATGCGCTTTTTATGGGTCTTTCGGAAAAGCTGGAGGAGAACCGGAAGCTCTATGAGGAGATGCGGCGCATCTATCACGATACCCTTCAGGCATTTGCTGCAGCTATTGATGCAAAGGATGTCTACACAAAAAACCACTCCCACAGGGTTGCAAGGTATTCAGTTGCGATTGCCAGGGAACTCGGGTGGAACGAGCATGACGTTGAAGGGATATATGTGGCGGGGTTCCTCCACGACGTAGGAAAACTGGTCATAAGCAATGAGCTCCTTAACAAGAGAAAGCCTTTTACATCAGATGAGCTGCACGAGATGAAAAGGCATTCCCTGCTGTCTTACAAGATCATCTCCAATATCAGATTCCCCTGGAAGGATGTTGAAAATATCATCAGACACCATCATGAACGCCTCGACGGAAATGGCTATCCTGATGCACTGACAAGGGAAGATCTGAGCGATGGGGTAAAGATCCTCACTCTTGCAGACTCCTTTGATGCCATGACTACGGAGCGGGCCTATCGTGAAAAGATGGATATTCGGACCGCGCTTGTTGAACTCAGGAGCTGTCTTGATACGCAATTCGACAACAAAATAATGCTTGCCTTCTGCAAGGTACTCGAAAAAGAGATAAAGGGAGAACTGCCTGAACCCAACATCCTTCCGCACCTTGACAGGAATTTTGAGCTCTCGCATATTACTGCCCTGCTTGAGGGTCTCATTCAGGAGCTGTCTCAGTAATTTGGGCTCTGCTCTTCTGACTATGACCGTGGATTAGATCTATGACCGTTATTTCGGGAGGAGCAAGCACCCTGATCGGAGGTCCCCATGTGCCTGTCCCCCTGCTTACATAAAGAAATGCCTTCCCTAAATCCCTGAGCCCTGCCTGCACAGGATAATAAAGTCCTGTCAGGATCGAAAAAGGGAATATCTGGCCTTTATGCACATGACCTGAAAGCTGAAGATCGAAGAGGTCAAGGCTTTCCTTTTCAATTAGCGGCCTGTGTTTAAGGAAGAGGGTGAACTTATCCCCGGGCATTCCGGAGAGTACCATCTGTTCTGGAGCTTCACTCCCGTATCCGAACCTCTTTCCTGCCGGGTCGTCGACGCCGGCGATGTTGATTATGCCGCCGACAGTAATCCCTTCGCCTCGTAGGAGAGTGAAGCCTGCATTTTCTATGAAGCACTTTGCCTGCTCAAGGCCTGCAATGAATTCGTGGTTTCCGGTGATCGCAAACTTTCCGTATTTCGGACTAAGCTCCCGTAAGAAATCCGACAGGGCATTGCTGTCGCAGATCTGCCCATCAACAAGGTCTCCGGTTGAAACTATCAGGTCAGGATTTGCCAGCCTGACTTTTTCGAGTATGCGTTTCAGCCTGTATTCCCTGATAATGAGCCCCAGATGCATGTCGGAAATCTGGACTATCCTGAGCCTGCCTATTTCCGAAGGGATTTTTGGCGTCTGTATTGATATTCGTTCAGTGCGGATATCATTTGCCTCGTAATATCCGTACACAGCTGCAAGGAAAGAAAAAAACAGAGGAATGATAAACGCATACCTGACAGAAAGTCTTATGGAAGAAGGGTTCCTCCTAAAAATATAGCCGCCGCAGTAAAGAAGGACATGATAGATCTCAACTGAAAGAGAGAATGCGAAGAAAAGGAACATGACTCCCAGCCATGTATACCCTATATGTGCCATGATCATTGCTGAGGTCCTCAGGCCGGATCTCTCGGAAAAATGGATAATAAAGGGGCCTGCAGCCATTAAGACAAGAAACGCCGCCAGGAGGATGCCGATTCTTTAATTGAAGGCAAAGGCCGCCTTTGCCTTGAAAAAGACATACAGATGAGTCAGGGCATAGAGACTGAAGAAGGTCAGTATGACCAGGTTCATATCTTCTTTTTTCCGTGAAAGAATTCGCTTCCCTGTCCGGGATAGATCCTTCGTTTTTCCGGCGGAGTCCTTCTTTTTATTGCGGGCCATGTATCAGGCTGCGCACCGGATCCCTCTTTCGCAATGATGGAAGGGGTGGAGTCGGCCATCTTCGGATTCTTCCGGATATCTATCCCTTCCACATTCCAACTGAACTCAATAGGGATGCCGTTAGGGTCAAAGGTGTAGATGGAATGGATGAACCCGTGATCGATGACCTCTGATACCCAGATTCCGGCAGCTGAGATTCGGTCTATCAAATCCCACAGGGCCTCTTCCGAATCTACGCCAAAGGAGACATGGTCAAAGACAAAAGGACCGCTTACAGGTCTGCCGTGCTCTTTTTCGGCAGCAGGTGTTATCCCCGGCCACTCGAAAAAGGCGATCATATCTTTTTCGGATATCTCAAAGAAATAATGCCTGTACCCAGGTCTACCGAGCGCTGCAACCAATCTCATGCCGAGAAGGTCTCTCCAGAATCGGATCGTCCCGTCCATATCGCCTGTTGCCATAGCCAGATGGTTTATGCCGTTGAATTTAATCATCAGATATCCTCCGTTTACTGTTGCATCGTATGTTCGGCAGCTCTTTCAACTGGGTTCATGCCCGCTGATAATTAGATTTTACAATAATTTCATGGGGCAAAGCATGAGACTTTCTTTTTCAGAAAGATTAAAATATAAAGAAGATGAGCGATCTGAACCCACTCGATATCCTGGAAAAATATTACGATAAAGATTCTTCTGCATTCTCCATCCTTGTCGGGCACAGCAGAATGGTTGAAAGAAAGTCCCTGGAGATAGCCGCAAAGGTTGCACATCTTAATCCGGATGTCTCTTTTATCAGGGAAGCGGCCATGCTTCACGATATCGGAATCTTTATGACCAGTGAGCCGAAACTCGGTTGTTACGGCGATAAGGACTATATATGCCACGGATATCTGGGCAGGGAACTGCTTGAAAGAGAAGGACTGCCGCTCCACGCGCTTGTCTGCGAAAGGCATGTGGGCGTCGGCCTGGGTATTGTTGACATCGAGGTGCAGGGGCTTCCACTGCCGAAGAGGGATATGAGGCCGGTAACGCTTGAAGAGAAGATCATCTGCCTTGCGGATAAATTCTTTTCAAAGAGGATTGACAGCCTCAGCGAAGAAAAACCCCTTGATGAGGTGAAAAGGGAGATGCTT
This sequence comes from Nitrospirota bacterium, assembly GCA_016217695.1. Lineage (GTDB taxonomy): Bacteria > Nitrospirota > Thermodesulfovibrionia > Thermodesulfovibrionales > UBA6898. The sequence continues at coordinate 3,871 of JACRHE010000030.1, read as the reverse complement.
AGGTACGGTCAGGAATATCTTCTGAGATTTGAAGAGCTCTGTTCCTTTTTCAGTATCTGATCTCCTCCAGAAAAAGCCCCTTTGCAGGGGCGGTTGGACCGGCCTTGGTCCTGTCGCGGGAAAGCAGAATCTCGTGAAGCCCCTCAGGAGGTATCTTGCCTTTTCCGATCTCAACAAGCGTTCCGACGATATTTCTGACCATATGCCTTAAAAAGGCGTTAGCATCGAGCCGGATTTTAATAAAGTCCCCTTTTATGGCAGCTGTCATGAAACTGATTTCTTCAAGCCTAGTTATATTGAGGGAATACATTGTCCTTACCTGATGCCTTGAGCTGCAGCCAGAGCCCATGAAAGAAGAAAAATCATGCTCTCCGAGAAGTGCAGATGAAGCCTTTTTCATGAGTTCGAGGTCAAGAGTTGTCTTGGTATCCCATATATACTTGTGGAGAAAGGCAGACTGAAGCCTGCCGTTTGATATTAGATAGAAATAGCTCTTTCTGATGGCCCTGTACCTGGGATGGAAATCCCCGTCAGTCTCTTCAGTACGTATAATCCTGATGTCATGGGGGAGTTTAGCGTTTAAAGCTCTTATGAATACATCTGCCGGAAGCTCTGATCCTGTGTTAAAGACAGCGACCTGGCCCAAGGCATGAACACCCGAGTCGGTCCGGCTTGCGCCTGTCAGCCTGACTCTCTCGCCGGTGATGGAGGATATCCTGTTGATTAATATGTCCTGGATCGTCCCGCCTGATTTCTGAGTCTGCCAGCCGAGATAGTTCGTCCCGTCATATTCTATGAGCAATTTAATATATCTCATAGGGTATAGTTTTCCGGGGATGGGGAGTTTTAGTCAAGCATCAATGGGGGGGGACCGGTGAAAGATGAAAAGTAATGACCTCCCCTTTTTCCCCTCCTTACCAAGGAAGGGATGGGGGAGGTGAAGTTCTAAGCGACTCTCAGCGGAATACCTGCCGCCTTGTGTTTGGCACTAAGCCATTACCACTGCTTTGCACAGGATATCCAGATGCTCCTGTAGCTCATAGGGCTCAAGAGGAAGGCCAGGTACCTCATGATCAGACAGCGAGGTGTTTACGATCCTCTTTACCATGCCTTTGACAGAAAAATCGATTATCTCATCCGGCCGGAGACTGCCGGGGTTTTCTATCAGCAGGGCCTCAGAGTACCAGGCTTCTTTTGTGGGTGCGATTCCAAAGCAGTCAGAGTGGCCGCAATGGTCCCTGGGAGTTGCGTCTTTTGAGATCGCCAGTGTACAAAGCTCGTACTTGACCAGTTTAAGGCCACTGAGGACCGGGTTTGAACCAAGTCCGAGTCGGCCTGTTGTCATCGGAAGAAACCGGTCGAGATTGATACCGGAGCAATATATCAGAACATCCTTGCCCTCTCTTTTATCTGCACGCACTGTAAAGTAGATGTAATCGTTAATGTATTCGTGTCGGTTCATTAAACCTCCGGTATATAGGTGATTTCCTCATAACCCGAGTTTAGAGCAATAGGGATCACAATTCTATGATCTATATCACAGAAAAAAGGATAGGACATATGGAAGCACAGTTCTGGCTGAACCTGCAGTCCCGCTATGATATGGAAGCCACTCGCGATCAGCTCCCAGATAAGATTAAGAAAGAAGTTCGTCCATTTACTCGCGCGGCATAACGGTTGAGCAGGACTCCGGAGTTCGTTCCAGCGGCTGAGCGCTGTAATAAGCTTGCCTTTCAATGCCTCCTTCCTTTAGAGGCTATTTTTACTGAGGCCGACATTTTCCCCCTCTTTGACAAATCTCTCCTATATTTATATAGTATCCAGGTTTCCCGATCTATGAATATCGTCTTGGCTACAAGAAACAAGAAAAAAGTGGAAGAGATGAAGCGGATATTTGCTGGTTATGATATCCGGTTCCTGACGCTCGATTCATTTCCCGGCTGCCCTGATGTGGAAGAGGACGGCAAGACCTTCAGGGCAAATGCGGTCAAAAAGGCTGTTTTTATTGCAAATTTCACCGGTTGTGCTGCCATAGCTGATGATTCAGGGCTTGAGGTCAGTGTCCTTGGAGGAGCTCCGGGTGTATATTCAGCCCGGTATGCAGGAAATGACGCAGACGACCAGAAAAATGTCAAGAAGCTGCTGCGCGAGATGATGACTATACAGGACGACCAGAGGGGAGCACGGTTTGTCTGCTGTATCGCCTTTGCGCTGCCTGACGGCAAATATAAGACCTTCACGGGTTACGCGAAGGGGCTGATCGGCAGGAAGAAGAAAGGATATAACGGGTTCGGCTATGACCCGGTTTTCTATCCAGCCGGGCATGCCAGGACATTTGCAGAGATGGCAGATTCTGAGAAGGATTTGCTGAGCCATCGGGGCCGGGCCATGAGGAAACTTTACAATTATATAAAGGATCACATGTGATTTGTGATTAGGGACAAATTAAAAAGCAAGTAATATAAATAATATCTTTAAGCCCTATATGACCAAAAAAATTGAGACAAATAAATAAATCTTATCTATTTATCAAAAATATGAATTGGACTTAACAAAACAGGGGGGCTTATATTTATAGGGTTCCATTTCTGAGACCTTATAATAGCTATAAGTTTTTTTTATTAACTCCATGATTTTGCTGTTATAGTCGCTCAGGAATATAGCAGGATTTAATTATATTTATAACCTAAACAGGAGGAAACAGAATGTCTTTGATTAAACCACATGGTTCGGACGAACTAAATCCACTATTTGTGTATGACACGGCCAAAAATGAAGCCCTGCAGAAAGAAGCTAAGGGGCTGACCTCTATTGTTGTGAGCTCAGCTACTGCAGCGAATGCAGTCATGCTGGGTGGTGGTTACTTCAATCCATTAACAGGCTACATGAATAAGGCTGATGCCCTGTCTGTTGCTAAAGATATGAAAACAGCATCCGGTCTGTTTTGGCCTGTTCCAATTTTGAACCTGGTAAAAGATGCAGGCTCAATCAAGGCTGGCGATCGGATTGCACTGAAAGATCCAAACGTTGAAGGCAATCCAGTCCTTGCAGTTATGGATGTTAAAGCGGTTGAAGAATTCAGCGATGCAGAGATGGCGATGATGTCTGAAAAAGTTTACCGGCCCAAGCCTCCTGAAGCACATCCGGGTGTTGAAGCCTTCAATGCTCAGGGTAAAGTTTGTCTGTCAGGTCCAATTAAAGTACTGAACTTTTCTTACTTCCAGGATGAATTCCCGGATACTTTCCGTACTGCAGTTGAAATTCGCAACGAAATCGCTGAGCGCGGCTGGAAGAAGGTTGTTGCTTTCCAGACTCGTAACCCGATGCATCTGGCTCACGAAGAACTTTGCCACATGGCAATGGATCGTTTAGGTTGTGATGGTCTGGTTATTCACATGTTGCTGGGTAAATTGAAAAAAGGGGATATACCGGCGCCTGTTCGTGATGCAGCGATCCGTAAAATGGTTGAGCTGTACTTTCCCAAAAATAGTGCAATGGTTACCGGTTACGGTTTTGATATGCTGTATGCCGGTCCGCGCGAAGGTGTATTGCACGCCATATTCCGTCAGAACATGGGCGCAACTCACTTCATCGTAGGTCGTGACCATGCGGGTGTCGGTGATCATTACGGTCCATTCGATGCTCAGACAATTTTTGATAATGAGGTCCCTGCTGGTGCACTTAAAATTGAGATCTTCAAGGCTGACCACACTGCATACTCGAAGAAACTGAACAAGGTGATGATGATGTGTGAAGCCCCAGATCATACAAAAGAAGACTTTGTTCTGCTCTCAGGTACAAAAGTTCGTGAGATGTTAGGAAAGGGTATTGCACCACCTAAAGAATTCTCACGTCCTGAAGTGGCCGAAAT
>JACRHE010000028.1 GCA_016217695.1 Nitrospirota bacterium | reverse complement strand
CCGTTTTGAATCACCATCTAACTTCTCACATACCTTGAGCATGCACTTGCATAAACCCTCATCACACTCACTCCTTGTAAAGCCGCTTTGCTTTCCTAAGCAGCCATAACAGTCGTCATGTTCGTCACAACATTTACCAAATCTATAAGTGGGCCAATCGTCAGGGATCAGCCAATCACCAATTGTGCCAGGTCCGCACCCCCCAAGCCCTGTAGGGTCATTAAGAATGATCGGATTGTTGTGAACGTAAACGTACATATTTATCCCACCCTTCAACCCAATAGGATCTTCGCTTATAAACCTCTGCAACTCTGGACTGTAAAACCTTGCCCTGTAGTTATGGTTGTCAAGAAAAAAATGAAAAAACTCAGTTATGTCAAGCCAAATTGGAAATGTCCGGTTTTGATATCAGAGCTTCGGCAGGTAACGCGGCACCTTTTTCTTATACTCCTCATATTCCGTGCCGAACCGCTGCGTAAGCTCCCTGTCTTCAAGGGGAATAACAATAGCATTGATCAGAATGAGATCAAAGAGAGTTACGACCCCGACAGCGGCCACCTCTGTTATCAAAAAGACCCCGGTAAACATCAGGGTATGAGCCAGATAGGTAGGATGCCTTACAACAGAAAACGGCCCTTCGGTCACCAAACCGCCTTTGATCTTAAGCGAAATCTCCGGAAGGCCCATCAACCCCCAGAGACCGAGGAGTTTCGCTGTCCAGATATGAAGACCCGTTCCTGCGGCCAGACAGAGAAGTCCGGCGGCACGCATAATCAGAGGCAGTGACAGTGTATAACCCAGTAAAAAGGCTCTCTTTGTATAGATAAGATATCCCAGGGGAAGCCACATCAGCAGAGGCGTGACATAGGTAAAAAGACCGAGTCTCCTGAAGACCTTAGGAAAACCATGGACAGGTATCCAGAAAAGTGGGACAACCGGCCAGACTATGATGGTAATAAGTGCGAGGATATCGGTCAAGGTTCAGTCCTGAATAAAGCACTGGGGGTCTTCAGCCAGAAAATCATCATCTCCCCGTGACTGTGCATAGGCATAGGCAATCGCCCTGCATCCCCTGCAGTCAGCCCATCTGCTGCAGGTGCTGCACTTCCCTTTATATCTTTTCCTGTCCCTCAGCATCTCCAGAACCCCGGACCCGGCCCATACCTCGCGCAGCGAATCCTTTCTCACATTCCCGAGCGGGACGAATAATCTCCTGCAGGGCACGATGGTGCCGTCAGGCAGAAATGTCAAACCCGATATGCCGGCTGCACAGCCCGCCCTTGCAATCTCTCCGGAATCCTCTTCCGGGGGCAGGCTCTTCATTTGGGATGCCACCGGATCTCCGGTAACGATCTCAAGCCCCTTTACCTCCCGAGAAAAAATTGTTTCATATATATCCTTCACCCTCGCCTTACTGATCATCTTGTTCAAAAGCCCTGCACCCCTGCCTGAGGGCACAAGCCTGGAAAAACCGAGCCTCTGCACCCCTATTGAAGAAGCAAGAGAGATCATTGCAGGGAAGTCGCCGGCATTCAGATCCGAAAGAGTCGCGTTCAGGGTGACAGTCAGCCCGGCCTCAAGCAGATGATTGACCCCTCTGATGGATGCAGAGAAACTGCCTTTTCCGCGGATCATATCGTGGACATCCTCAGGACCTTCAATACTTATCTGGACACCTTTTATACCCAGGATTGCGAGTTTTCTTGCCTTATGTCTGTCAATGAGGGTGCCGTTGGAAAGAAGATAGATAGCAAACCCCATCCTGTCAAGCTCTCCCATAATCTCGAAGATATCTTCACGTAGAAACGGCTCCCCGCCAGTTATATTGAAGCTCGGTGAGAATTCCATGTCAAAGCTGTCTGCCCAGGCCCTCAGCATGTCAGAGACTTCGGAAATCACTTCCCTTATCTCGTCAAAGGAGAGTTCGTCAGTCCTGCCCCCTGTCTGATAACAGTGCCTGCACCTGAGATTACACCTCTCTGTAAGGTGCCACTGGATAAAAAAATCCTGTGCATTTGTGATAGACATACATCCCTCTCAATAATTAATGATGATAAAAAAGGGTTCGGGGTTCTGGGATACAAGATCCAAGCATTGCACTTGACCTATTGCGTCCTTTTACCCTGAACCCTGTTATCTCGTTGCCGACCGGCAACTTCAGCTCTTTCAGCCCTTTCACTTGTGGCACACCTTGCCAGGATTCTCTTTAACCGCTTTCTTCAGGCCTGTCCAGAAGGCGGCCTCCTTGACAAGAGCCTCCTTGCTCGCTGTCTTTTTCATCCTGTTTCACCTCCTTTGTTATGCGCCCTTAAACGTCGGATATAGCTTCCGGCAATAGTTTTGCCATGAGCCATAGCTTTATCATATCACTCTGAGGTCATCTGTCAAGACAGGAAGACTACCGCAATCCACCATCAACAAAACTGCTTCAATGGAGAGGACGTAATTCTCCCGCAAAGTCACAAAATCACGAGGTTATCCCTATGTATCGCTTCGTCTGAATATTTGTATCCGAGGATCTTCTCAATCTCGGACGTCTTTTTGGACATGACCTTTTTGAGGTCTGCAGAAGAATAATTTGTAAGACCCTTGGCGATCTTTCTGCCTTGGCGGTCAACACAGAAGACAGGATCGCCCAGCTCGAAATCTCCTTCAACTGATACTATACCGGAAGGCAGGAGGCTCCGGCCCATGCCGGTGATAGCCTTTACCGCTCCGTCGTCAAGCACAACCGAGCCCTTTGAGCGGGTGCTGTATGCGATCCAGCCCTTCCTGTGAGATATCCTGTTCTCAACCGGCCTGAAATACGTCCCGTGCTGTCTTCCCCTGATCAGGGCGACGAGCAGGCCCTTTTTCTTTCCGGTTACAATATGCACCGCAATGCCATGGGATGTTGCCTTCCTTGCCGCCAGAACCTTGGAATACATGCCGCCGGTTCCGACCGCACTGCCTGTGCCGCCTGCAAGCCTCTCGATGTCACAGGTTATCTCTTCAACCTCCCTTATCAGTTCAGCGGACGGACTGTACCTCGGATCCTGCATGAAGAGACCTTCAACATCTGATAGTATGACGAGCCTTTCTGCCTCGACAAGGATGGACACGAGGGAGGCGAGGTGATCATTGTCCCCGAATTTTATCTCGTCGGTCACGACCGTGTCGTTTTCGTTTACTATAGGTATGATCCCGTATGACAGGAGGGTCAAAAGAGTATTCTTGGCATTGATGTACCTCTTTCTGTCAGAGACATCTTCCCTGGTGAGGAGTACCTGGCCTACCTTTTTCCCATGCTCGGCAAAGCTCCTCTCATAGGCCCACATGAGACTGCTCTGCCCGACTGCGGCAGCAGCCTGCTTGAGTTTTATCTCCTTTGGCTTCTGCTTGAGTCCGAGTTTTCTCATGCCGGCTGCAACAGCGCCTGAGGAGACTATTACGACCTCATACCCCATCCCCTGAAGCTCAACTATGTCGGAGGCTATCGAGGAGATGCGTTTTGTATCAAGGCCCTCTTTCTCGTCGGAGAGTATGTTGCTGCCGATCTTCACCACAAGCCTTTTCATACAGGAGTCCTCATCTTATTGACCATATCCGTCATCGTGCAAAATTATACCTCAGAGAAAGAACCGATGTCATTAAGGAAGCGTGTTATTACTCCCCAATCAGCCATCAACTTTGTGCATGGACAGTATTGGAGCGGATTCAGCGGCGCGTATCGCATCACCGGGACGGGGATGCACGCCGGTGCCTCGCAGGTCCTGATCTGATCAGGACCGAGAATGATGCGAGAATACTGTCCATGCACAAATATTCTTTTGATGGTGGATTTTGGCACTGATTTTACGTTGACATTCCATGAGCTCTTCCATAGAATTCTCTTACAATAACCAATCAGTACTTCAGGGCATGGGCTGGAAGTTATGCCACAGACAAACGGGGGGAAGATGGAATGTCCTAAATGCAATAAAACTATTCTCGGGATCTCTGAGAAATGCAGCAGTTGCGGCTACCGGTATGACGGGGAGATTTACTCAAGACTGGCTGCCTATTTCGAGCTCAAGAATAATCTTGATCACCTGCGATCGGTAGAAGCGGGATTTCAATCAGGACTCCTGAAGCTCTCTCAGCAGGTGGAGCTTTTTGAAGCTCTGCTGGCCGATGACCTCAATGCATTGTCACAAAATGAACCTTCCCCTGAAAGTCTCCGGATACCACAGGAAAAAGATACTGGGAAAAAATTCGAATCAGCGATAAAGACTGAGCCGACAGAAAGAAAGAAAGCAGAACCGGCTGCGGCGCAAGCTCGAAAAACACCTCAAGGTCTGCCAAAGACACCAAAAACAAGGGAAGACAGCTCAGGATTCGAGGTTCATTTCGGACAGAAGTGGCTTCTTATCATCGGTGTTGTAACGATGATATTCGGCATAGGCTATTTCCTGAAATATTCCTTTGAACAGGGCTGGGTCGGACCTGCAGGCAGGGTTGCGATGGCCTATGCCTGGGGCATCATTTTTCTCATCGCGGGAAACCAGTTCAGGAAGAGATTCGAAAACTACGGCCTGTATCTCATCGGCGGCGGTGTCGCCATACTTTATTTCTCAACCTTCGCCGCATTCCAGATATATCACCTTTTGGGACAGACGCCTTCTTTCCTTGTAATGATCCTCATAACGGTCCTTGCAAGCGCGCTGGCAATCATTTATGACACGAAGTGGCTTGCTGTGCTCGGTATAATCGGCGGCTTCCTGACACCTATGATGTTAAGCACGGGTCAGGACAACCAGATAGCCCTCATGACCTATATGACCATCCTCAACCTCGGCCTCCTTTCAGTAGCCTTCTACAAGAAATGGGACCTGCTGAATGCCCTGGGGTTTGTCTTTACATATCTCCTTTATACGGCATGGTTCATGAACCATTACGCAGAAACCAAGTTCTGGCCCGCCATCATCTTTCTCAATATCTTTTATCTCATCTACAGCATCATACCTTTTGCATACCAGTTCTTCAGACTGAGCAGCGAAAAGATAGAGGGCTTTGTCATCATAACTCCTAACTCCTTCATCACCTTCGGGTTCAGCTATTTCATGATACAGCAGCATTTCTCTTTGGAATGGGTTAGCGTCATATCAATCTTTTATGCCGCCGTGTTTCTACTGATGGCCACTTACCTTTTTAAGGAAGGCAGGCAGGATCAGGAAGCCTTTGCAGTGCTCCTGGCGAAATCAGGCCTGTTCCTGATCATCACCGTTCCGATCATTTTTTCAAAACACTGGATCACTATCTTCTGGGCTGCCCAGGCCCTGGCGCTCCTCTGGACAGGGATAAGACTTCTCAAGACCGGTATCATTGCAGGTGCATACATCCTGCTCGCACTGGCAATCTGGAAATTCCTCGGCTATGACTATAAACAGGTGTTCCTGTTCAGCGAGATTTCCGGTTCGATACAAAATTCTTACGGATACCTGATTGCCGAACGCTACATCACATCGATCTTTCTGCTTTGCGCCGTATACTGGGCTGCTGCACTGGCCAGACATGCCTCGCTCAGGCTGACTGTATCCGCAAATTCGAGGCAGAACGATTCTGCCGTCATTCTTGCGGTATGGGGCACACTGACATTCATCATTCTGAACGTCGAGACAACGGCCTTTTTTCATGATTACCTGCCGCAGGCGCGCTTTGCAGCGATGTCGGTCCTCTGGACGATCTTTTCCGTTGTCCTTATGGTCACAGGATTCAGGGACAACAGTCCTCTGCTGCGAAAAGCTTCTCTTGCGCTTTTTGCAGTGACCCTTATGAAGGTCTTCCTTTTTGATATGTCGAACATCAGCACGCCTTACCGGATCATTTCATTTATTATTCTGGGGCTCATGCTTGTGGGCACGTCCTATCTGTATTACAGATTCAAAAACAGGATCATGGTTGCCCTCTCTGAAGACAGGAAAGAGCCATGAGTTTGATTTCAGCTCTATTTCTGCTCCTCCTGTCCCTGGTGTTTCCCGCAAATACCGACGCCGGTATGCAGTTCGTTCCCGATAACTTCAAATACTCAACAGCCATCCAGGGACCGCTCAGAGGCAATACACTTTATCGGGTCCATCTTTCATCCGGGATACTTCAGAGATGCGTATCAGCCTGCAACGATATGAGGTTATTCGGACCTGACAACCATGAAATACCCTATGTCATAATCGAAAACAGATTGTCGGAGGCGAAGATCGAGTCATACCCGGCTGAGATAACGGCGTATGACGAAACCAGGGAAGAAGCGGTGATAACCATGAAACTCCCGGAAAAATTCGAGCCTGTCAGCCTGCTCTTCCTGGATATCGAGGAGCATGACTTTAAGAAGCATATCATAATCGAGGGAAGCCATGACGCCAGGACCTGGGAGATGATTGGCGAAGATGCTGTCTATGACTTCCATTCACAGGTAGACCTAAGAAAGACAGAGATCAGATTCCCTAAATCTTCCTACCGGTATTATCGCCTCAGGCTTATCGACGGGAAGGGTATGGCTGCTGACCGGGAAAATATCAGACTGAAATATAATGGTCTGGATTTCAGCGTCAACAATGTCAGGGGCAAAAAAATCAGGATCAGCAGGATCATCGCAAAGACCTCTTTTGAAAAAGAGACGGCCCCTGTTTATGACGAGTTAATCTTAACTGCTTTTTCCCAACAGACAGATAAACAGGGAAATACGGTCATTATTCTTGAGACGTCAATTCCCTTTGACAGGATTATCTTTGAACTCTCGAATCCCTATTATTTCCGGAAAGTAGGAGTCTACTACAGTGATACAGGAAAGAATAGCTCATACAGATTGCTGACACAAGGCTACCTCTACCGCTTTCCCCTTTCCGGACTCACAGAAACAAGGGCTCATATTGAATACTCAGCAACCGGTCAGAGATTTTACAGATTCGTCATAGAGAACCACAATAATCCGCCACTTGAAATCAGACAGATCCGGCTTGCCTGGGTTCAGAAGAACCTCTTTTTTGTAGCACTCAAAGATGCCCCCGCCTATTCTCTCTGCTTCGGCAGTCCTGCAGCAGAAAAACCGGTTTACGACCTGCCCAATTTTATCAATCAGGGCAACTGGTTCAAACATGCATCTGAAAAGTCTGCAACAGCCCAGCTACTGGAGAATCCTGCTTACCAACCTGGTATTCCGAAGGACATACGGTCCTCCATTGAAAAAAATATACTAAGAGGCATCGTCATTCTTCTGGTAATCGGACTCGGCTACTGGCTTTATGCCCTGCTGAATAAGACAAGAAGCCTCAAATAGAAGAAGTACCCCTTCCCGTCCACTCATTAAATATTTATGACATCTTAAAGAAACCGTACTATAATTTTAACAGGACACATGCTGTTGCTGCGAAACGATTCTGATAGCACAGGGGGGACATATATGATCAAGGGCAGAGTCACAATCACTTTAGCTATATTTGTTTTGACCTTTATGCTCCATTGCGGTCTGGTCCATGCTGACGAGCCCTGCCCTTCTACCCTGTCTGATGATCTCACCATCAGCATTCCGGCGCTGAAAGTCGGCTCAACAGTCTATTCCGCAGACCTTTCCTACTCTCCGTCAGGACCCTCTTCTGAGCAGGCGACCTGGTTCAGGGTAAGCAGGGTTGAGGCATCGGGACTCTTCTCCTGCAGTGGCGCTGCAAGCCTCATTGTGGAGTCAGACAGGATCATCCTCCGCGTTCCCGTTGTGACCTATGGCGACTACCGGTTCCTCGCTGACTTCGAATATGTTTCCTCAATTGACGGTCAGATCTGGCTTAAGGTCTCAAATCTCGGGATCATCTTTTTTGTCGCCAAAAATGGAAGTGATTCAAATGCCGGGACTGAAAGCGAGCCCTGGCTGACCATCCAGAAGGCAGCCGACACCGTAGTTGCAGGCAACGCAGTCTATATCAGGACAGGGACATATCACGAAAGGGTGATACCCCAAAATTCAGGCAGTTCCGGCAGTCAGATCGTTTATGCCGCATACCCCGGTGATACGGTGACTATTGATGGTACAGGCATATCTGTGCCGGAGGATGAAGGCTTATTTTATATCCATGGCAAGAGCCGTATCACCGTATCCGGGTTAAGAGTTGTCAACTCTGCCCAGGCAGGCATTTACGCAGATGCCTTCTCAGGCAACATTGCCATCCAAGGAAATTACACAAACAATACCGGATCTTCGGGTATCGGGATCTGGAATAGCAGCAATATCATTATTGACGGCAATGAAGTGGAGTCTTCCTGCTCTAATGGGTGGCAGGAGAATATTACAGTGGCCGGCACAAGCTTTTTCGAAGTCAGGAACAATCATGTCCATAATGAGCTCACCGGATATGGAAAGGAAGGCATATGTATCAAGGATGGCTCTGCCAACGGCAAAGTTTATGGAAATCATGTGCATCATACATGGAAAGTCGGAATTTATATAGATGCCTGGGATAAGCATACTCACGATATCGATGTCTTTCAGAATATTGTCAACGATTCGCGCAACGATGGTTTTACTGTGGCCTCGGAGATGGGCGGTCTGCTGGAAAATATAAAGTTTTTTAACAACATTGCCTATAACAACAGCTTTCTCGGCATCAACATAAGTCTCAACGGTGATGTCTCGGTTCAAAGTCATCCCATGAGAAATATAGAAGTCATCAATAACACTTTTTATAACAATGGGCTTAGCGGTTGGGGAGGAGGGATGGCAGTCGGCAACCCGGATGTGCAGGGAATCATCTTCCGAAACAACATCTGCAGTCAGAACCTTTCGTTT
>JACRHE010000009.1 GCA_016217695.1 Nitrospirota bacterium | reverse complement strand
GTGCCTCGGAGTCCCGATCTGATCGGGACGAGAATGAGAGAGAATGGCGTCCTTTCGCAAAATCGATAGCGGCCTTTTCCTGTCGATTCATGGCATCTCTTACATATCATTATTATTATGTTATCACGGATCCGGACTTTGGAAAACTCTCCGGCGCTGTGCTACCATGTCATATGCAGAGACCGCCGAATATGGAAGACTACGGCAGGGAATGCAGCGGTTTTTCCATGCCGATCCCTGAACTCTTCTCCTTCCCCCTCGATGTCTTTGATACGTGGGGAGACAAGCCTGCGCTTTTGTGGACAGACGGTATGATCGAGAAAAAGTTCACATTCAACGAACTGAAGCTCCTCTCTTCAAAGGCTGCAGGGGCCTTCAGAAAGACAGGCATTAAAAAAGGCGACAAGGTCCTCGTCATGCTCCCTAATATTCCTGCTTGGTGGGAGGTGATGCTCGGACTTATGCGGCTGAATGCGATCCCGATACCGGCAACCACCCTTCTGACCGCAAAGGACATCGAATACCGGCTTTCCGCCACAGACATACAAGGGATTATTACGATTGATGAGGAGGCACAAAAGATTGAAGAGGCAGTGAACGATGCTGCTGCTCATCCCCTTCTCCTTAGCGTCGGCAGCAGGCGTGGGTGGACTGATTATGAAAAAGAGAGGGAGATGGCCGATAGTTTTGACGGGGAGAGGATATCATCAGCAGAACCGGCCCTTATATATTTCACATCCGGCACCACCGGCCTTCCAAAGATGGTGCTTCATACCCAGGCTTCCTACCCCTTTGCACATCTCCTGACAGGCAAGTACTGGCTCGACCTCAGACCAGGCGATCTGCACTGGAACCTGTCGGATACCGGATGGGCAAAGGCCGCATGGTCAAGCCTTTTCGGGCCATGGCATATGGGTGCGACCATCTTTTCTTTTTATAAGAAAGGCAGATTCGACCCCTCATCCATATTGGATATACTGGAGAAGTATCCTGTCACAACCTTCTGCGGTCCTCCTACCGCCTTTCGCATGATGGCAAAGGATGTTGCATTTGCGAGGGATCTGAAATTCAGAGCTATGCGCCATTTTGTAGCAGCCGGTGAACCCTTAAACAGAGAGATAATAGAACTCTGGAGGGAAAAGACCGGACTGCCTATCTATGATGGCTATGGGCAGACAGAAACTGTAAATGTACTTGCAAATTTCCGTTGTATGCCTCTCAAGGCAGGCTCAATGGGCAGGTCTGTGCCGGGTTTCACGGTCGATATTATCGATGAAAACGGAACTCCTCAGTCGCCGGACATCGAAGGAGACATCGCGATTATGATAGGGTCCGGAAGGCCTGCAGGGCTGTTCAGGGAATATCTTGGTAATGCGGCAGCAACGGAAAAAACGATAAGGGGTGATTGGTACATCACGGGTGACAGGGCATATAAGGATAAAGAGGGATATTTCTGGTTTGTAGGCAGGGCAGACGATGTGATCCTGACCTCAGGATACAGGATCGGCCCTTTTGAGATCGAGAGCATCCTGGTCGAGCACCCGGCTGTGAAAGAATCCGCGGTTATAGCCAGTCCGGATGCGATAAGGGGAGAGGTCGTGAAGGCCTTTATTGTATTGGCAAAAGGGTATCTGCCCTCGGACGATCTGGTTAAGGAGCTCCGGGAATATGTTAAGTCGCGAACAGCCCCCTACAAGTACCCGCGGAAGATAGAGTTTGTGGATGATCTGCCTAAGACAGTCAGCGGCAAGATCAGGAGAAAGGAACTGAAGATGAAAGAGTTCGGAAGATAGAGGCATGCGTCAGTCACACGTAAGATAAACTTAGTCAGCAAGAATTTGTTATTATGGACGAGCATAGTATTTGTTAAGGAAAGGATAAAGATGGCCATGGCTTTATTTTCCGGGATCAGAAGAATTTGGTTTCTTGTCACTCTCTTGCTCCAGATAGCGCCCTTTTTGTTGACGGGGTATATCAGCGCAGGGGAAAATCCGGCACCCAAATACAGACCCGTCATGCTGGCTGAAAACGTCTTATTACGACCAGGGGCCCTTTCCTGGTCTCCGGACGGAAAACGGCTCGCCTTTGTCTCCGGTACAATAAAAATATATAACTGGGAATCAAAACAGCAGGACGAAATCGACATAAAAGAGCCTGTTTACGTAAACTGGGCTGCTGACAACCGCCTTTTCGTGCTCTCCAGAGCTGACAACAGAGACGTTCTCTGCACAATCAACATGGCTAATCCTGTGATCCAGAAGACCTGCCTTGACAGCGATGCCGACGCTCTGTTCCCCCTGAAGGACAACAGACGAATCCTTATCCTCTCGTCAAAGGTAAAGTATCTGTCCTTCGGCACAGATACGCAATACAGCCTCTCCATCTATGACAGGAAGGATGGATCAAAAAAGGGTATATACTCCTTCAGAAAAATTTACTCGGTAAAAAATCTCAACAGCAACTTTCTGGAAGGCTGGATACATGCAGGGGTGAGCCCTCTTGACGAAGGACTCCTGATGCTTGAATATGTCAAGCCCCCGGTGGTACGGCAATATACGAAGATCGGCGCCATAGACCCGGTCACAGGGAAGTTTCAGCCGCTGTCAGAAAATACCGGCAAGAAACAGTATATCTCGGGGAGCTGGTCACCTGACGGCAGACGTGCAGCTCTCACAACAGAGGATGGAAGGCTTGAGATCGTCGATATCGGCCAAGATCCGATTCCTCTCAGCAGCGATGTCTCTGGGTTATATCCGTCCTGGAACCCTATGGGCAGCCAGATATTCGTGGGCGGTCATGTCCTGGATTCAGACGGGCGGAACCGGGAAGAACTGATTCAGGGCGCCTTTGACAGTGTCGGTCATTGGTCCCCTGACGGCACAAGGCTTGCGGTCATATCAAAAGAAGGGCTCCGGGTCCTGGAAGGCTTTTCTCCAGGATTCATTGCTCCTGACAAGCCCTTTGACGAGGATCTCGCCAAAAAGATCCTCACATTAAAGGGACTTCTGAGGGACGGACTGCTGACAGAAGAGGAATACACAATCCGATATAAAAAGATTCTGGGTAAGACAAAGGAGACACCGTGATGCGCAAGATTTTGACCCTGTCTGCCTTCGTCTTTTTTATCCTTTCCCTTAACGCGGCATCCGCCTCTGACTCATGCCTCGAATGTCACGAAAAAAAGACACCGGGAATTGTCAATTTCTGGAAAAAAAGCATGCATTTCAAAAAAGAGGTGGGCTGTTCCGATTGCCATGGTACTGATACAGATGCGAACCATGAGAAAAAGGTGACGGTTGACGCGGCCCGATGCGGTTCATGCCATAAAGAGGCCCTGACCGGCCACCGGTTGAGCAAACACGGAATAGGGCTTAAGGCCGGCAGAGGATGCACGAGGAATCTCGAAAAAAGCGAAGAGAGGGAAAAGAGCTGCACCTTTTGCCATAAGCCTGGCTCCTCAGAACCCCTTGTAAATACCGAATGCGCGATGTTTCTGGCTCAGACGCCTGAGATGCAGAGGCAGGGCTGCAGTTCTTGCCATAATGTCGAGGTCAGATGCGACACGTGCCATACAAAACACGGAACAGATCTGTCACTTGCAAAAGAGCCGGGCACCTGCGGTGTCTGCCATATGGGGCCTGACCATCCTCAGCTTGAGATGTGGGAGACCTCGCCACACGGCGTCATGTATCAGCACGGCGAGAGGGACTCTGCGCCTTCCTGCGTCACGTGCCATATGAGCAGGG
>JACRHE010000026.1 GCA_016217695.1 Nitrospirota bacterium | reverse complement strand
AGTCATTGCCTGCTGATTTTCTCGTTGTGGACCTTGGAGCAGGCGTACACTTCAACACCCTTGACTTCTTCGGCATGGCTGACAGGGGTATTGTCATCACCGTTCCTGAACCAGGCGCTGTGCTGAACGCTTATGGGTTTATCAAGGGAGCACTGTTCAGAAAAATAGAGCATGTCTTTAAGAACCATCCTGAGATATGTACAGTCATGGATCAGGAGATGGAGGAGGCCGGAGGGGATGAAACACTAACCCTTGACTGGTTATCAAAAAAGGTGAGCGAGATCTCCCCTGAGCTTATCCCCCTAATCGAGGAGATCGAAAAATCTTTTTCGCCCGGCCTGGTGATTAACAGGGTGCCTGAGGCCCAGAACCATATCCTCGTTAATAACCTTATCTCCCTCTGCCAAGAGAAGCTCGGCGTTGCCATAGAGCCTATCGGTAGTCTGCCGGATGTCGGAGCGATCTCCTTTTATCTCCTCAACATCTCCAAATTTGTCGGCACAAGGGAGGGAAGGCCCTATTTTGCGGCTGTTAACAAGATCGTCGGCAGACTGATAAGCGGAGCCGCCTCTCCTGCCTCTCAGCAAAAGGACATCAGGATGGAATTCAGCGACGAGGAGATCGAAGAGATGATAGGGTTCATCGAAAGGCTTGACGAAAGGATTTTTGAGGGCTCGAACAAAAACCTTTGGAAACTGCGGATGTACTTCAGGCCTGCAGACGTCACGAATTTCCTTATCAGCAGGGGCGTCAACCATGAAAGATTCTTTACATCAGAAAGGAGGCTTAACTGACATACGATGAAAAGCTATCGAAAAGAGCTTTGGTTCGAAGTGCCGACGCGCCGCGCATTCATAAATATCACGCCAAAGGTCCTGGAGTGCCTTCAGGAAAGCGGCATCACAGAGGGGCTTGTACTTGTGAACGCAATGCATATCACCGCGTCGGTTTTCGTCAATGATGATGAATCAGGGCTCCACCACGACTATGACATATGGTTAGAGAGGCTTGCCCCCCATGAGCCTGTTTCACAGTATCGACATAACGCGGGCGAAGATAACGCAGATGCCCATATGAAGCGCCAGATTATGGGAAGGGAGGTTGTTGTAGCTGTAACAGACGGCAAGCTCGATTTCGGGACCTGGGAGCAGATATTCTACGGAGAATTCGACGGCAGACGCAGAAAAAGGGTGCTGGTTAAGATAATTGGAGAGTAGTATTAATTCTTACCCCACTGTGCAATAAAATCATCATATGCCATGCCGAAGGCTGTCCTGAATGCCTGGTTATTGTCCGAGCCCTGAGAAAGAGATGAAATAAATTTTGTGATCGCATGCCTGCCGTATCTTTCTGCAAGATGGGATACAGCTGAATAGCTCTCCTGATAGGCCGTGGGTATCTGCCTGCCGCTGAGGTGGAAAAAACTGTTTTCAATGTTCTTCAAGGGGATCACCTGGCCTATCCTGTTGGGGTATCTCGCTGAAAAATACTCCGCAAGCCCTTCATTGAACCATTGAGGACATTTGGGGGCCACAGAATGAACAAGTGCATGAGTGTATTCATGATAGAGCACTTTTTTGAGCAGATCGGTCTGCCCTGATATGCCCCTTACCGGGATCCTAATCTTTCCGTCAAAAAAGCCGCCTGCCCACAAGGGCGCCTGAGTCGTGTCATGAAAATCCCGGCTGGTATAGAGAATAACAGTCACAGGCTCCCTCGGGAAATAGTCCAGTTCCCTGCCGATAAGGCCGTAAGCGTCTTCCAGCAATCGAAGTATTGCCCTGTCAACCTTGCCGTGTTCATGCCCGTCGAACATTATTCTGAAGTGTTCTGTGCTCTCCTCTGTATAGTTTTTTTGTGTCCGGCTTTCCTTTTTCAATCTATCGTAAAATGCCAGCAGTTCAGCGTCCTGAACCATCGATATAGCGGCCTCTGCATTCAACAGGCTTTTTTCGAAATCGTTCCTTTTGTAATAGGTAAAGGCAAGCAGCTTTCTCGCCGAAAAATCACTTTTGTTGAATTCAACTGCCTTTTCAAGAAAGACTATGGCATTGGAATAGTCGTTCAGTCTGTAATAGCATGCCCCCATGCCGATATAGGCGCTTTTATCCGTTTCCGAAAGCTCTCTGAAAAATCTCAGGGACTGCTCATAATCTCCGGCCTTGAAGCTTTCAATCGCCTTTGAGGCCATACTGTCCTGAATGCCGGCCGGTTTGTTATCAGATGTCGTTCCTCCGGCCTCTATCGGAAACAAGACAACTGGAGGCGGTTCCTCTGATACAGAGGGCATATCATTTTGTGTCTGCACTGACGGTGTGAAGGGCCGATCTTTCATCTCATCCCTTCTGCTTTCATCCTGAGCAACCCGTTGCTCAGGATGCACGACAAAACGCACATAAACGGTCATGATAATGAGGACAAAGAGAATGCTGTATATAAACAGTCTCATCATGAGCTGACTCCGCAAGAGAAAAAATGCATAATGTATATTTTAACCCAAATCCAGAGAGAAGGAGATGCCGGATTCGGGATTAGATATACGTGGCCGATGGACTGATAAACCTTTTGCAGCGATACCAAATGGCCTCGGAAGCCGCGCCAGTAAGCAGGAGGCGCCTAACCTATGCGATGAACTTCTGCCTTCTGACGCCAGGCCCTGTCAAATCCCATCGCATTAAAAGGTTTTGAAGGCTGTCCGACAGGTCAGATCAATTTATTTGTAGTATTATATGGTCATATCATATGCAGACACTGAAAAAAATTGCCATCACCATGGGAGACCCTGGAGGGATCGGCCCCGAGATAATCGTCAAGGCCATTGCTTCTGATGTTGTAAGAGGCTTCTGTATTCCTATTGTCATAGGCAGTCGTATTGTCATGGAAGAGGCGCTGGCCCTCCTGAGCTCACCACTTCGCCTCAATGTAATCAATGCCCCTGAAGAAGCTGAATATTCTGCTGAATACGTAACCCTTATTGAAGCAGGAGATCTGCATTCTTTTGAAAAAGCCAGGGCCACTGCAGACAATGGAAAGGCATGCGCAGCATGCATCCGCATGGCTGTTGATCTTGCGCTTGAGAAAAAGGTTGACGGCATTGTGACGGCGCCGATCTCTAAAGAGGCTCTCAAGATGGCAGGGCTTTCCTGGCCGGGCCATACAGAGATGCTGGCTGAACTAACAGGCGCAAAGGACTATGCAATGATGCTTACAGGGGGACCCCTTAAGGTTATCCTCGTAACGATCCATACATCCATAAAAAGCGTCCCGGATATGATCAGCAGGCGTTCCGTTCTGAAAACCATACGGCTTGCCAAAAAGGCAGGCAACATGATGGCCATGGAAAAACCGCGCATAGCAGTTGCAGGCCTGAATCCCCACGCAGGCGAGGCAGGCATCTTCGGCGATGAAGAGATCAGAGAGATCATCCCTGCCATTGAAGAAGCCATAAAAGAGGGCATCCCTGTGGCAGGACCTTTCCCCCCTGACACGATATTCCATAAGGCGTACAAAGGGGAATTTGATATCATAGTCTGCATGTATCATGACCAGGGTCTTATCCCTCTGAAGATGATATCTTTTGACAAAGGCGTCAATATGACAATCGGCCTGCCGGTCATCAGGACATCGCCTGATCACGGCACTGCATATGATATAGCATGGAAAGGTATCGCAAATCCCTCAAGCCTGATCGAGGCGGTAAGGCTTGCATCAAAGCTTAGGAGCTGAATGCCGAAAAAACATCTCGGCCAGAATTTCCTGTACGATCAGTCGGTGCTGTCCCGTATTATAAGCTCTGCAGAACTTGGGCAGCAAGATACGGTTATTGAAATAGGACCTGGACCGGGGAGCCTTACCCGGCTCCTTGCAAAAGAGGTTAAAAAGGTCCTTGCGATTGAGCTTGACGAGGAATTGTTCAGGCGTCTTAAGGCTGAATTTGCCGGCTATCCAAACGTTGATTTAGTCCATGCTGATGCGCTGAAATTCCCTTTCGAGGATATCGGGGACTTCAAGGTCGTGGCAAACATTCCGTACTATATTACAACCCCGATAATCTTCAGGCTGCTTGAAGCAAGAAAAAGTCTGCAGACCATGACCCTCACCATCCAGAAAGAGGTTGCTGAAAGGATTGTTGCGTCTCCGGGAGGCAGGGATTACGGCGTTCTGTCGATCATGATTCAGTATTACGCCAGGGCCGAGATGAAATTCATCATCCCGAAGGAGGCCTTCAGCCCTGTGCCGAAGGTCGATTCCGCAGTAGTGCATATGAATATACTCGATACGCCTTCAGTCGTGGTGAAGGACGAAAAGGCCTTTTTCAGGCTTGTAAAAACCGCATTTTCCCAAAGGAGAAAGACCCTCTCGAATTCCCTGAAAAGTCTCGGAGAAGATATCCGGGATAAATTGATCGCAGCCCGGATCGATCCCCAGAGGAGGCCGGAGACACTGAGCCTTGAGGAATTCGCCAGGCTGTCTGATCTTCTCTAGCTAATAAAAAAGGCTGTGCCTTTAAATACAGGCACAGCCTTCTGGCGCAGACTAACTCTTTACACCATTTTATTCAGTATAAAACAATCATTTCAAGTCAACTGCCTCAAAAACTTTTCGTAAGCGCCAGTTATCGGATTATTCTCCGGTTTGATCAGAGCACACAGTGCAATGTCATATGAAAGCATGCCCTCTACCGACGAAAAGCTTTTTCAGCATACCCGTGAGATATACTAATAATGTGGGTTACCTGTCTAATGTTACCCGTTTCGTGATCTTATGAATCGGGACCTTGTTGTCAGGGACCTGGACCTCATAGTTCATCTCCACTGTGACATCTACAGTCCTTACTCCTTCAGGCAGCTTTATCTCAAAGGTCTCGTCTTTTGACTGATAGGGCTGAAGGCTTGTATCGCGAACATAGGATGACTTGTTCTGGGCGCCATAAGCCATCTTTTCATTCAGGCAGTTTGTAGCCTGTGTGTGGTAGTTCTTCTCTTCCTTATAGATCTCTTTTCCATCCAAAGTCTTTGCGGTCACTTCCATGACCACTCTGTTGTGGGACGGTCAGCCGTCAGGTATTCTGTGGCCGGCGTTGTGAGTTATCTTTGTGTTTACGACAACCATGGGGGTCAATGCCCCGGCCTTCCTCAGCCACTGATATCCAAGGGTCTGGACATCGAGATTAATGTTTTTGCTCAACAATGCCGATGTCTGGGCCTTGTCATCAAAGTTAGGGCTGATGAGATGGTCGGACTTTCCGTTGACCTTCTTCATATGGCATTCCTGACAGGACTGGAGTCCTCCATTGGATAGGTAGTTGTGCTGATAGCTTCCATAGAGCGTTGCGCACTGCACCGGGTAGTCGAACTCGAAGTTCGGACCTGTTCCGTGGCACTGACCGCAGAAGATCGCCTGTGACATGATAACGCTTTTTTTGATCTTGCCACCCGGGTGATTATCCACGTTCTTCGAACCATAGATGATGCCCTTTTCAGGCTTGCCCTCCACAAGTTTGTGAGTGATGGCCTTCTCATTGTGGCAGACAAGGCAGGTTATCTGGAGCTTTGCAACCTTCGCCTTGGCCGCTTTTTTCGCGTCGTCCGTGGCCTTTTCGTCGGAGAAAGCAAACAAAGCCTGTGTCACCTCCACGGCCACCGAGTCCTCTGCGTGGGTAACAGCCTGGGGCAGATGGCACTTGAAGCAGGGAAATGTCTTTAAGGTTGCCTCTTTCGGGTCCTTTACCTTGAATGCGCTGGCCTTGACAACCGGAATCAGCATCATGCCGCCGGATACGCCCAAAAACGGCCTGGAGTGGTGAGATTTCTCCCACTGCGCATAGATATCGGCGTGACAATTCTTGCACTGAGATGAGTCGAACATTTTGGCGAGTTCGTCAATAGTCTTCGCCTTTTCAGCAGAGGCAAGAAGAGGCACTGCGACAATAAGCAGAATAAATATAATTCTTACTAATCTCATAAACTCTCCTCTATTATTGAATTGTTCTGTAAGCGGTTAGCGTTGAGTGACCAAGAAATGATGATCTGCCAACCTGAGGCGCACCCTACCCAGGGGTACCTCATCACTCCATATTCCTGATACGATATGAATAGCTATCGCCCCCCTTCCTTCCGGTGATAGTCAAAGTTTAACAGCATGTAATCGACTGTCAAGCTCAAATATTAAAAAGTCCCCGCCCGCAAGGGCGGGGCAGAAGTATTACGGGGAGAAAAGCTTCTTACGTATAAACATAAAAAGCATTACAAATAAAAAAGTGATAGCTTGTGACTTAAAACTGAAGTTAGGGGGTTAGACTGAGGGGGGTTTATCCAAAGAAAAATCCATCACATTAAGGACACAGGATTCCGGATGCTCCGGCAGTTTGCTTTTGCCTTCATAAATCCTGACAGAGTAGATCTCCTCCTGGAGAACCATTTCTCCATGGAGGACAAAGGCCTGATCTTTAGAACATACATCTAATACGGTTAGTCCTGCTTTTGTCTCTTTGGCTACAGGATAAGCCCCTGCAAGAAGAGGGAGACAAAGGGAAAGGATGAGCAATGCAGTTGCGAGCAAAGAAATCTTTCTGAACTCCGTATTCAGCATTGCCTAAAATTAACAGAAACGCTTCTATAAATCAACGTCAAATTTTAATTAACAGATAATAAGGAAAAGGGAAAGACTAATAACTGGCGGAGGGGGTGAGATTCGAACTCACGGTAGAGTTGCCCCTACAACGATTTTCAAGACCGTCGCCTTCAACCGCTCGGCCACCCCTCCGGGTCTGCATATTATACCAGAAATATTATTTTGTTGAGTGTTACAATAGGGTGCTATTAATTATAGTTAATTTGACTTTTTAAGCCAAATTTTTTAAATTCTATCAAAACTTTTTTGAGGTAACGCATGAAAGATTCAGTTCTCCCGCTGATACTCCAGGCAGGATATGTCGTGAAAGGCGTCCTTCTTATTCTCCTGTTTTTTTCTGTCGTGTCATGGGCAATAATTTTTTTCAAGCAGAGGTATTTCTCAAGGGCCAACAAGGAATCCGAACAGTTCCTGCGCGCATTCAGGACAAACAAGGACCCGAAAAGCCTGTATAAGGTCACGAGAAACCTGACACTGAGCCCCATAGCCAACGTCTTTAAGGCGGTGTTGGCCGATGAGACGAACAGGGACCGCAATGAAGTCAAGCGCATGCTCAGGAGATATGAGACCCTCGAATCCGTAAAACTCGAAAAATATCTCAATTTCCTCGCAACTACCGGCTCGACGTCGCCGTTCATCGGCCTGTTCGGAACAGTCTGGGGCATTATGAGCTCCTTTCACGGTATCGGCGCAGCAGGCTCCGCCTCATTGGCTGTCGTTGCTCCGGGAATCGCCGAGGCATTAATAGCGACTGCCGTCGGACTTGCCGCTGCAATTCCCGCTGTAATTGCTTACAACTATTACCTCAGCATGTCCCGCAACATGATAGTGGAGATGGAAGACTTCTCTGAGGACCTGCTTGAGCTTTTCACCAAGGGATCTGAGTGAAACCGGCCAGGCAAAGGGCTGTCCTTTCGGAGATCAACGTTACCCCCCTCGTGGATGTAATGCTTGTCCTGCTCGTCATATTCATGGTGACTGCCCCGCTCCTTCAGCAGGGAGTGGATGTGGACCTTCCCAAGGCAAAGGGCAAAGACCTGCCGCCTGAGGAGAGGATATCCCTTGTAATAAAGAAAGATCGTGCCATTTATATGAATGATACTCCGATCACTATCCAGGAGATGCGCCGCAAACTCGAAGCGATAAAAAAACTTAATCCCAACATTTTTCTCAAGGCGGACAAGGATGTGCCATACGGACTTGTTGTTGAGGTAATGGGAGAAATCAAGGAAGCCGGCATAGAAAAGCTGGGAATGATAACCGAGCCGAAAATCGATCTGAAATGAAGGGTCCGAGTCTTCAGAAGACCGCCGCCCTGTCAGCAGTCCTCCACGCAACAATCTTGCTTCTGTCCACGATGATAATCAGGCAGACAAGCCAGTTTTATATGCCGTCTCCATACATCGTCAGCCTTATAGGTTCAGAAGGGCCCCAGGGTGCTGACACGCAGGGAAAGACAGATGCCGGCTTAGAAACAAAAACAGTGGCTATCGACAGGGATGTTGTGAAAGACAGCAAGGATGCTAAGGTTGACAGGAAACTTATAGAGGACAGGATAGCCGAGATCGCATCGAAAAAAAAGATCGAGCGTATTGTCCACTTGCGGTCTGTTGTTTCAATCAGGGGAAAAGATAACCAGTCTGCAGCAAAGACTCCGGCACAAACCAGAGGTTCTTCGGGCGGAACAGGCGGCATAAGTGAAGGCTCCTATCTGGACAAGATAACAGGCGAAATACACAGGCACTGGTTTTTCCCTGATACAGCCGACAAGAATTTGCTGACTATCGTATCCATAAGAATATTGAGAGATGGTACAATCTCAGTTCAGCAGCCTGATCCGTTCGAAAAAAGATCCGGCAACAGGCTTTTCGACAATTCGGCCTTACAGGCTGTAACCAAGGCATCTCCTGTGTCCCGTCCGCCTTACGAAATGGAATTGGGAATAAGGTTTACTCCATGAAAATGAAGATGAGAAGTCAGAAGTCAGAAGTCAGGATAAAGCGGCGAGGCAGAAAGCCCCTGCTTGCACGGTTTTTCCAGTACTTCCTGATACTTGCGTCTTTATTCTTACTTCTGTCTTCTGCTTACGGCAAGGTCTATATAGACATCACAGCCCCGGCACCGAAAAAAATGCCTATAGCGATCTTCGATCTTGTTGGACCATCAGGCAGAGAGATCTCTGATATCATAAGAGAAGATCTCATATTCACCGGTCTTTTTCAGGCTGTTGATAAGACTTCTTTCATTGAATCGCCTGCGCAGGCCTTCAACCCTCAGAACTGGACCCCTCTTGGTATTGAGGCAGTAGTAAAGGGAAATGTCTCCGAAGAAAAAAATCTCTCTATAACCATAGCACTTTACGATACATTTGAGGGCAGGGAGATCCTGAATAAACAGTACCAGTCTGAAAAAGAGCTTTTGAGGCAGCTTTCTCACAGCATATCCAATGATGTCTATGCCGCCATGACCGGAAGACCCGGCATATTCAGGACCCGGATTGCCTTCATCGGCGAAGAGGGAGAGGAAAAGGGTATCTATATTATGGACTGGGACGGACACCGCATACGGAAACTCGGGTTAAAAGGGTCTCTTGTCCTGGCTCCCCACTGGTCTCAGGACGGGTCCAGGATCATCTACTCTTCTGAGCGGGGTAGACAATGGGGCATATATCTGTTAGACTTTCTGAAAATGACTGAAAAGAGAGTCTTTGCTTCGAAAGGGACAAATATGGCCGGCGACTTTTTCCCTAAGAGTGATTCATTTATCTTTTCTTCATCCAAGGACGGAACCCCGGATCTTTACACCTTCAATATCAACGACAATTCTGTAAAAAAAATAACGTCTACGCACGGCATCGAGGTTTCACCTGCTGTATCTTCTGACGGAAAAACTGTCGCATTCGTATCAGACAGGGGAGGAAGCCCGCAGATATACCTGATGCAGCCTGACGGAACAGAGATCAGAAGGGTGACCTTCGAGGGGTCTTACAACACATCGCCTCACTGGTCGCCGGCAGGAGACAGGCTTGTTTTTTCAGGCAGACGTGGAGGGAAGAATCAGATATTCACTGTAAAGTCTGACGGATCCGAACTGATGCAGCTTACTGATCACGGAAATAACGAAGATCCGTCTTTTTCGTCAGACGGAAGGTATATAGTATTTTCGTCAGACAGGGAAAAAACCAAGGCAATATACATAATGAGGGCAAACGGAGAAGCTCAAAAAAAGATATCACCGAAGGACCTGAAGGCCTTTGGCCCAAGATGGTCCCCGAACTAACATTTATACTTTGGGAGGATAGAATGAAGAGGTATCTGGCATTATCAGTCTTGATCGCACTTATATCGTTTGGCTGTCAGCAGAAGGTT
>JACRHE010000027.1 GCA_016217695.1 Nitrospirota bacterium | reverse complement strand
TGGCATCATCAGACCTTCCTGCCAGATAATGCGAATTACCCCGCAGGAAAAGGGCCTGCAGGTCATCTGGATTCATTTCTATCGCTTTTGTAAAATCAGCAATTGCCGGAGGAAACTGCCTCAGGGATTTAAATAGATCGCCACGCATACCATATATCTGACCCAGCGCTTTTGAGTCTTTGACAAGCTTGATAAGGCTGTCGTAATCCTTCAGCGCTTCCTGATACTGCGATATTCTCTGGAATATTTGCACTCTGATTGCGTAGGCATCAGCATTCCAACTATTTATGGAAATCACCCTTGTCAATAAATCAATTGCCTCCCGATCTTTTCCTTCCTCTGCCGCCTTAAGCCCCCTGTCAAATAATGTTTTTTCGTCTGCTACGAGCAGGCTGTCCGCAACACCTTTCCTGTCGTCACTATAGGCTTTGGCAATTATAATCGTGTTCACCGGATTATAGGAATTGGCGATTGATGCGTTCATGAAAAACAACAAAAACAAGAGCAGGCATATAGAGGGCCACTTTTTCATTTCTTGTTAAATTTATCCTTTCTTTGCCAATGTATGGTCTTTACTTTTCACTGATTAATTCTCTTGCTGTTTTTAGTATCGACATATAAAAGTCGCTTCCCGGAAATCTTTCCATTGCCTTATTGATATCATCGATGGCCGTCTTATCTTTCATCTCGATCTTCAACATAGCCATCCCTGTGTATGCATCTGGAATATCATCATTGAATTTCATGCCCTCTATAAATCCCTGCTTTGCATCCTCATAATTGCCGCGCTTAAGATGAATGAAGGCAATTGAAACAATGGCATCATATCGGGCCTGCTTGTTATTGCCGTCTTTTGTTAACTCTAGGGCCTTTCTATAAAGGGATTCCGCTTCTTTTGAAGTATTGTCCATTTCATAAAGTGTAAAGGCAAGCGATGCATAGTTCTTTGCATTTTTCTGATCTATCAATAAGGCTTTTCTCAGTGCTGTTTCTGAATCTTTAAGTTTTCCTTGCTCCCTCAGAATTTTTCCCATGACCCTGTAATTCTCTGAGTAGGTTGGATCAATCTTAATTGCTTCACGTATCTTTTCATGTGCTGAATCATATTCACCAACTTCACGTAGAAGATCGGCAAAGCCAGTATATGCGGCCCTGTTTGTAGGATTGCATTGGATAGCTTTCCTATACTTCTCCGCAGCCGCAAGAAAATGAGCACTCCTTTTTTCAAGGGAGATCCCCCTTTCATACATTCCCTTAGAAAGAAGCTTCTCAGCCTCGTCTAATAATGTATCGCAAAAACTTGCAGTCAGTGAAGGTTCATTAGACATTACTTGAGCGTTACCTAGTTTAGAAGAGCCTTCAGAAACGCCGACAAATAGCACAAGCAGGTAGGTAGCAGATAATGCTGTTCTCAATTTATTCAAAAGCTTAGGCACCGCATAACCGTGATTCATTATTCTCTATCAAGAAAAACAGTATGCTGGTATCCATTTGACGAGACTGTTGATTGCACGCATCTGGATATATACCCTCCAGCCGATACATATAGACTCATATGGCAATCGCCGTAGCTTGAGAAATTCTGCATCAGCGTAACCTGTCCATTTTCATCAGTAGTGCCGTTTTCGTAGCTGCAGTTATCGCAATTGAGATTAGTGGAACAAACATTTTGATAACAAACATAGGCGCCGCCGATTGGTTCGCTTCGTCGATTGTCTTTGACCGTTACCGTTATAGTCCAGGGGACTGTATAACTACCTCCGTCATCACCGCCACCACCTCCTCCGCTGCTGTCATTGCTATAATTGTTACTACCGCAAGCAATTAAAAATGCAACACACAAAATGCCAATGAATAGCATTCCCATTCTTCTTTGGACTTTCCCGTGTTGTTTCACTCTTATCCCCTCCTCTTTTTATTACACGTCAGGCCTCAATTTCATGATTCAAATTATAAACAACTACTACCAAAGTGTCACGATATATCTCAGGGCAGCTTGGCCGAACGTTGCTTAAGCTCTCATTCCTCGCAAGGCGTGGGACAAAATCGTAGGAGCGAAGGTATGTATTTTCCGCCATAAAAAGCAGCAAGGCCGCGGAGGGCTAACCCTCTCACGGCCTTACCTTACACTACTCGCAGTCGACTATTACGATGAATTTAGAACGGCTCAAGCTCAGTGGACTCTTCGGGAACTGTTTCTTCAGAATGCTGGGCTCCTGTACTGCCGTTACCTTTCCCTCCGCCCATGAACCTCACTGATTCGGCCACGATCTCCATCTTGCTACGCTGCTGGCCGTCGGACTCCCATTTGCGTTCCTGCAGCCTCCCCTCCACGAGGGCCTTCTTGCCTTTTGCAAGGTACTGACTGCAGTTTTCCGCCTGCTTACCGAAGACAACAACGTCGATGAACAGCGTTTCGTCCTTATAACCATCGCCGCTCTTGTGCTTCGTTGTTACAGCAATCCTGAAGTTGGCCACAGGCGTTCCCTGCGGGGTGTAGCGAAGATCAGGATCTTTTGTTAGGTTTCCGATCTGGATAACTTTGTTATACATGATTATATTTCCTCCCGGTTAATTTATATTACTTGTTGACATCTCTGACTGAAGGTCTTCAATCACCATGTCAACGACTTTCTTGTAAATGCTTACGCTCGGAAGCTTGAACATGTTTCCGCTCTGTTCCTGTCCGAAAGTGTCTCCCCATCCTCTGGAGTCCGTATCCATCTCAGCCAGCTCAAAACCGTCATGTACGGACTCAAGGAGCTTGAGACGTTCTTCAGCCTCGGGATTCTTGAACATGAAATAGCAGAACGACTTGTTGCCCCTTCTGCCGATCCTGCCTCTGAGCTGGTGCAGGGCCGCGAGCCCAAAGCATTCGGCCCCCGAGACTATCAGAATAGACGCTTCAGGAATATCTATGCCGGTCTCGATCAGGGACGTTGCAACGAGAATCCGCTTTTCCATCGAGGTCCTGAACTCCGACACGATGTCCTCCTTTCCATCGGTCTTACCGTGAACGAAGAGCGTCTCTCCAGGAAACGTCTTTTCCCAGAACTCCTTTGACGCTTCGACCGACTTGTACTCCCCCTTTTCGTCATCGACCAGAGGATAAACGACGAGGGCCTTGCCGCCGCTGCCGATCACGTCCCTGATATGTGAGAGGATTTCCGGCGTATAAGACTTCGAGACCACCTTCGTCACGACTTCCCGCTTAAACGGCAGGGCGCTGAGCGTCGAGATATCTATCGCTCCCTGGTAGATCAGACTTACCGTCCTTGGAATCGGCGTCGCCGTCAGCTGTAGGGCATGGGCCCCGAGAGCGATTTGCGTCCTTTGCGATACGCCAAATCGGTGCTGCTCGTCGATGACCACCAGCCCCACTTCATTAAACTTCCTGTTCAGAAGCGCATGTGTGCCGATTATGATCCTTGCCTCTCCGGTTTTCTCCCTGCCCGTGCAAAGCCCCACATTCTCCTCGCCGAAAAGTTGCGAGAACTTCTCGTAGTGTTGCCGGGCAAGGACAGTTGAGGGGGTAAGGACAAGGGTCTTGTATCCGCAGCTTAAGCAGGCGTATGCCGCAGCCTGGCTTACAACCGTTTTCCCCGAAGATACGTCTCCGACTAGGATGCGCCTCATGGCGTCTCCGGTCGCCATATCACCGAGTATTTCTCCGATGGCTTTCACCTGGTCGCCAGTCAGCTCAAAGGGCAGTCTTTCAATAAATGGCTGAATGTCCGCCTCGATGAGAGGGGCAGAAGGTTTTCTGATGCCTGACAACCTCTTCTTCAGTTCGAATACTTCCCTATAGGCAAGTCTCAGGAAGGGTCGTGCATCTGGAATTTGATAGGGCCTGTGGATCTGCTGGAGGGCTTCCCTGATAGTGGGGAAGTCCCTCCGTGTCAGAACCTCTGTGGGCACCTCGTCCTCGCTCGTGGACATGCCCTTTCTCGCTGCTTCCCATATATGGTCCCTGAACCTCCTCTGTCCGATGCCGCCCGGTGTCTTGTAAATAGGGCATACGAGGCCGATCTGATCAGGAAACCCGGGCTGATAGAACGTCCAGAAGTCTTTTTCCTTCTTCGGCGCTCCCCACATACTGATGTAGCCGCCCCTCTCGAATTTCCTCAGGTGCCAGTCAGTGTAGTGAAAGTATTTGACGAAGAAGTTACCACC
>JACRHE010000023.1 GCA_016217695.1 Nitrospirota bacterium | reverse complement strand
TGCTGGGTATCTTCTGTATAGGAGCGGTGAGCATAGTGCTCGGCTCAGTGTTCGGGACATCTCTTGCATATGTGGTGGATGTGATCGGAAGCCTCGGCAAGGCCAAGGAGGCTGCTGAGGTTAAGGCTCATAATTAAGAAATAATAAAAGGCAGGCCTCAGCGCCTGTTCAGCAGAGTGATAACAAGGCCCCTTACGGATATCCTGGAGGGGCCTATTTTTTTCAGAAACCTAAAGGCTCTGTCCTGATTCTCCACCTTTCAGGAGTTTATTATAATACTCGATCTTCAGAAGCCTTCCTTTAATATCGATACCTAACGAATATCCGCCGATAGAACCATCGGATTCTATTACTCTGTGACATGGAAATATTATAGGAATCGGATTTTTCCCCAGGGCGTTTCCAACAGCCCTTGAAGCATGGGGATGCCCTGTCCTTTCTGCCAGCCATTTGTATGACCTTGTCTCGCCATACGGGATTTCCCGAAGGGCTTCCCAGACGCCGCGTTCAAATTCGGTCCCTTCAATAAATATGGTTTTGCAGGTAAATTCCAGTCTATGCCCTTCGAGGTATTCCATTAGTTCCTTTTTCACAAAGGAACTGGCTGCTGATTTTTTACGGGCTATGCCCGCCGGCCTATTAAAGGATACGTCTGTTAAAGAGTCCGAACTGAAGACCAGATAAATTCTGCCTATCGGCGATTCCAGGACGTCATACGCCTGATTGCCTATCGATTTCTGATACTTCATCCTCTTCTCCACTTCATATAATATTGCCATCGACAGGGCCGGGGATAGAAGCACGAACAAAGAAACTATTCACGCCTGTTTCAGTCCTTTTAGTCCAAGAAGTTTAATCCCCTGCTCTTTACCCTTGACCTTGACAGTTTCAAGTTCGCTCAGCTCATAATGACCGAATAGACCCGCTCTTATCACCGGCTCGATACCCTGAAAGGTATTCTCTGTAATGAGGATCCTCGTATTGTACTGTCTTGTCAGCTTCTCAACCCGAGCCGCAAGATTGACATGATCACCGATAAGGGTGTAATCCATCTTCTTTCCCTGAGCGCCTATATTGCCGATAAGGACTTCCCCAGTGTTGATACCGATGCCGCAGTCCAGGATATCCTTTCCTCTCTGCCTCCATTGTTCATGCAACTCATTTAGCCTGTCCGACATATTAATAGCACAGCGTATGGCCAGCTCCGCATGCTTCGGCTGGTCCAATGGCGCTCCCCAGAAGGCCATGATCTCATCTCCAACAAACTTATCAAGTGTCCCGTCCCACTTAAAAATGATCTCTGTCATCTCCTGGAGGTATTCATTAAGCAGGGAGACTACCTCTTCTGGCTGCCGCCTCTCAGAAAGTGATGTAAAGCCGATTACATCAGAGAACAGGACCGTCACTACCTTGCGCTCGCCGCCGAGCTTGGCCTTGTCCGGGTTGTCAATAAGCTCTTTCACGATTTTTGGAGAGACATAGCTCGAGAACATCTTCCTGATCTCTCTTGCTTTCTTTTCCTCGCTGAAGAACCGTATGACAGTCTGCACAGCGAAGATACTGAACATATTAGCCACAGGGTAGAGGAGGTTTATCCAGAGTCCCCGATATATGAGAAGATAATAACTGAGAAAAACATAAATAATTATGGTGCCGATTGCGATAACAGAACTGGCGATCGATTTAAATCGTGGGAGGATCAGGCCCAAGGCGATACCGGTAAAGATAATAACGACCAGCTCCATAACGCCGGGGCTGGGAATTAGGAAATCCTGTTTAATTATATTCTGGACAACCGTTGCATTTTTCTCCACCCCCGGCATGTTAGCTGAAAAGGGAGTTGTCTTCTGATCATAGGTAGCAAGTGCCGACGTCCCTATAAATACTATTTTGTCCTTGAAATGTTCCGGAGGGACCTTGCCTTTTATAACATCAGACGCCGACTCGTAATGAAAACTATGCTCTTTACCTACGTAGTTAATAAGCACCCTTCCGCTGAGGTCGGTCTTAATGAATCGTTCCCCCAGCTTAACACCTGCGCCTCCATAGAGAACCATATTATTCATTTCGAGGCCTAGGGCGATCCTGGCGATCTGCAAGGCAAAAGCAGGAAAGCAGTCGTCTCCGTAGTTAAGCGACAGAATCTCCCATCTTGTGACTCCATCCATATCAGGAAGGGTGTAGACGTGGCCGAGTGTCGTGACTTTTGAAAATTTTTCAAGCGGCGGATTCACGCTTTCTGCTTTAATAGCGTTTTCCTTCCAGTTTATCCCTTCCTGACTCTTTACCTGCATAAACGCAGCATCCCACAGGAAATCAGGGATATCAACAGCCGCAATATTTTTTTTCTGGCCCTTTGGCACAAAGAAAGGCGTTGCCAGAACAACATTACCTGCCTTTTGAAATGCAGCCGCCAGCTTGTCATCTCTCTCTTTACTTTCCTCTTCAGTGAACATAATATCTATGCCTATGACCTTCGGCTTGTGCTCTGATATTTCGTTTATCAGCCCGGCCATAACATCCCTTCTCCAGGGCCACCTGCCTATTTCCTTGATGCTCTTCTCATCGACAGTAACGATAACGATGTCTTCCAGCGTCGGCTGCGGTTTAACAAGATTTCTAAAACGGAGTCTAAAGTCAAAGGTCTTGCTTTCGATCTGTTCACGAATAATTGTCGGGCTTACAAACTGGAGCATAAAAAAGAAAAGGGTGAATATTAAAGCGACAAGATGAAAAAGCAGCCTTTTTTTCATTGTTAAAATTATACAGCTTTGGTATAAAATGGACAACAGAAGGGCCTTCAACTCTGATGAGTGCGTGCGCACTGCAATGCTCAATAAAACACCTATTGGAACAAAAATATGAAAAGGAATTTGACGTGCTGCATATTTTTGCTGATCTTATCCCTCACATGTTCATCTGCTTATGCAGGGGACATGATCAGCAAGAAGCTCTCTTTAATGCCCCTTGAAGAAAAGATAGGGCAGCTCATGCTGATCGGGTTTCAGGGCCGGCATCTGAGTAATAAAGATATTGCCCACATCAAGAAAATACGTCCTGGGGGCATCGTCTTCTATAGCCGGAATTTCAGGGATGCAACTGACATACCTCCTCTCATTGCAAAAATAACTTCTGTGGCTCCGCAAAAGAGCCTTCCCATGTTCTTTGCCATAGATCAGGAAGGTGGAATAGTACATCGCATTCAGGGAGAATTTTATAAGCCGCCTTCAGAACCTGCGATAGGAGCAACCGACTCTGAAAAGATAGCCCGGGACATAGGGTTAGCTGTTGGCAGATCACTTCGTAACATTGGAATAAACGTCAATTTAGCCCCTGTTCTCGACATACCCTCGGACCTTGTTCATTCGCCGCTGATTATGAGGAGCTATGGAACTGATCCTGATAAAGTTGAGAGATTAGGCATATCCTATATTAAAGGGCTGAGGGAAGCCGGGCTCCTCTCAACCGCAAAACACTTCCCTGGCATCGGAAAGGCATTGGAAGACGCGCATTACAGCCTCCCTCATCTA
This sequence comes from Nitrospirota bacterium, assembly GCA_016217695.1. Taxonomy (GTDB): domain Bacteria; phylum Nitrospirota; class Thermodesulfovibrionia; order Thermodesulfovibrionales; family UBA6898. Next base: position 1,772 of record JACRHE010000023.1, on the reverse strand, counting down.
AAGTGGGATACAGAAGCAGAAAAAGCGCGCGCGTTAAGGCCCTTTGCTGGAGCTGTAGAGGCAGGGACCGATATGCTTATGGTCAGTCATGTCATTGCAGGGCCGGAGAGTTCGCTACCTGTCTCACTGTCTGCTTATTGGATGCAGGTTGTATTGAGAAGGGAGCTTAATTTCAAAGGGTTGATCGTCGTGGATAATATTGAAATGAAGGCCATTGAGTCTCAATTGCCTGTTGCATCGGCGGCAGTAGAATCGGTTAAAGCAGGCGCTGACATTATCATGGTCAGCCATGAGAGAACAAATCAGGAAAAGGTCTTTTTTTCATTACTTGACGCTGCCAGAAGAGGGGAGATTTCCAGGAGTAGACTCGATGAATCTGTAGGACGTATTATCGAGGCAAAGGGGAGGGTGAAGCCTGTTAATGCCAAAAGAGGGTCTTATGTTAATGATCTTAGGGATATATCCCGCTCGGTTGCAGAACATTCCGTTACCGCTCTTGGCTTGAATGATCTCACACCGGTAATAATAGACAAGGACTCTAAGGTTCTCTATACAGGTTATAACCTGACGCTGTTTAAAGGGCTACAGGATGTCTTCAGACAAAATGAAATACTGAATACTCCTCTGGCAATGTACAAAAAAATGTTTCAGGGGTTTTCTCTCAGAGATTTTCTAAGGCGATTTGACGGGATTATCATTGATGCTGACTACCCGGATGCCTTTGATATCATCGCCCTCTGTAAGGAGACGGGCCAGAGATATGTAGTAATGCTCAACCATCCTTCTCTAACATTCGAAACGCTCGGAAGGCTTAAGCCTGACCTGCTGATCGTAACCTTTGAAAACACCCGGCTACATTATGGGGCTGCGCTGCAAGTGATCCAGGGAACACTAAAAGCAAAAGGGAGACTGCCCTACAGGCAAGAACTCCCCGCTCATTACGGATATCTTTGAACCTTATCACTCCACGTAAGAGAAAAAAGATACCGGACTCTATGGAGCTGCTGCACTGCAAGAACTCAGCGAAGGAGGCGTTGTGCAGAAAGACCGCCTGCACGAGACATTATTCGTCTCATCTGTCTCCGAAATCAGATTCCTGGGGTCGATCCTGATTGTGTAAGTCATTGGGGTATACCCTGCGTAGTGAGACAGATGAACAGACCCTCCTGGTGGAACTGTCACTGTGTAGAAATTACAATAGATAGAATAACCGTCAGAATCCTGGATATAGACCTGAACATTGTTTGCTGCCATATTGCCGCTGTTATCGACGTCGAACCTTATAAAGTTTGTGACAGTCACATTATCCGGAAACAGGTCTATGAATAGCGTAGTTGCAGACTTCTCAATCGTATTGGTATCCTTATTGCCTGCCTCGTCCTGTGCCCTGATCACAAAATAGTAGGTCACCCCCGGATTCAGTCCGCTCACCGTAAAGGATGCCGCGCCAGGTAAAGTCGCAAATGACGGCGCAGCAAAATTTTCACCCCCTGGTGTTGTCGACATATAAACGAGATAAACGATGCGCGAGGCTGCTGATGCATTGTCTGATGCAGGAGGCCATGTCAAGGTTATTTCTGTCGGAGAGTTTGGCATGGCTGATTCAACTCCGCCAAATACTGGATGAATGACATCAGATCCGATCAGAGTTGTAGCGGACATTTCGTTGGTATTGGTATCCTTATTGCCTGCCTCGTCCTGTGCCCTGATCACAAAATAGTAGGTCACCCCCGGATTCAGTCCGCTCACCGTAAAGGATGTAGCGCCAGGTA
>JACRHE010000025.1 GCA_016217695.1 Nitrospirota bacterium | reverse complement strand
GACAGCCGGTATGTTATAGTGATGTCTTTCTTAAATACATTATTCCCTTCTCCCGGTGCGCTCAGGGGTCTGTATGGTGACATGAGAAGGTGGGTTCTTCCTCTGCAGTACGTAAGGTTTATTGCATGGCGGATGAGGGCCTGGCGGGGAAATATCAGGATTAGGCAGGATCAGGTCAGATGATCATCTCGGTTAATATTTTTTATTACTTTTTCTCCTATTTTGCCGTTGCGCTGGTGCTCGCCCTGATGCTCGTTCCTCTCATGAGGCCGGTTGCATTCAAACTCGGAGCAGTGGATGAAGGAACAGGCAGAAGGATCCATACGGGCATTATCCCGAGACTCGGAGGCCTGGGGGTATTCCTGGCCTTCATGGCCCCTGCGGTCTTTTCACTGACCAGGGGTACCTGGGACCCTTTTCATACCAGGATGGCAGGTATCCTTTTTGCTTCGACCATGGTCCTTTTGATCGGCGCCTACGATGACATCAGGGGCGCAGGTGTCAGAAACAAGCTGCTGGCCGAGATACTCGCTGCGTCGCTCATCTATTTCCTGGGAATACGGATCGACGTTATAAGCAATCCGTTTGGCGGTACGATAAATCTTGGGTGGATGAGTCTTCCCGCCACAGTACTCTGGATCATCGTCATCACCAACGCGGTCAATCTGATCGACGGCCTCGACGGCCTTGCCGCAGGTACGGGCATTCTGATATCAGTTACTCTCGCTGCGCTGTCCGGAACGGATATGCATCTGCAGCTGATCTATCTGATCCTTGCCGGAAGCCTCTTCGGGTTCCTGAGATACAACTTCCCTCCGGCCTCCATCTTTATGGGAGATTCGGGCAGCCTCTTTCTCGGTTTTTTTCTCGGGTCGACCTCGATACTTTCGTCTCACAAGGCAACTGCGATCGCAACGATGATGATCCCTGTCATCGCCTTTATCTTTCCCATTATGGACATGTTCTATGCCGTACTGAGGAGATATTCCCGGGGCATTTCCCTCGGGCAGGCGGATAAGGAGCATATACATCACAAACTGATAGAGATGGGCCTTTCCAAGAGGAAGGTACTCTTTCTCCTGTACGTCGTGAATTTATGTGTCCTCCTCTTTGTACTGCTGATCGTGAGAAACCAGCTGAACATAGACTTTTTCGGCCTCGCTCTCATCATAGTCTCTGCCATAGTCGGGCTGCGCATGCTCGGCTATGTGAAGTTCCTTCCGATCATGCGGGAGGTGAGGAGAAATTTCGAGATGGGGAGAAAGAGGAAATATTTCAATTTTGTGATCAGGCGCTTCAGAGACGGGGCAGAGAAGAGCAGGACCGGTGAAGATTTAAGAAAATATCTTGATATTCTTATGAAGGAGTATAATTTCAATACCGTAAAGATATATATTTATCCCATTAACATGAAAGAGCCGTTCTATGCCTACGGGGTTACCGGGAACCCCGAGACGGACAAGCCTCTTGTCCTGGGTTTTCCCATTATGGAAGGTGACCGCTGTTTGGGGAATGTCTATATGACAAAAGAGGTCCGCGATGACTATGTCCTCTGCGCCGCGGAACTGGTCAGGGCTATAACTGAAGAACTGCGCGCATTTGCAGGAAGGCAGAGCTGAAGCCCCGGATCTGAATCCGGCTGAAAAAAAATGACTCTGAGGTGAATATGAACGAATCGTCCAGGATATTCGTTGCAGGCGGGACCGGCATGGTCGGTTCAGCGATCATAAGGAAACTCATATCGCAGGGGTTTCGCACGATATGTTCCAATTACAACAGAAAAGAGCCTGCTGATCTGCAGGATACGCCGGTCAGGTACGTCCGGCTCGACCTCACGAGACAGAGCGATGCAGAGAGGTTTTTTGAGGAGGAGAGGCCTGAATATGTATTTCTTGCTGCTGCAAAGGTTGGGGGCATCCTGGCTAACAATACTTATCCGGCGGAATTCATCTATACCAATCTCATGATCCAGAACAACGTAATCCACAGTTCATTTGTCTCAGGGGTAAAGAAGCTTTTGTTCCTCGGCAGCTCCTGCATCTATCCCAAGTTATGTCCGCAGCCGATGAAAGAGGAATATCTCCTTACCGGGCCTCTTGAGCCGACAAACGAGCCATATGCGGTTGCAAAGATAGCAGGCATCAAGATGTGCCAGTCATACAACAGGCAGTACGGTACGAACTACATCTCCGTGATGCCTACAAACCTCTACGGGCAGAACGACAATTTTGATCCCGATACATCCCATGTCCTGCCGGGGCTGATCCGAAAGTTTCATGATTCAAAGCGGACTTCAGAGCCTGTTGTGCTCTGGGGCACAGGATCTCCTCTCCGGGAATTCCTTCACGTCGATGACCTCGCCGCCGCAGTTCTTTTCCTGATGAATCACTATGACAGGAGCGAGATTATCAATGTCGGCGCAGGCGTTGAAGTCTCGATAAGGGATCTTGCCGGGATAGTAGGAAAGATCGTCGGGTATGAGGGAGAGATAAAGTGGGACGCGACAAGGCCTGACGGCATGCCCAGAAAGCTGATGGACGGAGGCAGGCTCACCGCTTTGGGATGGTCCCCCAGGATCGGCCTTGAAGAAGGCATAGGTATGGTTTACCGGTGGTTTTGCGGGCATGTTCCGGTCTGACTGTGTGATCGGATCGGCAGCAACAATTTATGATAAGGAGATGAGATGAAATGTACGCGGTGATACTTGCAGGAGGAAGCGGCACGAGGTTCTGGCCCCTGAGCAGGGAGAAGACCCCCAAGCAGTTGCTCCGGGTTTTTGGTGATTCAACGATGATACAGCAGACAGTGGCCAGGCTGACTGAGTCCCTGCCTGTGGGCAATATCTATATCGTCACAGGGGATAAGTACTCCTATGATATCCGGAGCCAGCTCAGGGAGACCTGCGGTTCCGACAGGTTCAGGATGCTTGTCGAGCCTGCAGCCAGAAATACAGCGCCGGCTATCGGACTTGCAGCGGTCTATATAAAGAAAAGGGACAGCAAGGCAGTCATTTCGGTGATGCCCTCCGACCATATCATACTGAAGACAGACGAGTTCGGGAAGGTCATGAAGAAGGCTGCAGAAGTTGCGGCAAAAGGGTACCTCACCACCATCGGGATTATTCCTGACAGGCCTGAGACCGGATACGGATATATAAAGAAAGGCAAAAGCCTGGAGGCGGAAGGCAGAGGCCGCAAGGCGAAAGATGCAGCCACGGATGCCTTCACTGTCGAGAAGTTCGTCGAAAAACCCGACAGGAAAAAGGCTGCTGAATACGTGAGATCCGGAGATTATTTCTGGAACAGCGGCATCTTTGTCTGGAGGGTCTCTGATGTCCTGGCGGAGATAAAGAGGCAGCTGCCGGAGCTCCATAAGGGGCTTCTTGAGATCGGGAAGGCTATCGGGAAAAAGAACGAGCAGGACGTGATCAGGGAGGTATTTAAGTCTCTTCAGTCAGTTTCGATAGATTACGGAATTATGGAAAAGGCTGAGAGGGTAGCGGTGGTTCCGGCTGACATGGGCTGGAGCGATGTCGGGAGCTGGCGCGCGCTTGATGACATCTCAAAAAAAGACGAAGCCGGCAATATCATCTCCGGCAATGTCATTGATATAGGATCTAAGAACTCCATCTTTTATGCAGGCAAGCGCCTGATAGCGACCGTCGGCATCGAAAATACCGTTGTCGTTGATACGCCTGATGCGACTCTGATATGCAGCAAGGCTCATACCCAGGATGTGCGGAAGGTGGTCGATGAGCTTAAGAAAAAGGGCGCCGGCGAACTTGTCGAGCATCTGACTGTAAACCGTCCCTGGGGTTCCTACACCCTGCTGGAGACCGGGCCCAGGTATAAGATAAAAAGGATCGTGGTGAATCCCGGGGCGAAACTCAGCTATCAGCTCCACCATCACAGAAGCGAGCACTGGGTAGTGGTCTCAGGCACTGCGAGAGTTACTGTGGGCGATAAGGTCTATAATGTCCATCCAAACGAATCAACCTATGTGCCCATATCCACTATGCACAGGCTTGAGAATCCCGGCAAGGTACCACTTCATCTCATAGAGGTCCAAAACGGTGATTACATTGAGGAGGATGATATCGTCAGGCTCGCCGACGATTATGGAAGATGATGAACGAAAAGATATTCAGGGAATATGACATACGGG
>JACRHE010000024.1 GCA_016217695.1 Nitrospirota bacterium | reverse complement strand
TTCAGAGGCCTTGCCGGAATCCCGACAACAGTCGTCGCCTCAGGCACATCCCTTGTCACAACCGCTCCGGCGCCCACAACCGCGTCAGCACCTATATTGATTCGGGGAAGTACCGTCGCGCCGGCGCATATCCAGGCATTAATACCTGCTGTAACAGCTCCACAGAGCGTGGCGCCGGGAGCAAGTTCGACCCCATCATGAAGCATGCATTCGTGGTCGGCACTGGCCTTCGTATTCACAATACATTGCCGTCCTATGCATGTCTCGGCCTCGATAACCGCTCCGGCGAGGATCTGGGACCCCTCTCCGATAACCGCATTGGGAGCAATCCAGGAGGCCGGATGCACCAGCGTTACAGGTGACAGCCCCTCTGCCTTCAGCGACTCATGCAGTGAGATCCTGGCCCTCCCATGGGGATTGCCGATTGCGACACAAAAACCGACCTTGCTGCGGTTCTGATCCCTGAGCCAATGAAGAAACCCTTCCCATCCGCAGTACAGCGCTATGTCCGGGAAGGGCGGAGGAAGACCGGGTGTATCGTCAATCACCACGGCAACCTCTGATCCATAGTACTCTATGATCGGCCGCAAAACCCTGGCCTGTCCTGTACCGCCCCATAAGAGTACGGAAGGTGGCAGATTATATGACTTCTCTCTGTATCCCATCTATCTGATCCCTGTCTCTTTGAGCAGGCACAGTTCCGTCTCCGGGTGTTTCGACGAGATAAACCGTCTTATCTCGTCAACCACGTATTGAGCCGTTTCTTCGCCGAGTTCGGGATACATCGGAAGAGAAAGGATTTCACCTGCAGTCTGCTCTGTTTTACGAAGGCTGCGGTTTTCATCCCGTATCCCTCCGTACGCATATGCCGGCTGAAGATGTACAGGTACCGGATAATGTACAAGCACATGTATCCCTTTCTCCGAGAGATATGCGATTAATTCATCTCTTTCCCCGCATCTGATCACATAAAGATGATTGACTCCCGTGGCATCCCTGCGTTTCTCAGGCACCCTGATCCGGCTGATCCCGGCCAGACCTCTGTCGTAGATACCGGCAAGCCGCACACGTTTGCTGTTATCCTGCTCCAGATGCCGTAATTTGACCCTGAGCACCGCTGCCTGAATCTCATCGAGCCGCGTGTTCCGGCCTTTTATATGGCTGACATAACGCTCCGCCCATCCGTATTCACGCAGCATTCTCGCCCGTGCTGCAAGAGAGCTGTCATTCGTCACCACAATTCCTCCGTCTCCAAGTGCCCCAAGATTCTTTGTGGGATAAAAGCTGAAGCATGCCATCGCGCCGAATGAACCGACGCGCCCATTTTTATATGTCGCCCCATGGGCCTGTGCGCAGTCTTCGATTACAGGCAGACCATGTTTTTTTGCAATAGCCAGGACCGGCTCCATGTCGACAGCCTGTCCGTAGAGGTGCACGGGGATAATAGCCTTTGTCCTGGGGGTAATTGCGTGTTCCAGTCCCGAGGGGTCCATGGTGAAGAAATCCTGCTCGATATCGACAAATACCGGAGCTGCACCTGCCATGACAATGGCCGATACCGTGGCGACAGCCGTATGAGAGACGGTTATCACCTCAGCGCCCTGGCCGATTCCGCATGCCGCCAGTGCAAGAAGTATGGCATCTGTTCCATTGCCGACTCCGATCCCGTGAGCCACATCGATGTATTCAGCAAACTCTTCCTCAAAGGCCCTGACCTCCTGACCCAGAATATACCGCCCGCTGTTCAAAACCCTTGCAACAGCATCATCAATCTCGCTTTTATGAGACAGATATTGCGCATGAGGGTTCGCGCAGAGAATCATTCGATCACCCTGACCCGGGGAACAAAGACAATCCATTTTCCGCCGGCGTCTCTGAAGAGCTCTTCCTTTGCCATGATCTCTTCTGAATGATTCCATGCAAGCAAGAGGGCATAATCAGGGTAATTCGAGACGAAATCCCGATAAGGGCGAACCGGTATATGCATGCCGGGACTGAACTTTCCCTGTTTAATCGGCGTGGTATCGCTTATAAATTCGAGGAGTGAGGAGTCGATGTCGCAGTAATTTAGTATGGTCGTGCTTTTCGACGTCGCAGCATATCCCACAATGCGTCTGCCTTCACCTTTGAGTCGGGACAGAAGCGTCTTGAGCGCATCCCGGGATTCCTCACATCTTTTCCTGAAGGCGTCGAAGGTCTCAGCCCTGTTGAGGCCCATCTCATCTTCCGTCTTCAGCTGAGCCGCCACCCTGCCTGAAACATTTCTTGCCCCCTTGTGCGCTATCAAATATCTCATCGAGCCGCCGTGTGTAGTCTGCGGCTCAATGTCGATCAGCTCCATCCCGTGCTGTGCAAACGCATATTGAACCGAGGACAGTGAAAAGAGAAACACATGCTCATCATATATCTGGTCATAAGAAGTCTTCTCGATGACATCTCCAAGATACGGATCTTCAAACATTGCAATGCCGTCGGGCTTCAGAAGAGTCTTGATACCCCTGATCACGGAATTAATACCGGCGATGTGGCACATAACATTTGCCCCAAGGAATGCATCGGCCCGGCCATGCTCCCTGACTATGTCCCTTGCGAGATCTTCACCAAAGAAGCGACTAATTGTTCTGACCCCTTTCGCATTGGCAGCTCTTGCCACATTCTCCGACGGCTCAATGCCAAGGTGCCTGATTCCGGCATCGGCGAAATGTCTCAGCATAATGCCGTCATTACAGCCGATCTCCACTACAAACGGATCATCGGATGCAGGGAATTTGCTGATCACGCGGGAGGCAAAACGTTCGAAATGAACAGCCATTGCAGCCGAGGTTCCTGAAAAAAAGGCGTATTCATCATGGAACATCTTCCCGGCAGCCGGCTGCCGGACCAGTTGCACCATTGTGCAGTTCGGGCAGAATGCAACGCTGAGCTCATAGAAATATTCCCCGGAAAACCGCTCCTCCGGAAGGAAGCCGTTTGCCAGAGGCATTTGGCCGAAGGACATGAAGGGTTCTATGTTATTGCCGCAGACCAGACATCCTGACATGAACAGCCCCCTTTTTTACAGCATCTCTTGAGAGCCTGCAGCTCTCCTCTGACGTCATTGACAACAGAACCAGACAGCTCTACCCCAGCAATATCAGTGCCATAAATCGGCCTCATGAACGAGCAGCGGACAATTCAGTATTCTTATAAGACAATAGGCATAACCGGTTGAAATTTATAAAAATCGGCCGGAATTGATCTGCAGGCGGCAAAAATAACTCAGGCTCAAACAGCCTGTCCGATGTCAATCCGCTGACAACAACGATTAGCGCTTATAGGGAAAGAGGCTTCATGGGACCCTCGATGCCAAAAAAATGACTCCGGATGCCCACAGCCAAGCGCTCTGCGAAAGACTGTATCAGGTGGAAAGACGTTGCCTTCCTCACTTTAAAGCATCATCAGCAGTATGCCGATATAGAGCTATGGATCCATTGCAGTCAGCAGGGGCAGATGCGCTGTTCTCAGCCACCAACAACCAGCAGGCGCAATTTGACAATCTGTCGAATAATGCCCTGTCAAGGGGTATAAATGCCTTTATGCAGGGCGATTATCAGAAGGCCGTAACAGAATTCAGGCGTTCCATCGGTCTCTCCCCCTACTCTGAAAACGCCCTCAAGACCTTTCAGTTCATGGCCGATGCCTATCTGAATATGGGGAGGCCTGATGAGGCAATAAGTGCTTATAATCAGGCTGCCAGACTATATCCCTCAAGCGATACGCCGCTTTTAAATCTCGGCAATATATATTTTCAGGAAGGCAGATACAGGGAGGCTGAAGACGCATACAAGAAGGCTGTCGGACTGAATCCGTCAGCTCCAATAAATGTCTATTCTCTCGGCCAGGTCTATTCTGCCACAGGACGTTATGCCGAGGCTGAAACTCAGTTCAGGAAAGTTCAGCAGATCTCTCCCAGGGATCCCAGCAGCTTTTATGCACTCGGTCAAACCTATCGCAGGATGGGCAGATATGATGATGCGATTTCCCAGCTGGAAAGCGCGATCGGCATCAATAAGAATTTTGCAGATGTCCATGTCGAACTCGGCCTTAACTATCTGGATATGAAAAATTACGACAAGGCCTGGGAACAGGTTGACATACTGTCTGACATGGATACCGCCCTGTCGGCTGAGCTCCAGAATCAGATATTGAAAGCGAGTCCTCCGAAGCTGTTAACTGCTTATAACCTGAGCGGGTTTAATATGCTTGCAGGTCCGGGCACTCAGGTATCAGAATTTGATCCGTCTCTCGCATCTGCGGAATCTTCAAAGACCTTCACCATGAACTTCATTTTCAGCAAGGATATGGATACGATATCCGTCCAGAATATCTCAAACTGGGGTATAAGCAGGGAAAATGGCACTAACAGCGGCGGTCCATACAACTGGGGCATCCAGCTCCCTTCCTCGGAAGTTACCATTCCTTCGATACCACTGAGCGTAATCTATCATCCTGATACGCTTACAGCCGATGTTATGTTCCGCATTACCCAAAATGCTGCCGCAGACGGGACAATCGATCCCTCTCATATTCTTTTCAGGTTTTACGGTAAAGATGCTTACGGTAATGCCATGGATACTTCTGCGGATGAGTACAGCGGACTTTCAAAAATCGTCTAACCCGCATTACATCAGGAAGCCGAGGCTCTCTTGTTCAGCTTATAAATAAACGCAAGTATCTCCGCAACCGCCTTATATAGCTCCGGCGGAATCTCCTGGTTCAGGTCAAGCTGAGACAAGATTTCCACGAGCGATCTGTCTTCTCTTATATGAATCCCGTGGGTATTTGCTATCTCAATGATCTTTTCAGCTATGTGGCCCGTGCCCCTGGCAACTAGCCTGGGCGCTGAGTCCCTGTCCCGCCGGTATGTGAGTGCAGCTGCCTTTTTTCGTCTCTCTTTCATTTTAAACCCTCAGTTTAAGCCCCTGCCGGACAGGCACGCCAAGATCAATCCTTTTTCTCTGTCCGACATTAACCGCCCTGAGCAGAAGGCCGCTATCCTCAAACTGTTTTTCAAGAGCCGGCCTCTCGCCCTGGATGAGTGCCAGAGAATCCTCCTGCTCTATATTGAGGGTAAGATAAAACGAATCCTCAAACATCGTGACAGTTACGGAGAGTCTCCCAAGTGCTTCGAGATCGAGGGTCATGGTGCAGACATACGAGCTGTCGTCAGCACCCCTCTTGAATGATATGTCACCGTCCTTCAATCCATCCCATTTCAACGGCAGAAAAGAATACAAGAGATCATTAAGCCGGGACGTCGCCTGAAAATATTCAATATGCCGGATTAACCTGTCCACGGCATTCAGTATCTCCTCCTGCCTGTGCCCCGCTGATATAAGCGCCGGGCCGACATCCTCGCCCCTTAGTGTCTCCCTGAGCCTGAGCAGTTGAGCCTTTAAGTCCGGCTGTGTGCCAAAAAACATCTTCAGGAGCTTATCCCCGGCTTCTCCGGCAGATTCCCTTGCTGCGGCTGCAAGCCTTGCCTCAAACAGAATCCCGGAACCTTCAACAGCAGTCTTCAGTTTTTCTGCATTGAGGCCCCCGGCATCAGGCAGCGCCTTCTCAAGTACCAGCAACTCCGGGTGTGAGTCCGTGACACTCCCAGGTATGCTCCTGAAGATGGCCTTCAGCATTCCAATATCTTCACTGTTTAACCGTGAGCCGCCGAGCTCCAGCAACATCCTGTTTAACATCCTGGAGACGCCCTTGTCAGGCCCCTCCTCCTCTGATATGGGTGACGAGCTTCTATCGACTAACTGAAACCGTATTTCGCGCTCTAAGCCGGTTACCCTAAGGAAGAGGATATCTCCCCGGTTAAGGTTCAGGTCCGTCTTTGCCTCAAGAGTTCCTCCCCTTCCCTGCAGTATCCTCAGAGATGCCTCCCCTGAATTCGAAGACGTCAGGACCTCAGCCTTAACAATGTCGCCGATCATAAATGACATAGGCCGGCTGGTTGTCTTAAGGATCGCGATGAGGTTTTCAGAATTAAAGACAGGGGGGATATTCATATGGGTTATGCTGCTATTTTACTATGCAGCATACGGCGTGAGCTAACTCAGAAAGTCCATCAGCGACTGTGAAAATACCCGTTTTGAGGCCTCACGCAGGGCCTGAAGGGCGGTGTCGGTCTTCTGGATCTCCGTAATAGTCTCTGTAAGGTCCGCATCCTCTGTATTAGAGAGAGAGTTCTTCAGCGTAAGATTATAATCGGCAATCCGTTTCGCCTGATCGTCGATACGGTTCATTCTAAGACCCACGTCAGACCGCAGATGCAGGATATGCTCAGACGCTGATATAAAGGGTTGCCTCAACGCTTCAATCCTCAACGTGTTGCTGCTCTGGAGCGCATTTTCAAGACTGCCGGCCATTTCAAAGAAATTGGAGTAACTGAAAGTATCGATCACGGTTACGTCATCTGTATCCCTGATCTCAACATTCGTAGTGGTTCCAGGACCCGGCGTATAATGGGCAAACCTGCCGCCGCTGAGCGCGATGACCTCAGGAGCGGCAAGGGTCTCGCTAAAGACACTACTGCCGGTGTAGTTCACCGGCACGACTACGTTCCTGTCTATCATGGTGTTGATGATCCCTGCGTCTCCCTGATACGCCAGGGTAGTCGAGTTGAAGGCCATGGAATCTGTCTTAAATCCGGAAAAAATAAACCTGTTATTGAAACTGCTGTTGGCCAGGCTGAGGAGTTGATCCTTAAGCTGTCCTGTCTGGGACGCAGCTATGGCTCTGACGTCATCCGTCATACTCCCTGTCGCAGCCACCGAGACGATATGCTTGAGTTCCGACAAGGTATCGGATGCTGAAGCCAGTACCTTATCCGTGAAATCCAGCTGGTTTCCGGCACTCGTGATATTTCTTTTATACTGTTCGTAGCCGCTGATGCTCAGCCTGTATTCCATAGCCCTTGCTTCTGAGAATACGTCATCAGAGGGTTTGTCTATTTTTTTCCCTGAGGATAACTGGTTGTTCAGCTTTGCAAACTCCTCCATATTTCGCTGCAGCGAGCGGGTCATCTGATCGTAAATCATGAATGAAGTTATTCTCATAAATTCAGAAGGGTCTGCAGAAGTTCATCCGCAACCCTGATCATTCTGGCGCCTGCTTCATAAGAGCGCTGGTACCTTACGAGGTTGGCGGCCTCCTCATCGAGGGAGACACCTGAGACGGATTCACGTCTGTTCTGAAATTCGCTGAGGAGGTTCTCCTCAAACTTCAGGCTGTCGGATGAGGCCCTGCTCATCGTGCCTGCGATAGAGACTATATCCCTGTAATACTCAAAAAAACCCGAGTTGCCGAGATCTGCTACCGAGAGTTCAGCCAGCTGCGCAAGGGCGACGGCATTGGTGTTATCGCCAGGGAGGGTCGTATTTGATGAAGCCGCAGCTATCTTTTCAGCCCCTGCGACCGCAACCCCGAAATTGGCTATCGCGTTCGTAAGAGGCGATACAAAAAAGCTTTCGCCGCTGAGAGGCGTGCCGGTAAAGTCGATTGTTATGCCGTCAAAGGTGATTGGGTTGCCAGGACCTGCATATACGCCGCCGGTTGTTGTTCCGGTGCTCCTGTTGACAATGGAATAGTTGCCGCCTGCTGCAAACGTTATATCATATTCATCCAGGGTCAGCTGTGTATAATCCGATATCATGGAAGACGCTACATCCGCTGACGCCGAGTAGTCCCTTGCCGCCACCTGAAGGGCTTTAAAAAAATCATTACCTGTTGAGGCATCAAGGCCGTATCCGGCACGGTGAACGAGATTCACTTCCTTTGTCAGAGATGCAACAAGCCTTCTCAGGCTCTGCAGCGAATCTGTCTTTATCGACGAAATGGCCGCCCTCAGTCCTCCCAGTTGTCCCCGGTTGACGAGGTCCGTTATGTTTACGTTGTCGAGGAAAAGAGCCCTTTCCTGATCGCCCGTAGCCGGGGATGAAAGACTGTTTGTCATCTCTCCCGATATCAGGATTCTCATGCCCAGGCTGACATTTACCGAACCGTTGTCATCCTCAAAATAGGAGATCTCTGCCAGATTGGAGAGTTCGGCCAGCATCGTGTCCCTCTGATCCCTGAGGGAATTAGCGGACTCCATATTAACCCCTTTCTCAAGTTCGACTATCCTCCCGTTAAGAGAGCCGATATCAGAAGCCAGGGTATTGATGCGGTTTACTACGCTATCTATCTTTTGATTGAGCTGCCTGAGGTTATCGGTTATTCCCCTCTCCATCTGCTGCGCCACATTCACAAGGATATTGGCTTTTTGTATGAGCATATTTCTCTGAGGTTCGCCTTCAGGGTTGAGAGACAGTTCCTGCCAGGCTGCAAAGTATGCATCAAGATAGCTTCCCATGCCCAGACCCTTTGCCTCATTAAATATCTGTTCGATCTGGCTCAGAGACTGGTTCAGGACAAGAGATCTGCCCTGGTTCTGATTCTGGCCTATCAGTTGCGACTGAATAAAGCTGTCATAGAATCTCCTGATACCTTCAATCGTCACACCTGTTCCGAGACTTCCTCCCCGTATGCTTTGCGAATACCCTATGCTCAGAATGACCTCCTGCCTGCTGAAGCCGGAGGTATTCACGTTGGCAATATTATTGCTTGTCACACTCAGCGCTGTCTGGCTGGCAAATATCGCCGATTTTCCTATGTCGAAAATTCCGGAGATCGACATTATATTTCCCCTGTGATAAGTGTCCCTTTGTCAGAGCTGTTTATTTTCATGCCGACCGAATTGAGAAAAGCGGTTCTGTTTTTTATATGATGAAGAGAGCGTTCGATCAATATCCTGTTGAACTGATTCATCTCATCAATGCTCTGGAGAAGCGACAGGAGTTTAGAGCGAATTTCAAGAAATGCCCTGTCCCCGGTAAAATGGCAGATATCCCTGAGGCTTTTTTCACGCTGATAGAATTTATTGATGAGCCTCATCCGTTCTTCCTCTAGAAGCCTGAGTTTAAGGATTACAGTATCCTTTTCTTTTGACAGCTCTTCGATACCTGCAGCGTTCAGATCAATAAGACAGTTTCTCTCTTTCTGCAGGAGTTCAAGGAGTGTTCTGTACCCCTTCACCTGCTCATCCAGAATCGTCTTAAGTGCGTCCGAAGAGGTCATATCAGTTCATCTATCATCTTTCCGGCAACCTTCCGGGAGTCAACCTTGTAAGTACCATCGGTGATCGCCTTTTCGATCGCCTGCACCTTGTCGGTCCTGATATCCGGAAGCTGACCGATGGCATTCTTTAATTCGGCGAGTTCCTTTGCCTTACCCGAAAGATCTACCTTGTCGGTTACCGAAGACTTCTCCGGACCACCCTTGCCTGCTGCAGCGACATTCCTGCCCATACCCTGAACCTTGAGCTGAACATCCTTTTCAGGCGGCTTATTGCCGTAAATCTTCATTTCTACCTCCTGCTGGACGACTATTTTCTTCTCTTATCGGCATAAGTCCGGAATTCTTTAGCGTTATTTCATTGCCAATGTCTTAAGGGGATCAACACTTTTACCCCCCTGCCTGACCTCAAAATGAAGATGCGGACCTGTACAAAGCCCTGTACTGCCTACCTGCGCTATCACGGTATCCCTGGTTACCTCATCGCCATAAGCTACCAGATTCGCCTTATTGTGCGCGTACTTGCTTATCAGGCCGTCACCATGGTCTATGATGACAACGTTCCCGTACCCCGCCTCTTCACCGCTGAATATAACCTTGCCGCTATTTACAGGGTATATGTCAGAGCCCTCTGCCGCTGCTATGTCAATTCCCCGGTGAAACCTGTTAATCCCGTATACAGGATGTTTGCGCATGCCATAGCCTGAGCTTACTTTCCCGTGAACAGGAAAAGGCGAATCAAGGTTCTGGAGAGTTTCAGGTTTCCTGCCTTCTGTTGCAGCTCCGGTCCCGCTGTTGAGGGCCGGGGTAACAGACTCCTCTTTCTCCGGCTGAAGGTCGGGAGGGAGCGGTTTTATGCCCTCTGTTTCACTGGCGTTATTATCCTTCCTGTTCATCCCCTTCAGCAGGAACTCCTTCAGGCCTGTCCCTCTTTCGGCAAACAGTCTTGCAATCTCCATATCGAACATACTCATATAAGTATCTTTTCCGAACCCGCTGCTGCCGGATGTCTTGTCGGCAGTGTTTCGCATCGCTTTTATCATCTCATATGCAAAGAGGGACTCCATCTCCTTTGCTACCGCCTTCAGTGCCTCAGGGTCCTTCCTGCCGCGCAGCGCCTCAATATTACGATCGATAAGGGCAGGCATTGCCGGCGCTATCTTCATATGATCTCCAGTTGAGCCCGTAAGGCTCCGGCCGCCTTCAGTGCCTGCAATATTGAGATAAGGTCACGGGGGGTGACGCCGAGTGCGTTTAATGCCTTCACTATCTCTCCGAGCGTAATGCCTGAGACCTCAATGAGAGCGGCCTTTTCTTCCTTAACGCTGACCTCTTTCTGCGGGACTACAACGGTCTCGGCCTTTGGCGGTGCAAAAGGCTGGGGCTGAGAGACCCGGTATTCGGTCCTTATGTCTATGGTGAGATTCCCGTGTGCAATGGCCACAGGGGCTATCTTCACTTTATCTCCGATAACAACGGTCCCTGTCCTCTCGTTGATAACGATCTTTGCAGGCACGTCTACAGAGACTTCAAGCCCTTCTATAAGGGTCACCAGTTCAACGATCTTATTCCTGTATTCAGCCGGGACCTTCAGCTTTATGGCAGAGGGGTCCACGGAAAAGGCATATTCTGATTTCAGGACATCGTTAATCTTCCTTGAGACCTCTGTATTAGTGGCAAAATCAGGGCGGTGCAGATACAGTCTTATTTCGCTGCCGTTGCCGAGGACAAAAGGCAGTTCCTTCTCAATAGTAACTCCTTCCGGGACCTTTCCTGCAGTAGGATGATTCTTCTGGGTAGTCGTCCCTCCTCCGCCTCCTACAAAACCGCCGATAGAAACCGGGCCCTGAGCAAGGGCGTACACAGCGCCATCAGGGCCCTTCAACGGAGTGAGGAGAAGGGTCCCACCCTGCAGCGTCTTGGCATCGCCAATGGCCGACACAAGGGCATCTATCCTGTTGCCTGCCTTGAAAAATGGGGGGAGCGTAGCAGTTACCATAACCGCAGCAGTATTTTTTGCCTTTATATCATTGGGCAGCACGGTGATATTCATCCTCTGGAGCATATTTGCGATGCTCTGCATCGTAGCGAGCCCCTTATCTCCCGACCCGTCAAGCCCGACGATGAGGCCGTATCCTATCAGCTGATTCGTCCTTACCCCTTCAAAACTGGCGAGATCCTTTATCCTCTCTGCAGATGCAGAAGAGACGAAAAAACAGAAGACGGAAAGCAGAAGACAAAGGGGCAGGCAGCATGACAATACATGCCTCAGTCCTCTGTTCCTTATCCTGTATTCTGAATTCTGTCCGCCATATGCTGTATTCATGCTTTTCTCATCAGAACGGCCATACCCTGTCCAGTGCCCGGACCAGCCAGCCCTGGGCCTGCTTGTCCTGTATTACCCCGTCTCCCACATAAAAGACCTCGGCGTCAGCGATCTTGCTGCTCAGAACTGTATTGCCGGTGGCTATATCGTCAGGCCTGATCATGCCCCGAAGAACAAGTATCTGCTTTTCATTGTTGATCGTGATATCCTTTCTGGATTCCAGAACGAGGTTGCCGTTGGGCATCACTTCGACAACCTTGGCAGTTATCGTTCCGATGAGCTTGCCTTCCCGCGTAGTCTCGCCGTTGCCCTTGAAATCATCCTTCATCGAGCCCTTGAAGCCGGGAGAGAAGGTTTTTGATTTGCCGAAGAAATCGATACCCTTTATGTCGGGCTTAACACCGAATACGGAATCTACCCCGGCCTCGAGTGAGGAGTCTCTGGATGCCGTTGTATCAGCCTTTCCTGATCCTGTGATGTTTTCGACAACCTTTATGGTAACAAGGTCATTGAGCCTTCTGGCCTTGCTGTCTTCGTAAAGACCTGCGCTATCATTCCACAGGGAATTGGCCGAAATCTGTGTCCTGGGCTCCTCCTTGTATACATATTTGGGAGGATGCGGCGGCAGTTGGGGAGTAGAAGCGCACGAAGCAAGAATGCACAGGCCGCAAAGAAATGTGTACAGGAGAAAGTGACTTCCTTTTTCTGACATCTGTGTCCTGACTTCCGACTTCCTGCCCGGGCGGGTCGCATACGGAGACTGACTTCTCTCATCTGTCTTTATCATGTCAGAACTCCACCCTGACCGTATTTTCGTCGATAAGCAGGCCTGTCACGGTCTTTTTGGAGGCGGTATTGACTACCTTCACGTAGTTTCCAACAGAGGCACTCTCCCTCATCTCTCCAAGCGTCGTAATATTGAAACCCTCTGCGCCGGCCACAAGCAGCACCCTCTGGCCACGCCTAACCTGCTGCCTGCTGCCGATCATAGTATCGACTATCGGTGCATTGGCTATTATGGATCTGGCCAGTGGTCTGTTTATGACGCTTTCAGGGTCTCTGACAGCGCCCTTTGGTATGCGGCCGACCTCCATCAATGTCACATACAGGTCGTCCTTCCCCATAACGTATCCCTTCCTGAACGCCCTCCGGCCCAGAACAACAGTATCGAACACCCTGACGTCCGCAGTTGCTGTTATGCGCTTCCCGTTCCCGAATTCCAGAGAGAAGACCGTCTTTCCCGGAAGACCTCTTTCCACCATGATCTTCCAGGGATCCTGATCAGGAGGCTCCGCATTCAGAGTCAGCTCGCGAACCTCGATATCAGTCCAGGGGTAGTTCTCTTTGAGAAATTCCTTCAGCCTGTCTTCGACGGATGCCGTTGCAGAAGAAATGCCGCAGATTGAAAGGGCCAGCATCATGAACGTCAAGGCAAACAGATGTTTCATGGTCTCCTCAGTTCCAAAACAGGCTCCTTCCTAACTTCTCTTCATGTTATTGGCTGTCTGGAGCATTTCATCAGAGGCAGAAACAGCCTTGGAGGCTATCTCGTAGGCCCTCTGGCTGATTATCATATTCACCATCTCTTCCACTATATTTACATTGCTCATCTCAACAAAGCCCTGATTGATGGTGCCCCTGCCTTCAGCGCCGGGATTGCCGGTGGTGGCCTCTCCGGATGAGGCGGTCGGTAAATAGAGATTCCTTCCCATTGCATTCAATCCGCCCGGGTTAATGAAGCGTGCTATCTCAATCTGGCCGATCTCTGTGGGGGTATTACTTCCCGCCTGAAGAACGGTCACCTTGCCGTCAGAACCTACTGTTGTGGTGACGGTATTCGAAGGGATTGTTATTGCCGGCTCCATGGGGTAACCGTCAGAATTTACAATGCGGCCTTCACTGTCCATCTTAAAGGCCCCGGACCTGCTGTAGCCGATTGTTCCGTCAGGCATCAGCACCTGAAAAAAACCGTCGCCCTCGATGACGAGGTCAAGGCTGTTTCCGGTATGCACGAAATCGCCCTGCTGAAACATCTTCTGTACAGCTACAGGTCTGACCCCCAGCCCCACCTGGATGCCCGAAGGTATCTCGGAGCCCTCAGCCGAGGTTGCGCCCGGCGTCCTCAGAGTCTGATAGAGGAGTTCCTGAAAATCAGCCCTGCTCCTTTTATAGCCCACGGTATTTACATTCGAAAGGTTGTTTGAGATGACGTCGATATTGAGCTTCTGCGCCTCCATTCCCGTTGCTGCCGTAAAAAGTGAGCGTATCATCTGATCCTCCTCGTATTCATTCTATTTATTGCCTTTCCTCGATCATATCCGGGAGATCTCGTTTACTGCCCTGGACGAGGCCTCGTCAAAGGAATGTACTGCCTTTTCGTACATCTGGAACTCGCGTAAGGCATCTATCATCGAAACCATCTCCCTGACAACGTCGACATTCGAGGTCTCGATGTAGCCCTGCTTTACAGTCACCTTTGCCGGCGAACCAGGCTGATCAGAGGTAAAAAAATCCCTGCCTGATTTCCTGACCGCCCTCTCATCCCCGAATTCCACAATCTTCAGAGTCCCGACCGTTACCCCATTTACAGATATGTCTCCGGCAGAGCCTATCTCGATTGTTCCTTCCTGCAGCTGTATCGGACCTCCGGTGCCAAGCACCTTCTTCCCATCCTGCGTAACCAGATATCCCTGACTGTCTATTTTAAGATCACCCCGTCGCGTATATTGCCCGCCCTCTATGCTCAGGAAACCTCTGCCGTCAATGGCGATGTCAAGATTATTCCCTGTCCGTACCATACTTCCGTCCGTGAAATCCGTCTTGATTTCCGAAAGATCGCTCATGGTCCTGCCGTCTTCGCTGTCGGGCCTGCCGCTCATCTGGGATATGAGATAGTTTTGAAAGGATACCTTGTCTTTTTTGTAACCCAGGGTATTGGCATTGGCGAGGTTGTTTGATATGATCTCCATCTGGGTCTGTTTCAGGGTCGCGCCGGAGAGAGCTATATAGATTCCTTTATACATGCAACTTAAGATAGCAAGGATAATGCCAGCGAGCTCAGAAATGCATTTAAACGGAAGCGGAGGGACATCAGGGAGTGTTTATGCCTCAGATCGAAGAGCATTTGAGACCGGACAGGCGGTCCGAAAAGCCTTTCGCAGCGATTCCTAATGGCATCGGAAGACACCCTGTATGCAATAGACCGGATGCAACTTCCGGTGAAGGCCTGCATCCCGACACCATGCCCTTGCCAAATCATATCGCCTTGAAAGAATTTGAGGGTCGCCTGCCCGGTCTGCCCAACAAGAGGGATTGTCCATGCTGAATGCTTTAGAGAGGGAAATATTTTCCTTCAGGAGAAAAGTTTTGCCTGCTTAGACTATCTGCCGAGGCCCATGATCAGTTCGACCTCACCCCTGGGCATGTCAAGAATGCTTGAGATCTCCTCAATCTTCAGACCCTTTTCGTGCAGTACAAAGATCTCCCTATGCCGTAAATCTGCCCGATCGTCGGAGGATGCACCCGTCAGGTCGGCCCTCGACAGGAGAGCTTCAAGAAACCCGATTTTTTTGTCGAGCCTCTCTTCGACTGTCCTGAGGTCCCTTACCTTCTTCTCTATACTGAGAAAGAGTCTTTCCGCAATCTCTTCGACCTCGGTCAGCTCAAGAGACAGCATTGTGTTTGCAATAGCGTCCTTTTTCTGTCTTTTCCCTGTTATTCTTTTGAACATATTCATCACCTAAACCTTTATATCTACAGTTCCTTTTTCCTTGTCTCTCTTTTCCTTCTGGGGCTTTTTCCGCTGCTTTCCCTCTGAAGATATGGTAACCTTCCTCGGACTCCTGACCAGCGGTATCTGAAAAATCCTTTTCAGTTCCTCGATAGCCATATGCCTTCTGTCCTCAAAAAAATTCCGGCCTTCTACAGCTGGTATGCCATCTTCTCCTGATCATAGGCCAGCCTGAATGTGTCGATGATCTCCTGGAACCTTTCGTCACCTAAGCCGAGTATCTTTCTGCATTCCGCGTCCATCAGTGTCAGGTCTGACATCGGCCCCCGGTACCCGACCCCAAGCCTTATGCATATGGCATCAGCAAGGGTTATGATACAACAGAGGGTCCTTACGTCAGGCGCAAGATCCATGAGATCATCGTAGTGATTAAAATGGTGTCTCCGTATCGCATCACAGAGGTTTTCAGGGAATCCCCATTTCTGGGCGAATATCCCGCCGACCTCTGCATGGCCAAACCCGAAGACCTCCTTCTCCCTCTGATAGTAAGTCACTCTCTCGTTGTAGACCATTTCTGTCAGCGCGGAGAATCTATCCGGCTGGCTGTTATTCATAATCACCTTGCCTACATCGTGCAAAAGTCCGGCTACCGAGGCCTCTTCAAGGTGCAGAAACCTCACCTCTGCAGCCAGGATGGAAGCGGCCACAGAAACGCCTATGCTGTGTTCCCACAGCTTTTGCTCCAGGAGGCCGAACTTCTTGTAGACCTCCTTTGTGGATACCGCGAGTGTCAGATTTTTGATCGTCCCGAAGCCCATCATGACAATCGCCTCGGAAATAGTGTCAATATTCCGGCGCAGTCCATAATATGCCGAATTAGCAACCCTCAGCACCCTGGCTGCCAATGACTGGTCGGACATGATTGCATCCTGGAGGGCCTCGACATCAGTTGACGGGTCCTCTACAAGCCTCAATATCTTCACTGCAACCATAGGCACCGATGGTATTTCGCAGTCGTTCAGTATCAGTTCGTTACTCTGCATTTTCATTCTCCCGAAAATTTTTCCATCCAGATTCAGAGTTTAGCCACCACTCCTCAATACATTCAAGAATCAGACCAGTTTGAGAAAATTCTTTATATCGGCCTTCTCGGCACTCAGGCGGTAACCTATCTCCTTGATATCTTCGTCATTGAGGGAGAGCTCAAGCATTATTCTGTCGTGGTCCTCAGTCCACTGACCATCATCCTCTATCTTTGGACTCAGCCTCATGGACAGGGCCTCTGACAGTGCCATCACCGAAACAATGTCCCTGAATTCCCTTGCATCCGCCGGCCCATGGTGATAACGAATACCGAGCATCAGCTCTCTGGGCAGCTGGGCCTTTTCGGCGATCCAGCTGCCTGCGCGCGCATGGTCACAGCCGAACATGATTATCTCCCTGCCCGTAAGATCTTTGGCTCCCTCAAGATTTCTGTAATTCTCGTTATCGAGATTATAGAAAAAGAGCCTTCCTGTGTCGTGGAGCAGGCCTGAGAGAAAAAGGGTTGCGGGATTCAGGATAGTAGCCATCTCCGCCAGCATAGCTGCTATGCAGGCCACTTCATAGCTGTGGGCCCAGAATTTCTTGAGATTGATGATGTCCTTTCTGCCGAGCATCCCCATCACGCTCATGCTTATGGCTATATCCCTGATGTTCTCATATCCAAGGAGCATGATCGACTGGTTAATGCTTTCGACTTTGCCGGCATGCCCGAAATATGACGAATTGGCGACCCTGATGACCCTCTCTGCAAGCGCCTGATCATGGGAGATAACCTTGTAGAGGTCCTGGGGTGATGAAGACGGATTGCCTGTTATCTCCAGTATCTTCTTCAGGATAACAGGTATCGTTGCAAACTGGTCGAGCTTATTTATAGCCCTCTTTACCTCAGACGCTTCCATGCCGGTTAACCCGATTCATCCCGTATGTCATTTTTTCAGCCACTACCTATTTATCGATAAATTACGCCATATTCTTTAATCCTCATGACTGTAATGCCGGAAGGTTTCCTCAGCAGGACCTTAAAACAGCCACTGAGATAGCCTCGAGGGGAAGAACCCTATCGACTGCTCCGAGTTTGATAGCTTCCTTCGGCATCCCGAAAACAACGCAGCTGTTTTCATCCTGGGCTATCGTGCTTGCGCCTGCCTCCTTCATCTCCAGCAGGCCCTTAGCGCCGTCATCGCCCATGCCTGTCATGATCACACCCACGCTGTTTTTGCCTGCGTATCTCGCCGCGGAGCGAAACAGCACATCCACTGACGGCCTGTGGCGGGATACAAGGGGTCCGTCTTTTAATTCCACGAAGTACCTGGCCCCGCTCCTCTTCAGAAGCATATGATGATTGCCGGGGGCGATAAGCGCCCGTCCCCTGATGACTGTATCATTATCCTCGGCCTCTTTAACGGAAATTCTGCAGAGGCCGTCCAGGCGCTTTGAAAAGGCCGCAGTGAAATGCTCGGGCATATGCTGCACAATAACAATACCAGGGGTATCCGACGGCATGGATTCGAGAAAGATCCGGAGGGCCTCAGTCCCCCCTGTCGAGGCTCCTACAACTACAACCTTCTCCGTCGTCTCTATCATCGCCCTTGTAGCAGGTTTGGCAAGTATGACATCAGCGGTCAGTTTGGCAGTCACCTGGTGGGGCCTGGCCGAGATCTGCCTTATCCTTGCCATGGATGCTGCCCTCACCGCATCGCAGAGGCTCACCCTCGATTCTTCCAGAAACTTCTTTGTCCCGAGCTTGGGCTTCTGGATGATCTCGACCGCGCCGTATTCCAGCGCCTTCATAGCGGTTTCAGAGCCTTTTTCTGCCAGAGTCGAGCATATTACAACAGGTATGGGGTGTTGACTCATGATCTTCTGGAGGAAGGTAATGCCATCCATCCTCGGCATCTCGACATCCAGAGTAATGACATCAGGAACCTGCTCACGCATCCTCTCAGCAGCTATATAGGGGTCGGAGGCAGTCGCCATGATCTCGATATCCTGATCAGCAGAGAGTATCGATGCAAGCGTCTGACGCACCACGGCGGAGTCGTCGACAATAAGTACTTTTATTTTCTTCTTCATATATTCACCAGCCAATCAAGAAATTATTCAGTGCCTGTCTGCCTTCCTGTAAACAGTCGGCGCCACCTGCGTCAGAGGCACATCAAGACCGCTGAGTGTTTCTGAATGTCCCATGAACAGGTATCCACCCCTCGCCAGATGATGACATATCCTGTTAAGTATCATTTCCTGGGTCGGCCTGTCGAAGTAAATGATGACATTTCTGCAGAATATCACATCCATCTGTTCGCGCATGCCGAAATCGCCGGCCATGAAGTTCAGCCTCCTGAACTTGACCCGGTCTCTCAATTCCGGAACAATTCTCACGAGCGCCCTGCTCCTGTCTTTGCTGCGCAGCAGATACTTCCTCTTAAACGGCACAGGTACCGGCTCTACCCTCTCTTCATCATATATGCCGCTCATCGCCTTTTCCAGCACCTTCGTCGATATATCCGTAGCCAGTATCTCAAAGGTGAGTCCTTTTAGCCTTTCAGTATAATCGCTCAGGATCATTGCCAGTGTATAGGGCTCCTCTCCCGTCGAACAACCTGCGCTCCAGACCATCAGCCTTTTTCGGGCACAATCGCCCTGTCCCCCTGTTATCTCCGGCAGGGCACGCCGCACGAGGTAATCAAAATGGTTGGGCTCACGGAAAAAGTCGGTCTTGTTAGTAGTCACTTCATCGATCATCTGAAAGATTTCGCCTGCTGCGCCCTTTGGACTGAAAAGATAATCACAGTACTCCCTGAATGAGTGCATGCCGAGTTTTCTCAGCCTCCGCCTGAGTCTTGATTCAAGCATAATCTTTTTTGCATCGGTAAGTCTTATGCCGCATTCATCGCAGATGAATCCCTTGAGACGCAGGAAGTCCTTATCGGACATCACCGCGTTAGCTATGGCGGACTGACTCTCTTCAGTTATGTATTCCATCTCTCTACCGGAAATGATTCCTTCACGAAATCACACAGGCCTCATCTTCAGAAACGCCTGCTCCTTCCTGCACCATCTGAAGCTCATCTGAGGAAAAGACCCTGTCCACATCCAGGATCATTATGAAATGATCATCCCTTTTACCCATTCCCCTGATGAAGTCCATCTTCATTTTCGTTCCTATCTTCGGGGCCGGCTCTATCTGCTGGGGCTCCAGATCTATGACCTCCTGCACAGAGTCGGCCAGCGCTCCAAGTATAGTCGTTTCGCCTTCGATAGATATCTCGACGATGATGATGCAGGTATTGACCGTCTTTTCCGTCCTGGTCATCCCGAATTTCAGCCTCATATCAACGACCGGGACCACGTTTCCCCTGAGGTTTATAACGCCCCGCATAAAATCAGGGGTCCTCGGGACCTTTGTTACTGTGGTGAAGTCCAGCACCTCGCGAACCTTTGATATATCGAGCGCAAAGACCTCTTCATCCAGCCTGAAGGTAAGGTACTGCGTTGTCTCTGTAATCCCTGATATGCTCATGACCTCCTCCTAATATTTTTTAGATTCATCGCGGCTATGACCTGCGTGACCGTTGCCTCCTTCTCTAATATCCTGCTCATGCTTTATCGCAAGCTTCTCCGCCTGCTGCGCGTTGCCTGCATTATCCCAGAGCGCTGAGGCAAGGCGTATCATGATGTTGTCAAGGCCTCCTCCTCTTCCTTCATCCTCACCAGCCTCGGTATATCGAGGATCAGAGCCACGTCCCCGTCCCCCAGTATGGTGGCTCCGGAAATCCCATCGATGTCTTTATATATTCTTCCGAGATTCTTTATAACGGTCTGGTGCTCGCCTATGACATTATCAACGACAAAACCGACCCTCTGGCCGTCAAGGCCTATGATCACGATCTGTTCGATGAAAGGAGCCCTGCCTGACACAGCAAACTGCTCGCGCAGCCGGATATAGGGGATGATCTGTCCCCTTAAGTTCGCAAGATGCCTGCCATGCGCCTTTGATACGTCCTCCTGCGTAAGCTCGACGCATTCCTCGACAGATGAGAGAGGGAATACGAAATATTCATCCCCGATTGTCACAAGCAGGCCTTCAATAATTGCAAGCGTCAGTGGCAGCTTAAGGCTGATCGTCGTACCAATGCCCTTCTGACTCGTTATCGCGATAGTTCCCCTCAGGCCGTCAATCGCCCGCTTTACCACATCCATGCCGACACCCCTGCCTGAGATGTTCGATACCTTTTTTGCGGTTGAAAACCCGGGCAGCAGGATGAGGCTGAATATCTCCCGCTCTGTCATCTCCTGGTCAGGACTGATCAGACCCTTTTCAATGCCCTTCTGACGTAAAGCCCCTGCATCGAGCCCTTTGCCGTCATCCCGTATGTTTATCAGTACGCTGGCGCCTGAATGCACTGCGGAAAGGTGAATCGTACCGCATCTCTGTTTTCCTGCCGTCTCTCTCTCCTCCGGGTTCTCTATGCCGTGGTCGATACAGTTGCGTATGAGGTGCACCAGAGGATCATTGAGCTTTTCTATAACCGTTTTATCGAGTTCCGTCTCCGCCCCCTCGGTTATCATCTCGATCTCCTTGCCGAGTTCAGAAGAAAGATCTCTCACGAGCCTCCTGAATTTACTGAACGTCGTCCCTATCTGCAGCATGCGGAGACTCATGGTATTGTCCCTGAGCGCTTCAGTGAGTCTTTCCACTTCTTCCGCTATCGCTGTCAGACCGGGATCATTCTTCCCTGATGCAGTCTGGGTAAGATGAGCCTGCACTGTAACGAGTTCCCCCACGAGGTTGACCAGGCTGTCAAGCCGCTCAGAGGGTACCCTGATGCTTGTTGCTGTTTCGGAAGACTGCCGCTTTTCTCTCACCTCTCTGACATGCTGCTGCTCCATCAATGCAGCCTCGACCCTGCCCCTATTGACAACTCCGGTATCTACAAGCAGCTCCCCGATCTTTTTTTGCAGCGTGAGCATCCTCGAAATATCTGCCTGACTGACATCACCGCGCTCGACAAGAATCTCTCCGAGCTTTTTCACGCCGGTCTCTTCACGGGGCTCGCTATCTTTGTCAATAACCTCTATCTTTAGTTCGCAGTCGTCTTCCACAAAGATAAAGACATCCCTGATGGAATTCATGTCCCTCTTCGTGGTAAGAACAATGTCCCAATAGGCGTAACAGAGTTCGGGATTGTAATCCTGAAGCATTGGGATGGCGTCCATCTGTGCCGTGATGCTGCAGTCGCCAAGTTCTCTCAGCTCGTTCAGAAGAAGCAGCGGGTTGGTCCCATGGGAAAATATCGCCTGCTCCGGCTTAAAGCGTATGCGGTAGGTCACTGCCTCATCCACCCCGGCCTCGCCTGTCACTTCCTCTTTTTTTATAACGGCCTGCTTCTCAGCCTCCTGACCTCCGGAGGCACAATCTCCGGGCACAAGCCTTCTCAAAGAAGATATGATCTCTTCCCCTCTCTGCAGGTCTGCCTGGCCTCCGCTTGAAGATGCGTCAAGCATCGCCTTTATCTGATCGCGTGAGGCGAGGGTCTGGTTTATCAGCTCCTTTGTGACACTCATCCTTCCGTTTCTGACAAGGTCGAAGATCGTCTCGACCTCATGGGTGAATTTCGCTATGTTATCGAACCCGAACATCGCTCCTGATCCCTTGATAGTATGCATGGCCCGGAAGACGCGGCCGATGATCTCCATGTTATCAGGCGCTTCCTCCAGTTCGAGAAGCGAGGTCTCCAGTTCGGCAAGGAGTTCGTAAGCCTCTTCCCTGAATACTTCTCTGTGGTCCATCATCCCAGCACCTTCTTTATAACCGCCAGAAGCTGTTCCGGCTTAAAGGGCTTCACGATCCAGCCGGTCGCCCCGGCGCTCTTGCCTTCCTGTTTCTTCGTCTCCTGGGATTCCGTCGTGAGCATTATGATCGGGATGAACTTGTAGGCAGGCAGGGCCCTCACTTCACGTATCAGTCCTATGCCGTCGAGGTTCGGCATGTTCAGGTCCGTGATCAGCATGTTGACCGGTGCCCCGCCGATTTTCGCAAGGGCATCCTTTCCGTCAATCGCCTCGATGACGTCATAACCAGCTCCTTTGAGTGTAAAGCTGACCATCTGGCGTATGCTCGCCGAATCGTCTGCTGTCATGATCATCTTGGCCATCACTACTTCCCTCCAATCCAGAGGCAATCCTTATTCATGTCCATGATGCACCCGGTACTGCGCATAAACCCTGCTGCCCGGACAATCCGCCTGAAATCGTCAAGATGCTCTCCGGCTAAGGTAAGCCGCTTGTTCTGTCTCGCGATAGTCCGGTGGGCAGAGCAAAGGAGCTGGAAACAGGACAGATCCAGCTCAGTAAAGCCGTCAAGATTTATTACCAGATGATCTACACTGTCCAGGGATTTCATTAAGGCAGTCCTCAGCTCATCAGCTCGCGATATTGTGAGGTCTCCGTCAAGTGTCAGTACCCCTACCTGGCCTGAAGATTCAACTTTAAAGTCCATTGCCGCCTCCCTTTTTCAGTTCAGAAAAGTTCAACATTATCTCCCATGGAATCTTCTGCCGTCGAGGTGCTTTCGTCTCCCCTGTTTCCGCTTTTTCCGGAAACAGCGCCCGCCGTATTGCCCGCAACTGCAGATTCGTGAATCTCCCTCTCGCTCTCCATGGTATATCTGGCCGCAAGCTCGTGAAGGTTTATTCCCGTCACCCCTGAAGTTGCCGGCAGATCAGCCTCCGGACCCTCACCTATCTTCCTTTTTACGGATTCCAGTTTCGAGATTATGCTGCCGACACCTGTCCTTATAATTCTGTCAAAGCTGATCCCATCGATGATACGGGCTATGTCTTCCTTAAGGCTGTCTGTCAACCCTTTAATATTCAGCATCGCACTGTTTAATGACCTGTCGGCCCCGATGAGGGATTGCGCCTCAACGCGTGCCTCCTCGCCGATCTCGCTGGTTGAGGAAAGCTGTCTGTTCAGCACCTCGGAAAATTCACACTTGAACTCACCCGATCTTTTGAGTATTGCTTCGATCTTCCCTGTACCCTTCTCGATCTCTTCCTTTGCCTGGAGGGACAGCAACCTTATCCTGTCGGCAAGAACCTCAAGAGCTCTTCCGGACTCTCCGGTGCGAGCCACCCTGATAATCGCATTGATAGCCAGAAGGCCGATATTGTCGCTTATGAGAACAATATTCGCTGCATGTGCGGACATGGCGGCAATGCGGTCGCTCGCCTCTGAAACAGCCTGTATCATGTCCGCTGTCATGCGTCTGCACGTATCGGTAATTGCAAGCAGAGACTCGAGTTCAGCCACGATCCCGCCTATCCTGATCCCTCCGGCGCCGTCATCCAGAATTACCCCGGCATCCAATGTCTGCGCAACGGCAAGATCCGATATCCGCCTTAGATGTTCTCCGATTTTATTGGACGACCCTGAAGTCTCTCCAATCACATTCTCGAGCTGGGAGACCTGTACCTTTATTACATCAGCGGCATATTTCCTGACAGAAGCCGTAGCGCTCTTTTCCGAGCCCTCCGCAGCTCCTATTTTTTGTGCGATATCTGCCAGCGCCTCTGCAACATGATCCATCCTCTGCCTGCAGATGTCGTGATACTGCAGGGCAGTCACGATTTCGCCGGTTTCAGGGATGATCTTCGAGGTTCTCTCCCCTATCCTTTTGCATGCCCCTGACGCCAGCTCCTTCTTTTCGATCAGGCCTGTCAGGATCCTGTCCAGCTGTCCGATTATTCGATCCATCTCTTTTCTGAACCCTTCCAGTCCCTTCTCCATTTTTCCGAGGGTTCGCGAGATAAGCTCCGAGGCCTCATCTGCCGACGCAGTAATCTCTACAGTACTCTTCCCTATCTGTTCGGCCAGTTCGTCTACCACCTCCGTCATGCTGTTGAAGTCAGCTGCGTTAAGTCTGGCAGTCTCTATCCTTGTGAGTATTCCTACTACTGCGATCGACCGGGACAAGCCGTCGAGATATTCCTTCAGCTCGGTTATTTCCGCAAGTCTCTTCTGAAGATCGGACATATGCGAGAAACCCTTGGACAGCTCATTGGCGTATGCGCCGGTGTTATCGCAGACCCGCTTGAAGAGCTCCCCGAATTTATCGACATTCAGCCCCTCTCCGTCTTCATCCATGGATATAAGCGCTGTTGCCATTGAAGAGTTCTTCATATAGCCGTCTGACAGCTCCTGGAGATTCCGGCCTATCTCAAGAAACTCAGCCTCGGTGGTTCTGGAGATATTGTTCAGCTCGTCTGATAACCCGCAAAGACCGGTCTGCCATACTGCACTCTCGGCATTAAACCCATAATCCGGCATGGATTGCAGGCCATGACCTTCAGTTATCGCGGCGGTCTTCTCTTTGTGAACATTAAAAAGAGTCTTCAGTCTATCGGAAAACATATGGCCGCCGGCACCCTCCTTCTTCCTTATTGGCGATAAACCGTTTACCTGGTGACTATCTATTCGGAATTCTCTTCCTAAAGCTTTAACCTAAGTATTTTCAGTAGAAAGTTGATTTAAATGGGCCGTTATCGCGTGATGCTGCTATTAAAAGTCCCCTCAGACAGAGAAAGACCTTCGGAATCCTGTCCTAAAGGTCTTTCTCTTTTTTTTTAAAAGATCTGTTGCGCTTCTACGCGTGCACCTTGAACCATCCCACAAGCTGCTTCAGCTCTCCTGCAAGACGGGCAAGATCATTTGTGGCTGTGTTAATCTGGGATACAGCTGTGAGAGATGATTTCGATACGCTCGCTATGCTCTCCATGGTTGTAGAGACCTCTTCAATTGCAGTGGACTGTTCTTCCGTAGCCGTTGCTATCAGTCTGACCATATCAAGGCAGCGCTCCGAGGCGCCGACAATCCTGTCAAGAGACTCCCTGGCGCGTTCAACAAGCTTGACACCCTCCTCGGCGCTCTCTTTACCCTCTGACATGCTCTTTACCGACACCTCCGTATCGTTCTGGATCTTGCTGATCATCGCTGATATCTGGCCGGTCGCCTTGGTTGTTCTCTCTGCCAGCTTTCTCACTTCGTCGGCTACGACAGCAAATCCCCGGCCCTGTTCCCCCGCCCGTGCCGCTTCAATCGCAGCGTTCAGCGCCAGCAGGTTTGTCTGGTCAGCTATGTCCTTGATCACATTGATTATCTCACCGATCTGCTTGCTGCTCTCTCCGAGTTCTTCAATGGTCTTTGACGACTCCTCAACCGTCCTTGCTATGTTCATCATTCCGGAGACCGTCTCCTCGACCACCCTTTTGCCCTCAAGCGCGATCTCTGTCGCCTCTTTTGATGCAGTAGACGCCTCAGAGGCGTTCTTCGCAACATCCATGATCGTCTGTGATATCTCGGTAGTTGCGGTTGCCGACTGCTCCACCTGGGACGTCTGATCATTAATGCCGTTGCTTATCTGTGCGGTTGTTGCCGAGACCTCTTCAGAACTGCTCGCAAGGGTGCTTGTCACATCAATGATCTTCCTTGTCATCTCCCTGAGACTTCCCATCATCGAAGTTATATTTCTTGCCATTTCACCGAGCTCATCGTCACTCGTTACGCTGACATCACGGGAAAGGTCTCCGTGGGAGGCGGCGCCCACTGTCTCCCCCACAGACTGCACAGACGCAAGGATCTTGCGAATCAGCACTGTACTGAGGACCACTGTCGATATAACCGCTATAATCGCAAGCAAAATCTGGATAAGGGACAGCCTGCCTGCCTTTGATGAGACGGCCTTTATCCCATTTTCGTAATTCTTCATCGTAAGCTCGTCCAGCTGCTTCAGTGCTGCACCCACGGGCCTGTCCATTCCCTTGACCGCCTTGTCCGCAGCGGCAATATCATTGTCCCTGCGCGCATCGACCAGCTGGTCGATGGACTTCTCATAGGCTGCAAGAGGTTCAAGTACCTTTGCCGCCGCATCTTTTTCTTCCGGGCTATCGCTCAAATCATCCCAGGTCTTAACGTTATTTTTAATATTGCCGACCGCCTCCCTGAAACCCTGGATATATTTATCGTCTTTTCTAATAAGGTAGTTTTTGTAATTGTGGATCGCTTCACCCAAGGCTATCTGGGCGTCCATGCCGGCTTCGAGCTGTTTCCCATTGCCCTTTATCTGCCCTTCATAGCCTTTTTCTACGTTTTTTAAGATCACGTATGACGCGCCTGCTAATACAAGCAGTATGACCATCGCGATGCCGATGACACCGTAGAGTTTTTTGGCAAGTGTGAGTTTCATCGCTTATTCTCCCTTATTTCCTTTATTTCCATGTTTATCGTCATATTAATGGACCATGGCCATGCCATGAATCTCCTCATGCCCGAGAAGCCTGTCTATGTCGAGGAGTATGAGAAGTCTGTCTTTGAGCTTTCCGACCCCTTTAATGAACTCCGAACCGACGCTGCTGGTCATCGGAGGCGGTGGCTCAACCGTATCGGCAGAGAGCCTCAGGACCTCTGATACCGCATCCACGATTATGCCGACGGTCACTCCGACATCAACCACCATAATCCTTGACTGTGAATCAGCTGCCCTGGCATCAAAACCAAAACGCTTCCTGAGGCTGATGACCGGTATAACCTTTCCCCTGAGGTTTATCACGCCCTCCACATAATGAGGTGAATTGGGAACAGCGGTTATATCTACCATCCTGTTTATCTCCTGCACCTTCAGGATATCGATAGCATATTCCTCGTTGCCGAGTGTAAATGTGACGAGTTGCAGGATATCCGGGCTGACAGCTATCGCACCCATGGTCTCCTCCTCCTGTATACATATATTAGTTTCATCTCTTATCGTCACCAGGCAGAATAACTTTAGCCCGCTCTTTTCGTAGGTACAAGCAGGCCCATAGTCTTAACAGCAGTCGGTGTTTCATGAATACTCCGGGTCAGATGAGAATCAGACAGCGTTGACTATCTCTCCTGCCATCTCCTCGATCGGCAGGACCTTATCGGCCAGGCTTGCATCGACTACAGCCTTGGGCATGCCATAGACTACGCAGGTATCCTCGTCCTGCGCAAAGATCCTGCCGCCTGACCTCTTGAGCTCAGCAAGTCCCATCAAACCGTCGTTTCCCATGCCGGTGAGAATTACACCGAGGGCCCGGCCCGGGAAATACTGAGAGACGGAGAGCATGAGGGCATCTACCGAAGGCCGGTAGATATATTCTTCTTTATTGTCCGAGATGGATATGACTGTCTCGATGCCCCTTCTGCGAACCACCCGCATATGTCCGCGGCCGGGGGCAATAAAAACGATACCCGGTTTTATCGCCTCGCCATCAACTGCCTCCTTGACCGTTATCCGGCTGATCTGATTAAGTCTCTCGGCAAAAGGTCCGGTGAAATTCGCAGGCATATGCTGGGCTATGACTATAGGCACAGGGAAATCCTTCGGCAGCTTCGGTATGACATCCTGAAGGGCTCTCGGCCCTCCTGTCGAGGTCCCTATGGACACAATGCCTATCCTCCGCTCACCTGTTGACTTAACATACAGTTGCGGCGTTTCGCCGGACTTCTGCGGAGACTGAGGGCTGTCCGCCGGCCTGATACGCCTTCTCACAACCCCTTTGCGTCCGATCTGCTTTATCTTGTCTATCAGCAGCTCCTTTATCTTGACGATATTCATCGAAAGATCGGAGAGGTTCTTGGGGATGAAATCCACTGCTCCGAAATCAAGGGCATCCAGAGTGACCTTGGCCCCCTCAACAGTCAGGGAACTGACCATGATCACCGGAACGGGGTTCTTCTCCATAATATTCTTAAGAGCGGTAAGTCCGTCCATCTTCGGCATCTCGACGTCCATGGTTACGATATCGGGGTTTAGACTCGCAACCTTCTCTATCGCCTCAAGCCCATCCCTGGCAGTCCCGCAGATCTGGATCTCGGGGTCCGACGAAAGCATCGTCGTCAGGGCGTTCCGCATGAACGCGGAATCATCTACTATAAGCACTTTTACCATAATGTCTTTCTCAGGAAATCATTAATTGCAATCATTTCAAAATACCTTGCCCCACTTTTCAGCCGGTCCTTCTGTATTCTCTTTTAATTCCATCGAGGAGACCCACAATCTTCACTGATAAACCTTCCATCTCTTCAAAAATACTGAGCGCCCTGGCCTTATCCCCGGCTCTGCAGGCATTCCCCGCTTCCCTGGCCAAGGCGTGAACCCTTTCGTGGGGGTTGTACACTGCCTGGAAACTGGGCAGATTACCGCAATTGTCCCTGCCTTCAGTGTCGTACCATTTCCCGAATCTGCATGAGTGATGATCCGGCAGCTGAGAAAAGTCCATCTCAAGTCTTCCCCGGATACAGGCGCCGATCTTGTTGACAAAAAGCTGATGGTCTGATTTTGCAAGGTCAACGATCATCAGCTCATTCCCATTGACCTTAAAACCGACAGTTGATCCTCTGAGTTCTTCTATAACCTCGATGAGTCCGGATACGTCTTTTATGACTGCCGCTGATGACTCCTTCTGTCTGCCGGCTATTGCAGATGTTTTTTCGCTGTTTTTGGCCACATCCGATGCAGTTGCCGACTGCTCCTCCACTGCAACCGCAATCTGGGTTATCTGCTCACTAACCTTCTGTACAGCCTCAACTATGTTATTCAGTGCGTCACCGACCTGCTTTATGTTGTCAAACGCCCTTTTTACCTCGTGTGAGGCATCTCCCATATGCCTTGCCGTCCGTTCAGACTCTGACTGAACGCCGCTGATCTTCGCCGAAATCTCTGCCGTGGCCTTAATGGTCTTCTCAGCCAGCTTCCTCACCTCGTCCGCAACCACCGCAAAGCCCATCCCCTGCTCCCCGGCCCTTGCAGCCTCAATCGCCGCGTTAAGTGCAAGAAGATTGGTCTGGTCGGCAATGTCCTTTATGACCGTCACAATGTCTCCAATTTCTGCGACCCTGCCATTGAGCTTCTCCATCATTACAGAAAGTTCACCTGTGGATACATACACCCTGTTGACCGTCTCAACGGCCCCATCCGCCACTTTTCTGCCCTCTGCAGCGATATTCATGGCCTCGGCAGAAGTATCTGAGGCAACTGATGCATTTTTCGAGATCCCATGTATTGTCTGATTCATCTCTTCAGCCGCTGTTGCTATCTGGTACGACTGGTCGGACTGCTCCCCGGCCCCCTGAGCTGATTGGTCTGCCAGGCTCCTGAGATTGTTAAGCACCTGGACAGATTTATTTACCGAGACGATAATCTTGCCTATAATCCCGCTAAAAGACCGGACCATATGGTTCATGCTTTCTGAAAGCCTGCCCATCTCATCAGTCCCTGCCTTTGTCTCACCGGTAAGATTTCCCTTTGCCATTTCATCTGCAGTGCTGATAAGCCTAATTAAAGGTCTTTCTATCGACCGGTATATCCAAAAACCAAGCATGATACCGGCCGATGCAGCACAAATCCCGATGACAACGACTATTGTCGTACTGAACCGGATCATTCTGTTTACAGCGCCGATAGTCTTTTCCTGCTCACCACGGGCAGTCGAAACCGTTTTTTTACCCTTTTCTGCCTGCCGGATAACTATCTGACGCAGGTTGTCGGTCACTTGCAGTGCTTTGTCCCTCATCGAGATCTGATGACGTATCTTCGACACAACACCGTCCTTCGCAAACAGAAGCGCCTTGACAGACATCAGCGAGGCTTCAACCTCGTGAAGGACCTTCAGGGATTCGTTATCCTTCAGCTTTGCAAGACCTTTCTTGAAAGTATTGACTGAGGCATCGATCTTTTCAAAGGTTTTTCTGATATGCGCCTCGGTCGTGTCAACGTCTTTCTGCGCTGTTAAGGTGAAAAGCCTTGTTGTCAGCCCCTCGATAGTGAGGCCGTCGGCCAAAAGTCTGGAATTGGACATGAGCACAGCGGTTGCAACATTAGACTGGGTCATTATACCGCCCTGTTTCTCAGTTTCCAGGCCTGCCTTTTCCCTTGCCGCGGCAACCTCCTGCTCCAGCTCAATAACGATCACAGAAAGACGCTCATCAACGTCCCTGGTGAGGGCTTCTATCGCCTTCAGATCGGAATCCGCAGACGACCTGAGCCTTATCAACTCGTCGAGTTTTTCCCAAAACGCCCTGATTTCATCGCCGGCCTTCCTGTTGCTCTTCAGATAATCTTCCTGGCTGAACCTTGACATTATAGAGTTGATCTTGCTTCTCGCAATGATGACTCCCCTTTTGTCCTGCGCCCTGTGAAGCTCAAAAAGCGCGATCTGAAGATCTTTGAGGAGAGACTTTACAGCCTCGGCATTCCTCAGATTGGCCGAGATGCTGCCTGTGTCCTCCATAGACGTGACAAAGGCTGCTGAACGGGTAAGCTGCAGGGCCTGAATTTTTTTATCGAGTTCATTTAGCCTCTCAGAGGTATTTTTCATCTTCTGAGTGATTGCCTCATTGGCCTTTTTTGCCTCTGCCTCAGCATTAATTCGTGCAAGACTGACCTGAATGATCTCTCCGGATATGTCCTTAATCTCGCCGAAGGTTTCAATTTTGCCGCCACCGGAGATACTCTCCAGGGCCTCCTGAGCGGTCTTCACCTCTTTCAGGGATTTCTCAACATCGGTCCGGTAACTACTGAGCTCATCCATGTGTCGCGAAGAGCTCACCTTTACAAGATCGGCAGTCGCAGCCTGTATCGTCCTTTGGAACTCAACAGTACGCATCTGAAACGGCGTACTTCGTTCTGTCAGGTCTGTAAGCCTTGACCTGACAAAACTCATTCCCACAAAGCTCGTTCCTGCAACAGCAGCGATGATCAGCAAAACCAGCAGCACATTCATAGTCAGTTTAGTCTTAATAGTCATAAACAGCTCCTGTTTTATACCTATTTAATGTCTGCGCATAAACTGCCATTTTTTTGGCCGTCATTCCCGCGAAGGATGACAAATACTGACTTCATACACAAACACTATTTTATATACTGCCTGCCTTCGCCCTTAACAAAGTCGATCAGCTTCTGCACATTTGGAGAGGGCTTGCCTTTCGTCACCATCAGCACCGGGCTTGACACGTCGGGCGTCTCCGGAATGCTCACCTTATCATCAGCAAGGCCGATGGGATCGATGCCGATAGCCTCGGCGTTAGCGGAGACGTCCTGTTTGATACCGGCGTAGTCGGTGGAGTCGAGTTTATCCTTAGTCACTGTCTCGCCATCCAGAATCTCTTTCGTGAACTGCGCATTTTGGCCAGGGGACGCTTTACCCCAGACAACGATAACAGGAAGGTCCTTGCCGCCGACTTCTTTCCAGTTCTGCACTTTGCCGGTAAAGATTGCCTTCAGCTGATCCTTTGAAAGCTTCCTGACCGGATTATCCCTGTGCAGGAAGACCACGGTCCTGTTTTTGGCAACCTCTGTTTTCTGCACGGCCGCAGGGTCCACTTTAACGCCGTCAGCGTCAGCGCCCTTGATCATGGATTCAAGCGAAACAGCCGCTACCGCAGCATCAAGCCTTCCGTTGATCATGTCTATCAACCCGTTTTTCGGCGAACTCTGCATAACGGTTAGGGTGAGGCCTGTGGCTTTTTCGAAGTAGGGTTTGACTGGCCTGAAGACCGTATTGCATGCCGCGCCTCCCCCTCCCACCCTGATCTCCTCCGCATAGGCCGAAAAACCAAGAGACAACAAAAATCCAATCACCATCCCTGCAACCATTACGTTCCTTTTCATTCGAGCCTCCTTTTTAAAAAATGTTTACTTCCTGAAGAGTACATGCTTTCATAAATAAACAAATCTCCCCTCTCCCCTCTTGCTTAAGGCACCTACTGTTGGTTGCCGAAGAGTCCCGAAAGCCTTCGGGATTAAAAAAAGGGAGGGAAGGAGGGATTTTCCGAGTGATAATGTTTCCATTGTTATATGTGCCTTAGTAAACACAGTCAAAACCCGAAGTCCTTCAGCAGATCATCAACCCCTGACTGCGACACCTGTTCTGCTATAGCGACTTCAGCCGCAACACCT
>JACRHE010000220.1 GCA_016217695.1 Nitrospirota bacterium | reverse complement strand
TGGACAAAGCAAGCAAATTCACCAACTTTTGGATATATTGGACAATTATGGAAGTATCTCCAGATACATAAAAGCGAACTGTGTATCAACAATACTATTTTATGCGGTGATTTTAATAGCAACGTTATTTGGGACAAAGCTGATCGCTGGTGGAATCATAGCGATGTTGTCAGAGAGTTAAAGCAAATAGGTATCCATAGCTTATATCACTACATTGAAAAAGAGGACCACGGGAAGGAAAGCAAAAAAACATTTTATATGCATCGCAAACGCAACAGGCCATATCATATTGACTATGTTTTCTTGTCTAGTAATCTTCTTTCCGGAAGCACTTTAGAAGTCTGTGATCCTGAACCTTGGGTAGCGTATAGTGACCATGTGCCATTGTCATTCACAATAAATGGCTAACAAATCATTGGAGTGAACGAGTGCCACAGGACACTTTTTGAGGTAGCATTGTTATGAGGAGTGCGAATCGGTTTGGCGGCATGTTGTCATCTTGCATGGCACTTGTCACTCAATTCTACGTTATAATTTAATTGTAAATATAATTGTAAATACAAATAGCTTATGATAATCTTAAACTATGAAGGAATTTAAGTGGAATGAAAATAAAAATAAAATGCTCAAAAAAGAAAGAGGCGTATCATTTGAAGAAATATTGGATTCAAAGTTTATCGGCGCAGAAAAGCACCCGTCCAGAAAGAATCAAATGGTTTTAAAGTTTGAATACAAAAAATACATTTGGATTATACCCTGTGTTGTTGAAGAGGAGTATATATTTTTGAAAACAATGTTTCCAAGCCGCAAATATACAACAAAGTACAACAAGGACGAGGTGAAAAATGAATAGAATTAAATTAACAAAAGAGGAAAAAGAGATTGAAAATGCTTTGATACGTGGTGAATATGCTCCAATAAAAGGGAAAGAACTGAAAAAAATAGAAAAGACTCTTAAAGCCAGGAAAAAAAATATAACCATGACCATAAGAGTTAACAGTGAAGATATTGAAAAAATAAAAATCAAA
Source organism: Nitrospirota bacterium (assembly GCA_016217695.1). Classification (GTDB taxonomy): domain Bacteria; phylum Nitrospirota; class Thermodesulfovibrionia; order Thermodesulfovibrionales; family UBA6898. The sequence goes on along the minus strand of JACRHE010000220.1, from coordinate 6,654 downwards.
GCAAAAAAAGTCGGTGTAAAATATCAAAGCTATATCTCAGAAGTTATCCATCAGGTTGCTGAAGTATAAAATACCAATAAGATCTAAAACAAATCACTCCACTGGACGCGGGTATAAACTGCTATGATTTTTCAATTAATCCTTATTCCCCGCGCTGCTGATTTAAGTCGTTATGCGCACAAATATAAAGATATCAATCAGAGAGTTGTCAGGATGGGCAAAATGGAAGAAATCAGGCAGCCGGGGGCAGTTATCCCCGGCCACATAAAGCCATCATGCGGTGGTCATTGCTTAACCAGCTCCACCCGCCGATTCTTCGCCTTCCCGTCCTCAGTGTCGTTCGAAGCTACCGGCGCAAGGGAAGCCACGCCATAAGGCTTCAATCTCGCAGCTGCTATCCCGTGCCTGCCTGAAAGGGCCCTGACAACCGCATCAGCGCGGTCTCTTGACAGCTTCATATTCGAATCTATGGAGCCCACATTGTCGGTATGCCCCACAACGTAGAGTTTCAGAGAGCCGCTGTTCTTGAGAAGCTTTGCGATCTCGGAGATGGCTGCGTCGGATTCGGGCTTTATATCGGATTTACCTGTGTCAAAATATATGCCGTAAACAGAGACATGTCCGGTCGAGTTGATGTCATTGCCCATCGCCGCGGCATCCGCCACGACCTCCTGCTTCATTGTCTCCCTTTCAATTATCGTAAGAATGTACAGGAAATCCTGTGACTTGACCTGCACCCACGTCTCCTTGTCCGCCTTCTGAACGACGATGGTGGAGATTCCGCCCCGGTCGTCGTCAAAGACGACCTTTCCGCCGATCTTCTTTAGGGCGTCCTGGATGTTTCTGCGTATCTTTAATTCTCCCGGCTGAGGCGCGCCCTTGATCAGGCGGTAATCGATGTAATATTTGTGGCCCTCGACCCTGACATTCTTTTTGTCCTGGCCTACGAATGTATGGCTGTCGAATTCGTTCTCCTTATAAGCAGATATGCGGAAGCCGGGCATCCTCGAAAGCAGGGGGTGATCCTTGCCACCCTTTACGTCCTGATCGCCCGCCATGCAAAGACCGAAACCTGCCAGTACAAGGAACAGACTGAAGATCGCTGTCGTAATTTTATTCATATTATTGCCTCCCTATTATGTAAATTGCCTAAGGATACCGCATGGCGGCACTAATGTAAAGACCATATCCGTATCAGGGGACGGCAGAATCGTACCGGTGTTAAGCCGTGAACTCCGGCGGGATAACGGGGTTAACACGGCCTGCATTAAAGTGATATAGTTATATCTATGAACGGTTATAAATCACGCGCGCAGCTCCAGAAGGAACTGGAGGAGATGCGGCAGAAATACCTCGACCTGCAATACTGTCGCGCCGAGTTTCAGAATGTTCAGAGGAGATACGATCAGCTCCTGCAGTCCGCCCCTGACGCCATGGTCTTCGTCAACAGGGAGTCGAAGATAGTCCTTATCAATGCCCAGCTCGCCGCCCTGTTCGGATATACGGAAGAGGAGTTGCTCGGCAAGGACCTCGACTCTCTCATACCGGAGCGTTTTCGCCCCCGGCACCGTCAAAACGTGGCATCCTATTTCGAGCATCCAAGGGTCCGGCTCATGGGCTCTCACCTCTCGATCTATGGGCTGAGAAAAGACGGCTCGGAATTCCCGGCGGATATCAGCCTGAGTCCGACCGAGTCCGAAGGCGGAGTAGTCGCGGTCGCAGCGGTCAGGGATATCACCGAACGGAAGCAGGCGGAGGAGGAAAAAGAGCGACTAAGGCAGCAACTCGCAGAGGTGGAGAAGCTGTCTGCGCTCGGCAGGATCGCCGCCAACGTGGCCGACGAGATCAGAAATCCCCTCACCTCGGTCGGTGGCTTTGCCAGAAGGCTGCAGAAGATAGCGGACAGCGACAAGGAGCGGGAGTATGCCGAATATATCACCTCGGAAGTGAGCAGGCTTGAAGGCATCCTGAGGGAAATCCTCGCCTTCTCACGCACAAGAAGCCCTCTTCTGGATGATCATGACATCAGGATGGTCCTTGATGAGGCGCTTTCCTCATGTGACGAAAGATTGAAACAGCAGTCGATCATTGTCACTAAGGACTATCACGAGGCGGCCACAGTACGTATCGACAGGGACCAGGTCCGCGAGGCTGTCGAGCGGATCATCTCAAACTCCATAGATGCCATGTCAGGCGGCGGGACACTGTCAATTACCGTTGACCGGGAAATCGTCAGGGGCGCGCCATATATCCGGATCGGCATAAAAGACACAGGGGAAGGTATCCCCGCTGACAAGATAGGAAAGGTATTCGAGCCCTTTTTCACTACCAGGATTTCGCCAAAAGGCACCGGCCTCGGTCTGCCCACCGCAAAGAACATAGTTGAGGAAGAAGGGGGAATTATCAGGGTCGAAAGCTCTGAAGGGGTCGGCACCACGATCACGATCCTTTTCCCGGATATGGGCACAGCATAAGAATCCGAGCCTGCCCCGAAGAAAGAGGTCCGGCAACAGAAATAGAACATATTCGTTGAGGTTAAATCTGTTATAATCTCTCATGTTCGAAGCCCTTATTTTAGGCATTGTACAGGGTCTGACGGAGTTCCTCCCTGTCAGCAGCACTGCTCATCTCATACTCTTTCCATGGTTCTTAGGCTGGTCCGGAGAGGTAGACTCTCTCACCTTTGACGTGGCGCTTCATGCCGGCACCCTGCTCTCGGTTGTCGTCTGCTTCTGGAAGGACTGGCTAGAGATCTTCAGGAGAAAACACCGGCTGCTCGGTATGCTGGTCCTCGCGTCGGTCCCGGCAGGCGTCTCCGGCATACTGCTGGACGATTTCATAGAGGAGAGGCTCAGAAGCCCCCTTGTCATAAGCGTCTCGCTGGTAGTCTTCGGAATTTATATGCTCGCTTCCGAGAGATCAGTGAAAGAGAAAAGGCTCGATAATCTCAGCTTCACCGACGCCTTATTTATAGGCGTTTCACAGGCGGTCGCCCTCATCCCTGGAGTCTCGCGCTCAGGCATTACCATATCAACCGGCCTCTTCAGGGGGATGGAGCGCGAGATGTCGGCGCGCTTTTCGTTCCTGCTTTCCACCCCGGTTATCGCAGGCGCGACGCTGCTGCATGCAAAAAAGATGATCTTCGGTCATGAGACCTATAATCTGCAGCTCTTCGGAGCGGGTTTTCTGGCCTCGGCAGTAACAGGCTTCATCGCCATCAGGTTCCTCCTGTACTACCTTAAAAACCACTCCGTAAATGTCTTCGCTTATTACAGGTTTGGTCTCGCAGTTGTTATAATGGTAGGCATATGGCTAAGGGCGTAAAGAGAATAAAAGAAGAAGTCCTCGGCGTGACTTCCATCCTTGGAAGCCTCTACCTGGGCCTGAGCCTCTTCAGCTATTCAAAGTGGGATCCCTCCTTCTTCACTTATACCAAAGACCCGGTCAGGAATTACGGCGGAGTTGCAGGCGCCTTTCTGGCGGATATGATAATCACGATAGCAGGCATCTCTGCCTTCGCAATCCCGGTCCTTCTCTTCATCTACGGACTCAGGCGCATGCTCGGAAAGGAAAGGGCAAGGATTCATCTCATCGGGACCGTGCTTTTCATATTCTCCTCTTCCATGCTGGCATCTCTCATAACTGCAAGCTTTAATATCCAGATGGAGACCGGCTCCGGCGGTCTGGTAGGATTTTCGGTAACCGCCTTTCTTGAGCGGTATTTTTCCCTCCTCGGCGCGTATCTGGTCTCCCTCTCCTTTTTTCTTACCTCGATTATCCTTCTGAGCCCTGTGTCGCTCTCCTCTATTGCGCTTCAGAGAAAGGCCGGCGGTTCTGAGCAGGACGTGAGGCAACCCCAGCCTGCGCCTATCGAGGAGGAGATACTCATCCGTGAGCCGGAACCTGAACCGGTTAAACCTGAACCGGAGCAAAACAGGCCTCTTCAGATCAGGACAGGACCAGACCCTGCGCCTGCAAGGCCAAAACCGGTTCATAAGCCCGTGCCCGTCACAAAAGACGGCTATACCCTGCCCTCTGTCGAGCTTCTCCTGTCTTATGAGCCTCCTTCAGGGAGATATTCTGATGAGGATATGGAGACTAACAAGGCCTTGCTTAAAGGCAAGCTATCAGACTTCGATGTCGAAGGGGACGTCGTTAATTTTAAACAGGGGCCGATAGTCACGATGTACGAGTTTGCTCCCGCCCCCGGCGTGAAGATCAACAGAGTCGTCTCACTTGCTGATGACCTGGCGCTGGCCCTGAAGGCGCAGAGCGTGAGGATATCCCCTATCGCAGGCAAGAACACCATCGGCATAGAGGTCCCGAATCAGGTGAGGGAGACCGTCTCCCTGCGGGAGATCGTTTCGTCCGACAGGTTTCAGAAGAGCAACTCCCTTCTCACACTCGCGCTCGGCAAGGATATTTACGGAGATACGGTCGTTGCCAACCTCGCCACGATGCCTCATCTCCTCGTTGCCGGGTCCACAGGAGCCGGCAAGAGCGTATCGATGAATTCGATGGTGATGAGCATCCTCTACAAGGCCTCGCCAAAAGAGGTGAAGATGCTGATGATCGACCCGAAACTGCTCGAACTCTCCACATACGAAGATATACCTCATCTCATATCCCCTGTCATCACTAACCCGAAGAAGGCTGCAGAGGCGCTTCGAAAGATGGTCTTTGAGATGGAGCGGAGGTACCGCCTGCTGGCAGAGAAGGGGGCGAGGAACATCGATAATTTCAACAAACAGGCCTCTGCCGAAGACCGGCTCCCCTATATCATCATCTTCATCGACGAGCTCGCAGACCTTATGTTCGCCTCCTCCAACGAGGTGGAAGACTCCATTGCAAGGCTTGCCCAGATGGCGAGGGCTGCAGGCATACACCTCATTATCGCGACCCAGAGGCCCTCCGTGGATGTGATCACCGGCCTGATAAAGGCCAATTTTCCGGCGCGCATATCGTTTCAGGTATTTTCGAAGATCGATTCGAGGACTATACTGGATACCCAGGGGGCCGAGCAGCTGCTCGGAAAAGGGGATATGCTCGTGATGCTTCCCGGCGCAAAGCTCGTGCGTGTGCACGGCGCGCTGGTTACAGAGGAAGAGACCACCTCGGTCACCGAGTACATTAAGTCCCAGGGAACGCCGGATTTTTCGATCTTCGAGGAGATACCGGTCGAGGAGCCCAGGGAGGCCGAAGACACAGCGGAGAAGGATGAGATGTATGACAAGGCGCTTGAGTTCGCTGAATCTGTAGGGGAGATCTCGATCTCCTCTCTGCAGCGGAGGTTCAAGATAGGGTACAACAGGGCAGCGCGCATAATGGAGATAATGGAAGATGACGGCCTGGTCGGCCCTCCAAAAGGGGCCGGCAAACCAAGGGATTTTTTCAGGAGGCGTAATTGAGAAAGATTTATAATCCAGCCTTGTTCATCCTGATCTGCCTAGCACTTCTCTGTCTGGCCGCACCTTCTTACTCCGCTGATGCCGACAGCCATATAGCCAGGATACAGAAGGCCTACGAAGGCATTAAAGACCTGAGGGGGTCGTTTTCGCAGAAGAGCGTCATCAGGGACCTCAACAAAACCGAGACATATAAAGGCGAATTCTTTATAAAGCCGCCTCTCAGGATGAAATGGGCTTATAAGGGCAAGGCGGCCCAGGACCTGTTCATAAACAACGACACGGTACTTATATACAAAAAAGGCGACAACCAGGCATACAAAAGCAGGTTCGACAAGGCAACATACGGCCAGACCCCTGTGGCGCTGCTGAGCGGCTTCGGCAATATCAGGGAGGAGTTTACGGTCTCAGGCAAGGGAGATGCCCTCACCCTGAAGCCAAAAAAGCCGATCGGCAACGTTACATCGATAAAGATTACGGTGGCTGACGAGGATTTCCCTATCAGGGCCTTTGTGATCACCGACAGCTATGCAAACACTGTCGAGATCGAGCTTCGGGACATGCAGATAAACACCGGGCTGAAGGATTCCCTTTTTGACCTCACCCTGCCCAAGGGCGTAAATATCTTCGAACAGTAGAAGGGAAAATCAGTCCTTTCCACTCAGACCCCACTCAACATCTTCCCTAATAAACATCTCCATTAACTCCGGCCGATGGGTTTCAAGAAAACGGCGTAACGCTTCTATGATAACTGACTTTTCATCGCTAAACCATCCGGCCTCCACCAGAGCACGAAGCTGCTCATAAAGTTTATCCGGCAATTCTGCCTGTAACGTTTTCATGACTTACCTCCTTTCTCCATAAGCTCCTTCAGAAGGGCCAGACTCGCCGGCTCCCTCTCGAACTCCATGGAGTATCTTCTCCAGGTACGCATCCGTGAGAGAGATTATGTCCGTGTGATCATCCCGCCACCTTTGATAATTTTCCTGGTCCTTTTTTATCTGTGTCTTTGTCATGGTTGTCTTTCTCACTCATATTTTGCCATTTACAGCCTTCCAAGGCAACAGCCTCTGACTCTGAGTGATAAAGCTTAGTCTCTGCCGGACCCGCTGATACCTCATTAACAGACGTCCTTCCTGAATTTCGCACTTTTCAGGGACTTTAAAAAAGTGTTATTGTAGGAAGCAAATGACGGGGAAAGTCGAAGTAAACCTGACTAACATTACAAAACCGGTATTATTTGGCTGAC
>JACRHE010000219.1 GCA_016217695.1 Nitrospirota bacterium | reverse complement strand
TCTTTTCCTGCAGAGGGCCGTAATCGCATCAAGGTCGAAAGGCAACCCCATCTGGTGTACGGGCATTACAGCCTTTGTCTTATCTGTTATCACCTTCTCTATGGTTTCGGCTGTAACATTGCATGTATCAGGGTCTATATCCGCAAAGACAGGAGTCGCGCCAGCATGCACAACCGAGTTGGCGGTCGCGATGAAGGAAAGCGACGGCACGATTACCTCATCACCTGGGCCTATGCCTGAGACAGCAAGAGCGGCATGCAGAGCTGTGGTGCAGGAGGTGGTTGCTATCGCGTATCTTGCACCGACATAATCGGCAAACCTTTCCTCGAACCCCTGTACCTTCGGCCCCTGGGAAACCCACCCAGAGCTGATCGCATCTGCCGCAGCCTCTTCTTCTTCGCGGCCGAGAAAGGGTTTCGCTATCGGGACCTTCACTTCCGGGTCTCCCAGTTAAAGACAATATCCTCTTTTATCAGCCTTCCCATATCATAACCCTGTGAGGTAAACCACTCGATGAATCTGTCGAGGCCTTCATCGATGCCGACCTCAGCCCTGAAACCGAAGAGTTCCTCAGCCTTCTTAGTACCGGCGAAATGTCTCATCACATCACCCGGTCTCTCCTTTTCGATAACAGGTTTGATAGCGGCCTTGCCGAGCCTGCTGTAGATCTTTTCGGCAAGCTCTTTGATACTCACTTCCTCGCCCCTGGCGATATTGACTGTCTGGCCTGTCATTGCGTCACATTCGGAGGCCATGACAATGCCGCGTACAGTATCGGTCACATAGGTGAAGTCCCGTGTCTGGGAGCCGTCTCCGAAGATGACCGGGGACGCGTCGTTAAGAGCCCTGAGCACGAACTTGGGTATCACCTCTCCTGAGGCCCCCTCAAAATGCTCCCTCGGACCATAGGTATTAAATGGGATAACGACCATGGTGTCCATTCCATATGTCCTGTGATATGCAAGGGCATACTTCTCTCCAGCGAGTTTGCTTGCGCCGTATACGGTAGTGGGTTCGCGAGGATGAGCCTCGTCCATAGGCGCTGTAATCGCAGTTCCGTATACCTCTGAAGAGGATACATAGATGAATCTCTTAACCGCATTCTCACGCGCAGCCATGCAGAGGTTAAGCGTCCCTGTCGCATTCACCTCATGGTTTATCCCGGGGTCGTCGATGGAAACTCTAAGACACTGGACAGCAAGGTGATAGATGACATCGATGTCCTTTGTTACGCTGAAAACAAGACCCTTATCCCTGATGTCGCCATTGATGATTCGAACATTATCCTTGCCGTCATGGTGGGCGATGTTTTCTTTCTTGCCTGAGGAAAAATTGTCGAGGATTATAACGCGATTTTCCTTCGCGAGTTCATCGACCAGGTTGCTGCCGATAAACCCGGCGCCACCGGTAACGAGTATTTTTTTGTTTGATATTTTCATATTAGTTAAGGTGCATTCAAACAGAAAGATTCCCGACAAGCGGGAATGACAAGAAAAAGGTCTCCGTCTCTTCTAATTCTTTGCAACTGCGGCACTTTACTGTTTATAGAACTCCTTTATCTTCTCCGCTATATAGACCTGGCTCTCTTCTGTGAGTTCAGGGTATATGGGAAGAGACAGTATCTCCTGGCAGGCCTTTTCAATACAGGGGAAATCCCCTTTTTTATATCCGAGCCCTGCCATCGCCTCCTGGAGGTGCACCGGGTTTTTGTAATGAATGCCGGTTCCAACGCCGTTCTTATTCAGATGGTCCTGAAGCGCATCCCTCTTTTCAGACCTCACCACATAGAGGTGATAGACATGCATCCGGTCTTTTGCCTCAGCAGGAAGTACCAGAGGTGTATCTTTAAGCAGGGAATTATAAAGCGCGGCCTTTTCCCTCCTCTTTGTGTTGTTTTCATCGAGACGCCGCAGCTTGATACGCAGGATAGCAGCCTGTATCTCGTCCAGCCTGCCGTTATAGCCCACAACCGCATGCTCGAACTTCGATTTATGGCCATGGTTTCTGTAAAGACGGACCTGCTCATCTATCTTCTCATCATTGGTCGTAACCATGCCTCCCTCACCGTAGCACCCGAGGTTTTTCGTAAAATAAAAGCTGAAACAGCCTGCACTGCCAATGGCGCCCGCCTTTTTGTCCCTGTATAATGCGCCGTGGGCCTGACAGGAGTCCTCGATCACAGCCAGTCCGTGCCTTGCAGCGATGTCCGTGATCGGCCCCATATCCGAGGTCTGGCCGTACATATGAATCGGGATTATCGCCTTTGTCTTTTTGGTTACCTTCTTTTCCAGAGCGCCCGGATCTATGTTGTAAGTAACAGGGTCAACATCCGCAAAAACAGGTCTGGCGCCTATGCAGGCTATGGCCTCTGCAGTGGCAAAAAAAGTATGAGGCGATGTTATAACCTCATCCCCCTCCCGTACCCCGCTTGCAAGGAGCCCGAACTGGATGGCCTCAGTACCTGAGGCAACTCCTATAGCGTATTTTGTCCCGCAATATGCCGCGAATTCTCTTTCGAGGGCCTGGCAATTAGGTCCGATATTGAGCTGCATGCCCTGCAACACCTCTTCAATGGCACGCATCACTTCATCTTTTATCGGTACAAAACCGGCCTTGAGATCAACTAAGGGGATTTCTTTCATATCACCGCCATCAATCGATTATTTACTGCAATTTCAAGAGTATATTATATACGAGATACTTATTTATTTCATCAGGCTATATGATTTTGACTTAATACCCATGACCCGACAGCCCTAAAAAAGGGTATAGATAAAGGGCGCAACTACAGAGCTTTCTGTAAATATGATGAGAGCGCCCAGCAGCAGAAGGAATAAGATTATCGGCGCAAGCCAGAACTTCTTCCTGACCCTCAAAAACTCCCAAAACTCCTTTATAAGTCCCATGGATCATACTCCTTTTTCTTGATATCAGAACTGTTTTTCATATCTTGCCATATCAGGCTCTTCCTGCTTTTTATCGTCCCAGTATGTAGCTGCATCTTTTGCGAGTTTCTTCTTTAATAGATCCTTGCCGGTTATCTTTAAAAAAAAAGCCACCGGGGAGAAGATACAATAATAGATGAGGACGAGCAATATTCTTGTATTGAGCCAGCCGATCCAGCCCGCAAGCTTCATCCATATCTTAAAAACCGGGAACAGGGCGGAGGGCAGCAACACGCCAAAGATAATAATAAACAGGGTCCCAAAACCATAAGCATCCAACGGCGAGCCGTATCTGATACGGCGATAACAGCCGACACCGATTATGATGGCGGATAAAATCGCAAAGAATTTTCTGGAATCCTTCAGGCTTAAATCTCTTAATTCCATATCTTCAGTCAAGCTCGAATTCCCTGCGCCAGTCAGAGGTCTCCTGCCATGCGGGCTGTCTCTGCTTATCCAGGAGAAAATTGCCCAGCACAAGAAAATCCATTTCCGTTCTCATGAAACACCTGTATGCGTCCTGCGGGGTGCATACAAGAGGCTCCCCTCGGACATTGAACGACGTATTTATTATAACCGGACAGCCTGTATTTTTATGAAACTCCTCTATCAGCCGGTAAAAAAGCGGACTCGTCTCCCTATGCACGGTCTGCACCCGCGCCGAAAAATCGACATGGGTAACGGCAGGGATTTCCGAGCGAACGACCTTCAGCTTGGCGATACCGGAAAGGCCGGCGCTCTCACCCGGGATTACTTTTCTCCTATCAGGCCTGACAGGCGCAACCAAAAGCATATAAGGTGAAGGATATTTTTTGTCGTCAGGCGTCAGTTCGAACCACTCGTTGGACATCTCATAGAGAACACTCGGCGCAAACGGCCTGAACGATTCTCTGAATTTTATCTTGAGATTCAGAGTCTGCTGCATGAGCGGAGAGCGCGCATCAGCGATGATGCTCCTGGAGCCAAGCGCCCGGGGGCCGAATTCCATCCTTCCCTGAAACCAGCCGATAACATGCTGACTTTCCACAAGCCCTGCTGTTTTCCTGACAATATCTTCTTCAGAACATTTTTCGTGTGGTATTTTGTTCTCCTCCAGGAAGGCCTCGATAGCCCCGTCATCATACGAAGGGCCGAGACAGGAGCCGGCCTGAAAGTCATTCCTGCCGTCGGCCTCCCTTTTATTTCCCAAAAGCTGATGCCACACAAAAAGGGCTGAGCCAAGGGCACCCCCTGAATCCCCGGCAGCCGGCTGTATCCATATATCGTCAAAGCCCCCTTCTCTGAGTATCCGCCCGTTTGCCACGCAGTTGAGAGCAACGCCGCCTCCGAGGCAGATTTTTTTTTGGGCCGTTACGGCCCGGGCATGTCCGGCAAGCTTCAGCATAAGCTCTTCAGTGACTTCCTGAATGGAACGAGCGATATCCATCTCCCGGCTGGTTAACGGAGATTCAGGTTTTCTCGGCGGGCCGCCGAAGAGCTTATGAAACTTATCGCCGGTCATGGTAAGTCCCGAGCAGTAGTTGAAAAATTCCATATTCAGCCGGAAAGAGCCGTCCTCTTTTATGTCGATCAGGTTCTCACGGATAAGCGACACATACGCTGGTTCGCCGTACGGAGCGAGCCCCATGAGTTTATATTCTCCTGAATTGACTTTAAATCCCGTGTAATACGTAAATGCTGAATAAAGAAGTCCAAGTGAATGAGGGAATTTGATCTCCCGGCTGAGAGAGATCCTGTTTGCCTGCCCCTGACCGATCGTAGTCGTTGCCCACTCCCCCACGCCGTCAACCGTCAATATTGCGGCGCTCTCAAAGGGGGAAGCGAAAAAGGCTGAGGCCGCGTGGGCCTCATGATGTTCGATGAACAATATCCTGCCTTCAAAACCGGGCAGCTGTTTCCTCAGCTCATCAGGTATCCTGAGCTTTTTCTTCAGCCAGACAGGCATTGAGAGGATAAAGGATCTGACTCCGGAAGGCGCCTCAGCCAGATAGGTCTCTACAAGACGCTCAAACTTTATAAAAGGCTTTTCATAAAAGGCTGCATAGTCAAGATCATGGTACGTAACGCCGGCTTCCCGAAGGCAATAACCGATGGCCTGTGCAGGGAAAGAGCTGTCGTGCTTCTTTCTCGTAAACCGCTCTTCCTGAGCTGCGGCAACTATCTTGCCGTCGATTACCAGGCAGGCGGCGCTATCGTGATA
>JACRHE010000221.1 GCA_016217695.1 Nitrospirota bacterium | reverse complement strand
GTAAGTCCTTGATTTATATGGTCGGGGCGACCTGATTTGAACAGGCGACCACTCGCACCCCAAGCGAGTGCGCTACCAGGCTGCGCTACGCCCCGATGTTATCTCATCTGCTTTACGATTTCTCTAAGTCTTTTTTTGACAGAACCTAGTATTTCGGCAGGGTTTTTGGTAATCATTGACTTTGGCTCATTGGTCGCCTTTGTCTCGGGGACCAATGCTATGCCTTCACCGAACCGCTTTCTAACACCTTCTATCGTATATCTCTCCTGATACAGCATCCTTTTGACCTGGATTATCATCTCGAGGTCTTTCTTCACATATACCCTCTGGCCGGATTTGTTCTTCCTCGGCCTGAGAAAGGGAAATTCCGTCTCCCAATATCTCAGCACATATGGCTCAACCCCGGTAATTTTGCTAACCTCACCGATCTTATAAAAAAGCTTGTCAGGTACCGGCAGCTGCGGCTTGATGCTTTCTCGTGCTGGCTTATGCACTTAATTTCTCTATCTCTTCCTTTAGCTGATTGCTTACCCTGAAGGTTATCACCCTTCTCGGAGTTATCTCAAGGTCCTCACCTGTCTTGGGGTTCCTGCCTCTTCTGGCCATCTTCTTTCTAACATTGAAAGTTCCGAATCCCGATATCTTTATCGATTCTCCCTCTGCAAAGGTCTGCTTCATTGTGTCGAAGAGGATCTCGACAATATCCTGGGCCTCTTTCTTCGACAGACCCAATTTTTCGAAGATTGCATCAACAAGATCCGCTTTTGTCATGGATACCTCATAAAAAAGATTTTTCTTAATTATATTAAGGAGATAGCCTCTTGTCAAGGATATTTTAGTTGAAGTATGGAGAATGCAGGCAGCTGGCTGTTTTCTCCTTTATCTGCCTATGTTATTATATTACTCATTACAGGAGGATTAAATGTCATTCAGAGATTTAAGGGAGTTTATAAAACTAATTGAAAACAAAGGGCTTCTTCATCGCATCTCCGTAGAAGTTGATCCGCTTCTGGAAATAACTGAGATTACTGATCGCATGTGCAAATCTCACAACGGAGGAAAGGCGCTTTTTTTTGAAAAGGTGAAGGGCTCTGAATTTCCTGTTGTAACAAACCTCTTTGGCTCATTTGAGCGCATGTGCCTCGCCCTTGAAATAGGAGAACTCGATGATGTCGCACATCGCATAGAGGAACTCCTTACTCAGGCGCCTCCCAAGACCCTTATGGAAAAACTGGCTATGCTGCCGAAACTCTTTGAACTCTCCCGATATCTGCCCAGGACAGTAAAAAATGCGGCCTGCCAGGAGGTTGTTGAGCAGAACAACCCTGATCTGGGCAGATTCCCTGTCATCAAATGCTGGCCCGGAGACGGACAGCCTTCTGATGAGGGCCGTTTCATTACATTTCCCATGGTCTTCACGAGAGACCCGGAATCAGGTCGCCCGAATTGCGGGATGTACCGCATCCATATCTTTGACAAAAACACTACCGGCATGCACTGGCATATACATAAAGACGGCGCGCGTCACTACGACAAGTATAAGTCCCTTAACAAAAGGATGCCTGCTGCAATAGCTGTTGGCAGTGACCCTGCAGTGATATATTCCGCCAGCGCTCCCCTGCCTGAAGCGATCGATGAGATGCTCTTCGCAGGCTTTCTGCGCAGGGAGCCTGTTGATATGGTCAGATGCATTACCAGTGATATCGAGGTGCCTGCAAACAGCGAGCTCGTTATAGAAGGATATCTTGATCCGGGAGAGATGCGGATAGAGGGGCCCTTTGGCGACCATACCGGTTTTTACTCGGCAGCTGATCTCTACCCGACATTCCATGTAACCTGCGTAACCCACAGGAAGGATATGATCTATCCTGCAACGATAGTCGGAAAACCGCCCATGGAAGACTGCTTTATGGGCAAGGCAACCGAAAGGATATTTCTGCCTCTCATGCGGCTCGATTTCCCTGAGATCAGGGATATACATCTTCCCATGGAAGGGGTCTTCCATAATTTCGCTCTCATCTCTATCAGAAAGAGCTACCCCGGCCATGCCAAAAAGATCATTCACGGGCTCTGGGGCAAAGGTCAGATGATGTTTGCAAAGCTTCTTATCGTCGTGGATGATGACGTGGATGTCCAGAATCTTTCATATACCGCATGGAGGGTCCTCAATAATGTCGACTGGAAGCGGGATGTCGTGATTGCAGACGGACCGCTCGATGACCTCGACCATGCAGCTAACTGGCCGCGTTATGGCGCAAAGATGGGCATTGACGCTACTCGAAAGACACGCGAGGAAGGCATGATGAGAGACTGGCCGGAAGAGCTCTTCATGTCTGAAGAGATAAAGAGGCTTGTGGACTCACGGTGGAAGGAATACGGTTTCTGAATGGAAAAACCGTTCATCAAATGGGTCATCAATACCATCGCCATAATGCTGGCGATAAAATTTATCCCGGGGATTTCTTACATCGGCCAATGGTGGGGTATTCTGATCGTCAGCATAATCTTCGGGATCGTAAACACGTTCATACGTCCCTTTATCAAATTCTTTGCCTTCCCTCTTGTCATCCTCACAATAGGGCTCTTCACCTTTGTCATAAACGCCATGATGCTCAGTATTACGTCCTGGTTATCAGGGCAATTTCATCTCGGCTTTCATGTTGAAGGATTCAGGGCTGCGTTTCTCGGCTCATTGATCATCAGCGCCGTAAGCATGGCGCTTTCCTGCCTCATGCCCGCAAAAGAAGATACAAACGCCAGATTTTAATCAGCCCTGGTATTTCACGGTCACAGCCTCAAGAGCCTTTTCGTAAGCGCCAGTTATCGGAATTCCGCCTGCCTGATCTGAGCACACAATGCACTGTCATAAATAAGTATGCCCTGTACTGACGAAAAGCTTTTTCGGCATGCCCTAATCAGATCTAATCGCATTAAGAGGCTTTGAGGTAAGCACTCCCGCCTCAACGCGGGTCCATGTTTCGGATTTCGGATTTGCTTCTCAGGGTGGACATTTGGCGCAGACAGAGGTAAAGAGCGCTGTGCTGAGATACCTGTCTCCGCGGTCGGGTAATATAACGACTATAGTGCCCCGGCCAATCTTGCCGGCCATCTTTAACGCCCCGGCGACTGCGGCCCCGCTGCTCATTCCTACAAAAAGACCCTCTTTCAATGCAAGCATCCGAGTGGTTTCGAAGGCCTCATCGTCATTAACGTTTATTTTTTCATCAAGGGCCGACTCGTCATAAATCTTAGGGACAATCGACTCCTTCATATTCTTCAGACCCTGGACCCTGTGTCCCAGAAAAGGTTCCACACCCACAATCCTGATTTTTGCGTTGTACTCCTTCAGCCGCCTGCCTGCACCCATAAGCGTGCCTGTAGTACCCATACCCGCAACAAACATGTTTAATTTTCCGCCGGTCTGCTCAATAATCTCTTTCCCTGTCGTCTCATAGTGGGCCCTGATATTGGCCGGGTTGTCGAACTGGTTAGGCATAAAAAATTTTTCCGTTGCCTCAGACATGATTTTATGCGCCAGCTTTATAGCTCCGTCTGTCCCCTCTTTACCCGGACTCAGAATAAGCTCTGCACCGAAGGCCTCAAGAACCTTTCTCCGTTCAAGACTCACACACTCGGGCATGACGAGCTTGACCTTATATCCCCTTGCAGCTCCCACCATGGCCAGGCCTATCCCTGTATTGCCTGAGGTTGCCTCGAGGATCGTGTCACCTCTTTTTATGATATTTGCCTCCTCGGCATCTCTGACCATGTAATAGGCGATCCTGTCTTTAACCGACCCGCCGGGATTATTGCCTTCGAGCTTGGCAAGGACAGTCACCTCCGGATGAATATTTATCACCTCCAGCTTAACCAGAGGTGTATTGCCGATGCAGTCAAGAATTCCCATGAAAGCCCCCTATCGTCAGATGAAGAAATATAACAGTTTTTTTCATGAATTGAAAAGAGCCACATTATTTTCGTTGACCTTTGGCAAGGCCGGTGATAGCCTTTAATTAAAAAAAGAAGGAGGCAGGTATGTTTCACAAGGAAGACAATCAAGGTGGCACCATTCTCATGTCATTTCTCATCGGCGGCATAGTCGGAGCTGGGCTGGCATTGCTCTTTGCCCCTTATCCGGGGAGGAAAATGAGGGGAAAGATAGCAGATATTGCGGAAGATGCACGGGATTATGCAACTGACTATGCAAAGAAACTGAAGGAAAGGGTTTCCTGAAACCATCTCTGAAGTATTTTTTCAATCAGACTTAATCAAAATATATGGTGAGAAACCTCAGGCAGTTATTGAGCTCTGAGCTGAATCTTTACGTATGCGTTCTTTCTTAGCTCGCTGAGAGTCTCTTTCAACCTGTCGTTAAGATCTTTTTCCGTAAGATATTTTTCTATCTCTCCCCTGACGTCCTCATATTCCCTTCCTGCAAACTGACTCGCATTCGACCTGAAAAAGCCCTCTATCTCCTCTTCCCCTATCTTGATGAAGGCCCTCACCTTCAGGTCTATATACTCCCTCATGACCTCATCTTCTGAGTGCGCTTCAATCCTGTATTTTTTAGCCTCACGTAATATCAGTGCCCTGTTTATCATGGTGCTTATGACCTCTTCTTCTGAGACATTAGGAGAGACCTTGATCGTATTGCGATATTGTTCCTGAAATTCGCTCAGGGTTATGGCATGATCGTCCACAAAGGCGATCACCCTGTCTCTGACTTCGGCATATGCTGAAGAGGCCACACAGAAAGAAAGAGCGAAAACTGCAAGGAGATTTCGCATATACTGAAGCAGCTGTCCATTCCCTATCATCACAATAAGTTCTCCGTATTAATCATTGCGTATTCAGAAGGCATGTCCGACACTGAAGTGAATTTCACCCCGGCTCTCCCTTGGCTCCCTGTTCAATTTGAAGCCGTAGTCGACCCTCAGTGGGCCGACAGGCGTGCTGTATCTCAGCCCCATACCCGCCGTATACTTCAGATCCCCGGGATTCATGCCCCCTACCGTCCGCCAGACATTACCCATATCAATAAACGGCACAAGCCCGATCCCCCTGCCGAGGAAGGTCCTCAACTCTATGTTTCCCATGAGAAAGGCATTCCCTCCCGTGGGATTGCCGTCTGATCCCGTCGGGCCGAGCGTATCCTGCTCATAGCCGCGTACCGTCGACCTGCCGCCCAGAAAGAATCGTTCAACGAGGGGAAGTTCACTGGTCTGACCGAAATGATATGCTACCCCCCCCCGCAGGGAAACAGCGAGGGTCACCCTCCTGCCGAGCTTATGATAGGAGCTCCCGAAGAGCTCGATCTTCGCGAAGTTCGTCTCCGAAAATAACACGAAAGAAGCGAGTTTCATGGTTGCGCCGGCGAGGATGCCTTTTTGCGGATCAAAGGGATTATCACGCGTATCGTAGATCAAAGAGGGTTTTATGCTGCTGATTGCCAGTGTTCCCGTATCCTCCTTGGTTAATACGACATCAGGCTGTACGTCAGATGTCCGCACAAGCGAAAATTCGTAATACAGATCCGCCTTCATGGTGCCGCTTAATCTCTTTTCGACCCCTGCGAGCATGCTATACCTGCTCAGGCTGTAAAGCAATCTTCTGTCAGGGGTATTGATCTCATCACGCTTTTCATGAAGAAAGAAAAGCCTTAACGGCAGCGGCCTTTCCAGAAACCACGGCTCGTTGTACTGAAGTATGTATCTTTTTTCAAGCCTGCTCATCTCTGCCCTCAGTAGCATCTCCCTGTTCATCCCCCAGAGATTCCTGTAGCTGACTTCTGCAAATCCCCTGAACCTCTCGTGTTCGGCATACCCGAATCCGTATTCCACGGATCCGGCATTCCCTTCATTGAGGCGTATAATGATATCCTTTTTGCCCTGCTCATTGTCGATCGTTCCTATCTCGACATCGGTAAAAAGCCCCAACCGGTAAAGTTTCTGCCGTTCTTCCGCAAGAACGCCGTTGTTGTACGGATGCCCTTCACTGTGCTGCAGTTCACGCCTGATCACCTCATACTTCGTTTTCCTGTTTCCTTTAATGATCGTCCTGCCGAAAAATTTCTTTTTTCCTTCGGTCACCACAAATGTGACAGCTACCTTGTCCTTATCCATATTTCTCTGTACAGAAATATCGGCAGTTGTATAGCCATGATTATTGAAGTATTCAATCATCCTGAATCGCGCGTCGGATATGTCCACTTCATTATACGGATCACCTGCCTTCAGGCCGACGAGCCTCATAAGCTCCTCTTTAGTATCAGGGGCTGTACCGGAGATGTCCACGGAAGCAATCTCGGTCTTCTTCCCCTCATCCACATCCACTGCAAGCCTGACGGTTCCTGCCACCCTGTCGATATCCGTTCTGATCCCTTTTACCGAGGCCTCAAGGAAACCCAGCGCACCGTAAAACTCCTTCAGGGAATCGCGGTCCTTCTCTGTCAGATCAGGGTTAAAGTACTCACCTTCCTTGATGGACAGCACTTCCTTCAGCCTCTTTCCAGGAAGAATCACTCCGCCGAACTCTATGGCGCTCACCGTCACCCTTTCACCCTCAAAGATGAAAAAGGTTATCTCTATCAGGTTTTCATCCGCATTTATCACAGGAGCAATCTGGGCAAATGGATATCCTTCAGAGTGGTATAAGGCAAGCATCTTTGCTATGGTCTCCTCAACCAGCTCATCATGAAACTCCCCGACCTCAAAAAAAGGCGCCTCCTTCTGAAGTCTGCCGGCCGACAGGGCGCTGTTGCCGTCGATTTTTACAGCCAGCCGTCTGCCGGGGTTTATCGCGATCTCCAGACCTTCATCCTTATATGAATAAGGGCCCACTACAGGTCTGTAATAACCCTCTTTTTTCAGGAATTCCGTGATCCTTCGCATATCTTCTTCGAGTTTTATCTCATTGTAGACAGAGCCCACAGAAAGCCTCATCACTGCGGCCAGCCCTCCGGCAGGGGTTGCGGCAGGCGACAGGGGAGATATCATGGTAAGCCTTAGATCCTTTATGATGAGCGGTGGTCCGGCCTCAATGATCAGAAAAAGATTAACCCTGTTTGGTCTGTCCGTCTTTTCGATGCCTGTCGTAATTGTGGGGCCGGGAAAACCGTACCGGGCTATCTTGTCCTTAAGCTGATCTGTTGCCTGCAGGAAAAGATCATGCCTCAGCGGTTGTTCTTCCTTTATGGGGAAATATTCCCTGATGACCCTCTCGGGGAACGGCAGATCTCCCCGGATATAAATCTTTCTGATAAATTCTCTCTCCCTGACGGTAATTATCATTTCCGCATTTTCATCTTCACCGGCAAATACCAAAATATCATCAAACAGACCCTTTAGAAACGCCCTCTTTATGCCCAGGGATATCTTTGCAGGGTCAACAGGGTCTCCTTCCCTGACACCGAAGATGTCGAGAAATTCCCGCTGCGTGACTGACGAAAGGCCTTTTATCTCAATATGACCGACAGTTGCTGCGGCACTTGAAGCTGTCCAAAACATAAAAAAACAGAGAACCACTAAAAGGACGCCGGCGATAAACCTGAAAACTGCCCATGACTCTTTTCTTATGCCGTCTGTATTGAGATCTCTCATCTGAACTCAAACCTGAACCGTATGTCACTTCCGAGGATTCCCCGTTCATCCCTTACCCCGACAAGGGAGACGTTCTTGCCGAGGAAATATTCGAGACGGATAATCTGCTCTTCTGCCGAACCCACAGCAGACGTATAGGTAATAAACATCTTTTCTCCGAGCAGTCTTTTCGAAACAGTCACCCTTGGCTCCACAGTCCCGGTCCTCTTGGAGACATGGGGGTCGACCTGGAACCTGTCAAGCCCGGTGATCGTCCTCAACCTCTCTTCCAGTACGTCCTGCAGCTTCCCGGTGACAAAGGATGTCGCCTCTCCTGCGCCGACACCTCCCTCGATCCCCTTAAGCTGGCTTCCTGTCTGACCCACTGTCAGCAGCGCCAGGATATCCATTTCCTTGAGAACCGGGTCAGACGAGAGAGACATAGCGAAATGGTCTAGCTGGCCCTCCAGATTCATCTTGATCTTGTATCCCTTCACGCTGGTTTCAGAGGCTATGTCAATGATCGGATTTATCCTGTTGGGGTCGGAAAAGTCAGCGCTCGCATGGAGGATCCTGAACTCATTGTTTCTGAAATAGACCGTCCCCTCCCTGGTTTCCAGCCTGCCGAGCAGCACAGGGCGATAGAGGCTCCCCCTGAGTATCATGTCAGCGCTGACCTCGGCTCTGGCGACATTGTTGTCTATATGGATATTATCCCGTCCGGTTATGCGGATGTTCAGTTCAGCCTTTTCCAGGTTCGAGATATCGGCCTTGTATTTCTCTGCCTTTCTTGTCTTCAGAAGCCAGCTCTTCCACTCGACCCTTTCCCTGTAACGCGCCCTGTTTATGCCGATATCTCCGGATATGATCTGGGAGGCAGGAGTCCCCTTGTAAAGGATATTCCCTCCGAAATTGACCGTAAAGTCATTAGACGGAGAGACCGTGATATTGTCCAGGACTGCCTCGACATAGAAACGCTTCGGGGAAAACTTTTTCAGATAAACTATGCCGGTGATCTCGACATCTCCACCGCTGAGTTTACCGCTCAGTTTCTGCAGAACTATCCGGTCATTATCAAGATACAGATAACCGTTGACGGAGCCTACGCGGTAGGCGTAATCCTTGAGCCCGAAAGAGCCGTTCGTTACCGTTACCCCGCCGTTAATCCTGGGATTTTCCCAATCGCCTGAAAATGCAAGGACAAGATCAGCATCACCCCTGAGGAGGCTTATCTTGGTCGAGAGGCTCTTGAAAGGAGAAAGAGCAGAGCTTCCCTCCAATACAAGGTTGTACTCTTTTCCGAGGACAAGGCTGCCGTCTATATGCAGGGACGTGGCGCCGCTCCTGAGGGAAATCTTCTCCAGGGCCAGATGTCTGTCCTTCAGTTCGAATATTATTTCCCGGTCATTGGTAAAGCTGTAACCGTACATCGAAAGGGTCAGCTGCTTTATAGATGACGTTGCATAGACGTGGTTTTTGTCTCCATGGAGCAAGGCTGTGCCGCTGAGGTTCAGGATCAGGTCCTCGGGTACATCCTTGAGAAAGGCGCTGATAATAGAATCATACCTTCCGCTGTGGATATCTATCTTCGCATCCCACGGCATATCCTTTTCGAGCCTTCCCCTTGCCGTCATCTGAATTCGCTCATTTATCAGCTGAGCCCTAACCGCTATGTCCTTCTCCTTTATGGACGCGGAGATCATCCCGCTGCCGACCGGTTTTCCCTTCAGGCTCCCTTCGATCATCCTCGCGTTAAGCGAGATCAGGGGATTGTCAAAGCTGCCGCGACCTTCCGACTTTACGCTGAAGATTGCGTCTCCCTTTATATCCCGCTTCACAATATCACTGAGGTATATCCTCTCAGCTGACGCCTTATACGAAAAATTGCCCTTTGGATCAAGAGAGGCATCTGCTGAGGCGGAGGATCTGCCTCTCACGATCTTTATCTGTTCGAAAAGAAGCCTATCATCCGCGTATGACCATGCAAAAGTCGCCAGGTCAAACGGCACGTAATATACCCGGGCATCTGCTATTGACGCCTTCCCGCTGATCTTTGGGTTACTGTTGTTGCCGGCTACCTTCATCTCAGAGCTCAGGCTGCCCGTTCCCGTAAACTGAGGATAGAAGATCCTGACGAATTTCTCGAGACTTGCGTTCTTCACGTATGCGCTGAGTTTATATTCAGGTCCTGCAAGGTCAAAGAGGTCCCTGGAGCCCCGGAATGATACTCCGCCGCTAAGCTTAATGGTAGTCCCTTCACCACGGGCCGTCATATCCCTGATCTGAAGCAGCTCCTTCCGGTATGTGACATCAGCAGTCATATCATTGACAGCATAATTCTCAAAGGACGGCTTGAGCAGCTCAACTTTCCCCTCTATGACGGGGTTATCAATAGAGCCTGTTATCCTTCCATTAAAGCCTCCACTCCCCTTAACCTTCGAGTAATAGGGAGAAGTGACATCAGTCAAGTCGGCAGTCTTCAGAGTGCCCCTGAAATCAAGCAACTCTTTTTCAATATCCACAGAGCCTTCAGCCGCCAGCTGGCTCTGTCCGGTACTGAGCCTCATTCCTGCAAGGGCTATCACGCTCCCCTGCATCGCATATTTCCCTGTGATCTCCTGAATCCTGCCGAGCACATCCCTGCCCTTTTCACTGCTCCGGTATTCGAATGTACCGGCGGGGTTAAACTCCGCACCGGTCGTAGATAAAGTGCCGATCACCTTTCCAGGCATGATCCCGGGGTCCCAGCCTATAAGTTTGAACACAGGCAGGCTGTCGATATTGCGGAAGTCAACGGCAACTGTATAGTGATTCACTACAGGCAGCTCAATGGAGGCAGAGACCTTGGCGGTGCCGTTATAGAGACTCCCGTCACCCTCCCTGAATCTCATCAGGCCGTCTGCATATGACACATTGCAGGAGAGTGAGTCAACATCCACATCAAAGAGGTTCCCCTTGCGAAGCACTGCCTTGCCGTCAGCCCTAAGTGCGTTCAACGGTCCCTTAACCGCGCCTCTGACATCGATCAACCCCCTGATTTTTTCTTTTACGCCCAGCAGCTCCATCAAGGTTTCGATATAAAATTTGCCGTCAAGCCTCAGATCCACTGATATATCTTTTTTAATCAACTGTATGAGGCCGCTGGCCTGTATCTTGCCTTCTCCGCTTTCGGACAGACTGAACATGTTCTTTATCGTCATCACGAGCAGCTCCAGCCTGGTGTCCAGAAAACCCTTTTCTCCTGCGAGTTCTCCGGTGCCAGCCAGCCTCGAACCAAATGAATTAAACTCGACCTTCTTCACCTCAACGGTCGCGCCCTTGACCAGGAGATTCAGCGAAACAGCGGTCTTTATTTCAGGCCATCCTTTTTTTCTCACCTGAAGATTTTTTGCAGAGATCCTCAGCCGCTGCGCATCACCGATAATGATCTCACCGTCGACTCCCTTTAATTCTGCCTCTGTCCCCTGATCCGCCTCAGCAAGCAGGCCGCTCCCATCCTGGATCTCCACTGCCTTTATGTCCGCCTTGATCGCATCAGGCCTGATCAGGGCCGCGTATTTTTCGACATTTGCCACAATCTCCTCGACCTGGCTTCTCCCTGCGGTTACAATCGGCTCCCTGACAACCAGTCTGCGGATTACGATCCTCCTGGTGAAAATTCCCGTGAGATCAAGGTAGGCCTTAACCCGCTGGGTCAGCAGTATCCTTTCGCCGTCATCATCGAATATCTTGAGTCCCTTGGCCTCGACAAAGAGGGGAAAGAGATTTACATAGATCTTCTGCGCGATCACCTTCTTGCCTGATGCCATCTCAAGTTCAGGGAGTATCACCTTCTTCAGCATGTTCGAGATATGAGGGCCCCGCAGCACGAACAGGGATATCCCGACGAATAAGGCAATGACCGAGAGGGTAACGATCCTTCTCAGTTTTTTAGTACGTTCCATAGTTGCCACAAGAGCTCCTGCGCCTTTTGATAATCGATCTTCTCCTTCTCAGTCTGCACATAAAAAACGTCCTGAGCAAGGCCTGCCTCGGTATTTATCCTTGCCGAAACGATATTGACTCCCTCCCTGAACATCACATCCGTCACATCATAAAGCAGCCCCATCCTGTCCGGAGAGAAGACCTCGACTACGCTGAATTCTTCCGAAGCCTCATTATCAATCTCGATAAAGATGTCAAAGGGACTCGCGATATTCGCGCTGCGCCTCACCACAGGGACAGGCCTTTCATCCGTGATAACGGATCTCAGCCCCTGCTCCAGATCCGTCTCAAGCCCGTCCCACCAGACCTCTTTCCAGTTTGAAACTGAAATTCTATCAATAACAACGCCCTTCTTTCCAGTAAATATCTTCCCATTAACGATATTTAATCCCCTCGACAGCAGTAACCCCACGATCTTTGAAAAGAGACCGGGCCGGTCTCCGGCGCTGACTGACAGCTCTGCGACGCCGTCGGCGCTGCTGTCCGTCCTCATTGCAAATCCGGTTTTCGAAGCCTCCCTGAGAAGCCGGTAATCATTGACCACCCTGTCTGCCGGTGTAGACAGGACGTATCTCTCAGGCATCTCTTCAACGAATTCCTCGACAGAGCGGAGCAGAGAGGCCGGAGAAAACTCCGTGAGGGCCTTGAAATAACCCGTCCTGTTTTCCGAGATGCCTGTAAGATAGGCCATTGTGTTTTCGTACAACTCTCTCAGCAGATAGGCCTTCCACGTCGTCCAGAAGCCCGGATTGACCGCCGACATATCAGCGTATGTGATCAGGTAGATAGCCTTGAGATTCTCGGGGTCGCCGACAGCGTCCGCAAACCCGGCTACCACACCGGCGTCGCTTGCTTCACTTCTCATCGCCGTCCTCGACATAAGGATATGGTTTCTGACAAGGAATTCTATCCTCATCCTTTTTTTAATGTCCAGATTGAACCTTTCCATGATATGTTTCAGCCTCTTATACCCTTCCTCTTCGTGGTGCCTCCCGGCAGCCTTGCCTATGTCATGAAACAGAAGAGCCATAAAAAGGGTATCGAGCCTTTCCATACCAAGAAGGATCTTCTGCAGGCCTTCGAGATGCCTGTAACGCGTAGTCTTCAGCTCTTCAAGATACCTCACGGCATGAAGCGTGTGTTCATCAACCGTATACATGTGATAGGGTTCATGGACAACCAGAGACCTCAAAGCCCCGAACTCCGGAACAAACCTTCCCAGCACCCCGGTTTCGTGCATCTCGCGCAGTGTTTCATATACGCGTGGCCCCCTGAATATTTCGAGAAAATAATGAACAGCCTCTGGAGAACTCCTCCTCCTTCTGTTTATCTTCAGAAGGTTCGTCCTGATATTGTCCTTCATCACCAGGCTGAACTTCTTCCCCGTCTTTGCCAGCCAGTAAAAGCTCTCGATGATCTTTTCGGGTCTGTCTGCAAGCAGATTTTCCCTCACCGCTATCAGCCTGCCCCCTGAAACGGAGAAGTCATCGGTTATCTTCATGATGCGAAAATCCCTGAAGACCGGAACATAGGACCTGCTGCAGGTGACCATCAGTGATCTGGTCACGTCCTTAATAACTTTGCTTTTGAGATAGTAATACCGCAGCATTCTCTCAGCCGCCCTGAATTTTTTTGAGTCCCTGAACCCCAGGCCCTGCGAAACGTTTCTCTGGTATTCAAAGGAAAGGATGTCATTTTTCCTGCAGCTTTCGAGATGCAGACAGAACCTCGTCCTCAGGAGAAAGTCATAAGCGCTTAAGAACCTCTTGCGGTCTGAAGGATTCGGTAATCCGAAAAATTCCGAAGGCCCCGCGGTCTTTAAAGCAACCTTTGATAGCCAGTATGCTGTATGGACATCCCTGAGCCCGCCCTCGCCTTCCTTGATATGCGGTTCAAGCAGGAAGACAGAGTCTCCGGAGCCCATGTGCCTCTTTTCCATCTCCTGGAGCTTCTCCCTGACAAAATCCTTCTGCCGCTTGTACGCTATCTCCGGATACACCTT
>JACRHE010000218.1 GCA_016217695.1 Nitrospirota bacterium | reverse complement strand
CGGGCGCAGAATCCTTTCAGGTCCCGAACCTTATCGCCGAGGCTGTTGCCTCCCCGATAGGGATGTGACGGGATCACAACCCCGCCTTCCGACCGGACGATTCTGATGATTTCGGCAACCGGCGCATGCCTGAGCGAAAGGCTGTCGGTATTTACCCCGAAGATGAGACAATGTCCTTCAGCAGCAGAAAACTCCACACCCCTGAATATCACGATCCTGCCTCTGTATTTTTCCCTCAGCCGTTCAACAGGTTCAGATGCCTCATAGGAGTAATGTTCCGTGAAGGCCATCCCATGCAGGCCCAGTTTGACGGCATGCATGACGGATTCCTCGGGCTCTGATGCGGTGTCGCCACTGTATTTTGAGTGTACATGGAGATCGATCTTAAAGGTCTTATCAGTCATGAAAGCAATCCCGAAAACAAGATGTGCGGTTAAGCGGAAACCTGGCCGGCATCCCCGGCTTCCTGCTTCTGAGGATTGATGACCCAGATATGGCCGAACTCCTTCTCCTGATAGGCCCTTGCCAGACCGAGCCTGAGAAGTTCGAGTACGGCAAGAAAGGTGACAATGATCTGCACCCTGGAGATATGCTCCTTAAAAAGCTCCTCAAATCTGATGCTCTCGGCCTGCTCAAGCATCTCGACAATCGTAGACATCCTGTCCTTTACTGTAAGAGTCTCTTTCGTAATAGTGCGTATTTCTTCAGGGGCCGCCTCAAGTATCTTCCTGAACGCCCCGAGCAGGTCGAATATGTTGACATCAAAAAGATACTGCTCCGGCTGAATCCCCTCTTCAGCTTCTTCTTCGGGTTCAAGGGGTTCCCGTGAATAGACCCTGAGCGCCTCCTCCTCCCTTTCTTTCAGAATAAAAGACGCCTCTTTATATGCCTGATATTCAAGGAGCCTCTGAACAAGCTCAAGTCTGGGGTCTTCAGTCTCTTCGTTTTCTACCTCCTCATCAGGAGGAAGCAGCATCCTCGACTTGATATGTATCAGTGTCGCAGCCATGACAAGGAATTCACCGGCTATTTCAAGGTTGAGTTCCTTCATCATCTCGATATATTCCAGATACCTGCCGGTTATGAACGATATGGGGATATCGTAGATATCCACCTTGTTTTCCCGTATAAGATGCAGGAGAAGGTCCAGCGGTCCCTCGAATACCGGGAGCTTTATTTTATAGATTTCTTCCATATGAACCATGTTTGAATGACGCAGCTATTTTACCAGATTGCGGCAAATTTAACCCCAATCCCATTTGATTTATATACAGAGCTTTAGTATCCTAAAGCATGAACAGAAAGCTCGTCCCTTTTTTCTCTCTTTTCTTCCTGATGTTGCTCTGGGGAGCAGCCTTTTCGGCGATATCACAGTATTTCGACAGTGAGGGCAATCCGGTCTCAAACGCCGCAAGGGCAAGGGCCTCAAAGTCCTTAAGATATTCCGCGCCGCAAGGCATAAGACTCATGAAGGATGTCACCTATGAGTATTACCCTGTCTCAGGAAAGACCTTTTCTGAGATCGTGTCGTCAGTTGAAGAGAACGGCCCCCTCAACAGAAAAATAAACAGGCGGGAGCTTTCCAGCTTCAAATGGAGTGTGGGCTGGTCATATCGGTTCGACTATGCCTCGGAGGTGGATGAGGAGACCAATACCGTTCATGTTGCCATGGAATTCCCTGACATCTCAATAACCTATTATGTGACGATAACGCTGCCGGCTCTCATTGACGACACTGCGCTGAACCCCATAGAGAAAGAACTCTGGAAGAGCTACTTTCAGAGACTCCTTGAACATGAGCACGAGCATGCCAGGATAGTCAGGGATGCCTTGTCGAGACAGGATCTGACAGACAGTTTCAGGGAGGTCAACTACTTCATACTGGAGAACAGGCCGGATATGGACGTTGACAAGATCTTGACCTCCCTTATTATGGAAGAGACTTCAAGGATTGGACGTCAATGGATCCGCGATATGAGAAACAGGCTGGAAGACTTTGACAGAAAAAAGGAATACGGCATCAATCCGGCTCTAAAGTAGTCTTTCATTAATAACTTCAACTTATGATACAGCCCTGGCTTCCAGGTCAACCCACCCCTGCACCCCTCCCAATAGGGGACTTTCGAAACAATGGCAACTTTATTGTATTGAATTGCGCACATAAAAAAGGGCGTACGGAGAAAATCCGCACGCCCTGATTTGTCCGGTATATTCCCGTCTCTAGGCTGCTACGGCCTTTTCAACCTCTTTCAGCCAGAGGAGCCTTGATCCGTTGACCGTCGACAGGTTTATATCCTCCATGAATTTCTCGGCGTTAACATCCAGATCCTTATCCCTCTTAAACGGGCTGAATGCCGCCTTCACCTTGCCTTTCAGCGCCTTCCTGATCTCGGTATCCCTGGGCATCTTCAGAGCAGCGCCCATAGCTTCCGAAAGACTGATGAAAGTCTCTGCATTGGTTTTCGATTCTCCTGCAGGCTCAACAGCCCTCTTCACTTCCTTAATCCTGCCCAGGTAATCTATTATCGTACCGTCTGATTCGAGTGCTGCTGCAGAAGGAAGCACAAGATCAGCCTGAGTAGCCAGCTCAGTCATGTGAGATGCCTGCACAATGAGAAAACCGGTATCAGGCCTCTTGCTCAGCGGCACCTCTCCGACAGCATAAAGGGCCTGGGAAGGAGATGACACAATATCCCTGAACTTCTTTCCCTCTGTTGTCAGCCCCATCATTACAACACCCTTTGCATTGGCCTCAAGGGGGACTGAAACCGCCTCGGCCTTTATCAGAGAAAGGTTAGCCGCAGCCTTGTATAGGGCAGGCGCGGCAAGTACGACCGGGGAAGCCGATGCCATGAAAATGTCAGCAGCGTTCATCGCAGCATCAGAGGGATCTACATGTGCCAGCGCCTCGACCATATCCTTGGGAGCCTTCACTCCCTTTGAAATCATCGCCTGGCTAAGCTCCTCCAGCATCTTCACCTCATCCCCTTTCAGAGAAGCCGATGCCTTAACGGATATCCTGGGCTCTCCGGAATTGATGACTATAAGCTTTGCTCCTGCATTGTTCATCCTCTTTCTGATGATCGCATCGAGCGCCGGAAGCACCCTCGCCCACTGGTCCGGGGCCGTGCCGACAAGTACGAAGAGATCAGCATTCTCTAAATCGGCTGTCCCGCCCTTCAATGCCTCGTAATCTGAATAAAGGGTGACAGATGAGTCATAATCTTTTGTCTTTATCACCTCTGCCGCAAGCTTCTTAAGAAGGACCGCATCTTCGTTCAGGATATTTCCGCTGCTGATGACCGCAGCATCAGGCCCTGCCGCCTTAAGTTTTTCTGCGGCTGTTTTCAGGGCGTCGTCCCACGTGGTCTCCCTGAGTTCGCCATCGACCCTCTTCATAGGAGTCCTCAGACGCATCTCGCTGTTCAGGCTGTCAAAACCGAACCTGCCTATGGCACAGATATACCTCTCAGCCGCTCCTTCAGGAGAGCCGGCGTTAACCTTCACGACCGTGCCATCCTTGCTGCTGACGGAAATGCTGCAACCGCTTCCGCAGGAGAGACATACTGAGTTCACTTTTTCATATTCCCACTCCCTGCCCCTTCTCCACCGGTCGGCCTCAAGAAGGGCATTGACCGGACAGGCGTCAACGCAGCTTCCGCAGAACGTGCATCCGGATTCCTGGAGCGGCTTATCCTGGGCGGTTACGACCTTGGCTCCTACACCTCTGCCGGAGAATTCCAGGACATTCGTGTCCTGGGCCTTGCAGATCCTGATGCATCTTCCGCAAAGCACGCAGTATTCCGGGTCCCTCTTGATAAAGGGATTCGCCTCGTCCGTCGCGTATCCGAATTTCTTCCTCGTAAAGTTTGATTCTTTAATCTCGAAGTCATAGGCATATTTCTGGAGGTTGCATACACCTGCCTTTGTGCAGGTCATGCAGTCCAGCGGGTGCATCGAAAGAATCAGGTCGATGACGAATTTTCGTATCTCCTGAACCTTTTCCGTCTTAGTCAGGACGCTCATCCCTTCCTTCACCTTGGTATTACACGCAATAACCGGCGCCTTGCCCCCTTCCAGTTCAACAAGACAGAGCCTGCATGCGCCGATGCCTTTCATGCCTTTCAGGTAACAGAGGTTCGGAATATGAATGCCGGCCGTCTCAGCAGCCTCGATGAGGTTCAGCCCCTCATCAACCTTCACATCCTTGCCGTCTATCTTCAGATTAACCATATTTCCCATTCCTTCCTCCTCTTTATTAAACGAGAACTCCTGTTTTTTCCTCTATTATTTCTATGGCCCCGTAAGGGCATGCCGGCAGGCAGTCGCCGCATTTCACACACCGCTTCTGCCTGATCTCAAAGGCCGGATACCCGGAACGGTAAGAAACCTTCTTCTCGCCGATAATCGCGTTATATCTGCAGGCCTCCCTGCATAAGCCGCACATGACACACTTCTCCGGTATCACGCGGTACATGATATAGGCCGGACATTCCCGATCACGGCACTTGCCTTCCAGATGCTCCTTAAAGGCCTCTGTCTTAAGGGCCTCCATCAGGAACTGAGCAGTATCCTTGCCTTTTTTGCACCGGGAGCCTTCCAGCATCTGACCGGCTATCCTCTTTATGGTGCGAACGTCACTCTCGGTTCCCCTTCCCGCAGCTATCCTCTTGAGTCTCACAAGGGCCTCATAACTGCCAAGGGCACAGGGATGGCATTTGCCGCACATCGGTTCTGATAAAAACTCCTCAACAAATTTCTGCGATCTCTGTATCGCACACCTGATGTTTCCGACTGCGGCAAAAACATCCTTCATATCCTTTTTCGGGACTTCTTCTTTTTTAGGGGTCTCGCTCATACAACCTCCTGTTTTGCAGTACGTCTTTTCTGCTTCTCTACCTTGACAGCACCAATGGGACACGCAGCGTAACACGCCTTGCATTTCGTGCAGTAGTCCTGGTCGATAAAAAAGCTGTCCTGAGTCTCCTTGACCGCGTCAAAGGCGCAGGCCTGTTTGCAGAGACCGCAGAGGAAGCATTCGTCATGCTCTATCCTGAACACACCGAGTCCGCTGCAGGCCTTTGCGCTGCAGTATTTGTCATGAATATGTTCTTCATATTCCTGTCTGAAATATTTTATCGTTGTCAGAACAGGATTAGGCGCGCTGTTGCCGAGTCCGCAAAGGGCTCCATCCTTAATGAGTTTCCCGATCTCTTCGAGGCGCTCTATGTCGCCTGCCTCGCCCTTTCCTGATGTGATCCTTTCGAGGATCTCGAGCATCTGATATGTTCCTATTCTGCACGGAGGACACTTCCCGCAGGATTCCGACTGACAGAAGGAAAGGAAGTACTTCGCCACATCGACCATGCAGTTGTCCTCATCCATGACGACCATACCGCCTGAGCCCATCATCGAGCCGACCTTTGCAAGGGAATCGAAGTCAACCGGCAGATCGAGATGCTCCTCTGGGATACAGCCGCCTGAGGGTCCGCCTGTCTGAACAGCCTTGAACTTCTTGCCGTTCATTATACCGCCGCCTATGTCGTAGATGATCTCCCTGAGCGTAATTCCCATCGGGACCTCGACAAGACCTGTATTGACGACCTTGCCGGTCAGGGCAAATACCTTTGTGCCGGGTGAATTCTTCGTGCCTATACCGAGGAACCAGTCAGCGCCCCTCTCTATGATAGGAGGCACGCAGGCATAGGTTTCTATATTGTTCAGATTGCTGGGATAACCCCAGGCGCCTCCGCCCTGCTCTGAAAGCCTCGGGGGTCTGGGCCTCGGGAAGCCTCTTTCACCTTCTATAGACGCAACGAGGGCTGTAGATTCACCGCATACAAAGGCGCCTGCGCCCTCACGTATGTCGAGGGTGAAATTCATGCCGCTGCCGAGTATGTTCTTGCCGAGTAAGCCGAGGTCTTCTGCCTGTTTGATGGCAAGGGCAAGGTTCTTGACAGCCAATGGATATTCGTGTCTGACATAGATAATCCCGTATTCAGCTCCTATGGCATAAGCGCAGAGAAGCATGCCTTCAAAAAGACTGTGAGGATCGCCCTCCATTACAGACCTGTCCATAAATGCGCCGGGGTCACCTTCGTCACCGTTGGCTATCACAAATTTGATCTTTGACTTATCGCTCTTTGTATGTTTCCACTTCCTGCCGGCAGGAAAGCCTGCGCCGCCCCTGCCTCTGAGATTAGCCTTGTCAACCTCATTCAGCACAGCATCAGGCGTCATGGAGCCGAGGGCCTTTTCGAGCGCTGCATACCCTCCGACAGCCATATAATGATAGATATTGCGGGGGTCGATAAGCCCGTTATTCCTCAATGCTATCCTGAGCTGTTTCTTGTAAAAAGGCACATCTGTCATCTCCGGTATGGGTTCGCTCAGGATGTCCTCTCTGTAGAGACTCTTGCGAAACGGAGTCCCGCCGACTACCGTATATGCGAGGATGGACCTTGCATGGTCAGGCTTTACCTTCTGATAAAAAATTCCCTGCGGTTCTACCTTCATGACCGGACCCTTCTGACAGAGGCCCTGGCAGCCTGTCTTAACCACATCCAGGGTGATGCCCCTCCTGGCGGCCTCCTCTTCGAGCGCAGTCACTACCTTTGGCGTACCTGTAGCAGTACAGGCAGTCCCGCTGCAGAGCCGTACCCTGGGGACATCAGCCTTAAAGGTCTCCTCTGCCAGGAGCTTTCTGAGATTTCTCAGATCTTCTATGGTATTTAATCTAGCCATGGCCTATTTCTCCTCAACCATCTGTATTATCTCTTTCACCTTTTTCGGATTAAGATCCCCGACAACCTCTTCATTGACCGTCACAACCGGGGCCAGACCGCAACATCCCACGCAGCCTACAGTCTCCAGTGTCAGCGACATATCGGCCGCAGTCTCTCCCTCTTTTATTCCAAAGGACTCTTCTATCTTCTCCAGGACCTTTCCTGCTCCCCTGACGTGACATGCCGTCCCCACACATACGCAAACCACGTTTTTGCCTCTCGGCTTGAAATAGAAATGCTTGTAGAATGTAGCTGTGCTGTAAACCTCTGATAACGGTATATCCAGCTTGCTTGAAAGCTCCTTCAGGACCTCTTCAGGGAGATAATTATATTCCTTCTGCAGCCCCTGAAAAGCATGTATGAGAACTCCTCTTTTCTTCTGAGAATCCGTGAGGACGATTCCTGCGTGGCCTATTTTTTCTTCGACATTCAACTCTTCTACCTTCATTTGTTCACCTCAAAAATTCATTTTCCCCAGCTGCGATATTTTTGTTGCTACACACCGGCAAACCGCCCCGAAAGGCAACAGCAGCTTAACTTTCCCTGCATTAGAGAAGGAGTATAAATTTACCATAAATACAGGCCCTTTTGCTATTTTTTTCTTTTATTAACTTATAAACCTCTTCCTGGATTAACTGCCCGCATAAAACCGCCGGATAGTGCGAAAAAAGTGGCGCTTTTTCTTATTAATTTATTAGTATAATTAATAACTTTTTGTATTTCCCCGCTGTCATGCATAAGAGGAGGCAGGAATGTACAGGATCGCAAAAAAGGCGGCGCTGAGCGATGTCACCACGCTCATGGAAATAGACGCGCCCCATGTTGCCGCAAAGGCAAAGGCCGGACAGTTCGTTATTGTCCGCATCGATGAATTCGGGGAGAGGATTCCCCTTACCATAGCTGATTACGACAGTGGAAAAGGCACGGTTACCCTCATCTTCCAGGAGGTGGGCAAATCAACCAGACAACTCGGAAAGATGAAGACCGGCGATCAGATCTCCTCTTTTGCGGGGCCGCTCGGTCATCCGACAGAGATCGCAAAATACGGTACGGTTGTCTGTGTAGGAGGAGGAGTCGGGATAGCGCCTGTCTATCCCATTGCAAAGGCGCTCAGGGAGGCAGGCAACACTGTATTATCCATTATCGGCGCCCGCAACAGGAGCCTCCTTTTCTGGGAAGAGAGGATGAAGGCAGTATCAGACGAGCTGATCATATGCACTGATGACGGCTCTTACGGCAGACAGGCCGTTGTCACTGAGCCTCTCAGGGAACTACTCGATGACAGAAACAGAAAGGTTGACAGGGTCTGGGCTATCGGTCCTGCCGTCATGATGAAGTTCGTCACCCTGACTACAAAACCCTACAATATACCGACTACCGTCAGCCTCAATACTATCATGATCGACGGCACAGGAATGTGCGGGGGTTGCCGTGTGCTGCTCAATGACGGGGCACAATTTGTATGCGTTGACGGTCCTGAATTCAACGGCCATAAGGTCGACTGGGACAGTCTCCTTTCGCGTCTTACCTACTACAGGGAAGAGGAACGCCTGGCTGCTGAACGTTTTGGTCATATATGCAGGCTTGAAGGTGCTGCACAAAATAATGGCTGATATAACAATAGAAGAGCGCAAGAAGATAAAACGGCATGACATGCCGAACCAGGATCAGTTTGTCCGCAGGGGTAATTTCGACGAAGTTGCGCTGGGATATTCGGAAGAGACTGCCCGGCAGGAGGCAGAGCGCTGTCTGCAGTGTAAAGACCCCAAATGCACAAAAGGATGCCCGGTGGGCGTGCTCATCCCTCAGTTCATCAAGGCCCTGAGGGAAGGTGACATGATCAGTGCAGTCCACTGGATGAAGGTCAAAAACAATCTTCCTGCAGTATGCGGAAGGGTCTGCCCTCAGGAAATTCAGTGCGAAGGCAGCTGCATACTCGGGAAAAAGGGCCAGCCGGTTGCCATAGGCCGGCTTGAACGTTTTGTTGGCGATTACGAGCTCAGACACCGCACCTGCCCTCCTGTAAAGGCCACAGAGACAGGCAAACGGGTGGCGGTCGTGGGCTCGGGGCCGGCAGGACTGACCTGCGCGGTTGACCTTG
The DNA here is from genome assembly GCA_016217695.1 of Nitrospirota bacterium. GTDB lineage: Bacteria > Nitrospirota > Thermodesulfovibrionia > Thermodesulfovibrionales > UBA6898. The sequence continues at coordinate 5,321 of JACRHE010000218.1, read as the reverse complement.
GCCGCGATGGTCACGATGTGACCATCTTCGAATCCCTTCATGGACCCGGAGGCGTTCTAATGTACGGCATTCCCGAATTCAGATTACCAAAGGGCATTGTCCAGAGCGAGATCAGTTACGCTGTTGAATGCCTTGGGATCTCGATCAGGACTGACCATGTGATTGGACGCACTTTCACTCTCGATGAGCTCCTTGCTGAATATGACGCTGTTTTTTTGGGGACCGGAGCCGGCCTGCCTTCTTTCATGAAGATGCATGGTATTAACCTCAACGGGGTCATGTCGGCCAATGAATTCCTCACCAGGGTCAATCTTATGAAGGCATACCGATTTCCTGAATATGACACCCCGGTAAAGATAGGGAAAAAGGTAGCAGTAATCGGAGCCGGAAATGTCGCCATGGATGCGGTTCGGTGCTGCCTGAGGCTGCAGTCCCTGCAGGAGCAGAAGACCGGCGGAGATGCCGGGGAAGTTCATATAGTTTACCGCCGCTCCTGCGATGAAATACCGGCCCGCATGGAAGAATATCACCACGCCGTCGAAGAAGGCGTTATCTTCGACTTTTTGACAGGCCCCATTGAGATCATGGGCAATGGCAACGGAGCTGTTCATGCCCTGAGGTGCGTTAAGATGAGGCTTGGCGACCCTGATCAGTCAGGCAGAAGGCAGCCGGTCGCTATCGAAGACTCTGAATTCGACCTTGAGGTTGATACGGTCATCATGGCCCTGGGCACGAGACCCAACCCCCTTGTCTTTGTCGACGCGCCGGGACTTGAAAGAACAAAAAAGGGAACGGCTGTGGCTGATGCCGCTACAGGGCGCACACAAAAACCCCGCGTATGGGCCGGCGGTGACATCGTTACCGGAGCGGCAACAGTCATCAGCGCAATGGGCGCGGGAAAACGTGCAGCTGCCGATATGAATAAATTCCTGAAGGGTGAGGCTCCCTGGTAACATGTCATCGGTCTGTAACAGTAATATTTTTACCCGGCGCTTACGAAAAGTTTAGAGGGTGGCCCTACAAGAACAAAAAAGCCCCTGCTCTTTCGAACAGGGGCTTTCCATTCTTGCGAAGATATGATCTGCTTTTACAGCCCTATATGCGGCTTTGCAGCCTTTTCGATCTCGCGTCGCGCAGCCATGTCCATAAGCACCTTTTCAGTGCCGAACTTGCCCGGCTCGTACTTCTTTAGCTTCAGCGCCGCCCTTGCCTTGTCGATGTAATCGAGGGCCAGCTCAAGGATCTTTTCAGGATCAGGCTCAAAGTGCAGCGCGCCCCTGAACCGCTCGAACCAGACCTCGGTCATTATCTTGGTGACTTCCGTGCTCGCCTCAACAGGCGACTCGCCGCCGAATATGACCGGCACGCCCGAGGCTGCAAAGTAACAACCGATGGCGATAGCCTTTTCAGACATCCACTCAGGCGCGATACCGACTGCCGGCATGCCGCCTATCTCGTCGGAAAGACCTCCCTCGGCAGCCATAGCGCTTGCGATGGTCAGAATTCTTGAGTTATCCACGCATGCGCCAAGATGAAGGATCGGCGGTATGCCGATCGCCTCGCACACCTCCCTGAGGCCTGGGCCTGCATTCTCAAGCGCCATCTCTGGAGTGAGGTAGCCCGCGGTTCCGCAGGCGGCTGAGCCGCAGCCAGTTGAAACGATCAGCACGTCGTTTTTGATAAGTTCGGTCGCAAGGAACTTGTGAAGTCCGGTAGCAGGTACCCTCGGGTTGTCGCAGCCTGCAAGCCCCACAACGCCCCTGATCCTTCCCGCCATGATCGCGTCATTGAGCGGTCTGAAGGAACCTCTCCATCTGCCGCCCTGCATATACTCGATATATTCATGGGAAAAGCCCGCTATGACGGGAAACTTGTCTGTAATATGGCTTCCCTTGGTAGTTCTGTTCTGGAAATTGTCGATAGCTACTCTCACAATCTTTCTTGCGACATCCTTCGCATGATGCTCCTCGAACTCGATATGCTCCGCACCCTGTATCTTGGCCCGATAATTCGTCGTAATGATCTTCGTATGGAACTTCTTCGAAATCTCCGTAATCGCAGGCATGATGCACTGGACATCGACGGTCATTGCATCGATAAGCCCGGTCATGATCCCGAGTTCCTGATTGGTAAAGCCTCCGGCAGTCGGGATGGAGTGCCGCATCAGAATTTCATTTGCCGTACAGCACATGCCGCCGAGGTTGATGCCTTTTGCGCCCTTTGTCTTAGCATAGGCGATCAGCTCAGGTTCAGATACGACATCGACAATCATCTCGGCAAGCAGCGGCTCATGGCCGTGTACAACGAGATTTACCTCGTCTTCCTTGAATATGCCGAAACTCGCCTCTGCCTTAACCGGCTGAGGGGTGCCGAAGAGAATATCGGTGATGTCTGTCGAGATCATGCAACCGCCCCATCCGTCCGCAAGCGCGGTCTTCAGCCCGTGCAGAAGGATATGGTCCGGCTCATGATCAACTCCTATATTGGTACGGTGCATAGCTTCAACGACCTCACGGTCGATACTCCTGGGGACAATACCCCATTTGCGCCACCGCTCCAGTGTCTTTTTCGGCGCACGAGTCGCATAATTAATCTCCCCGCCGCGCTGGCGGCCGAAGTCTTCGAGAAACCTGAGGGCAACATCTCTTGCCACATCATTTACAGGCCTTCCCTCAAACTCAATGCTGAGATATCCGGCGACACGATAGAGTTTCCTGACATCCGTAATCTTGAAGTCCTTTGCCTCGCCATTGGCCACAGCCAACAGTGTCTCGACCATGCCCCGCGCGTGATCAGAATGGGCCGAGGTGCCTGCCGCGATCATCCTGAGCATATTGCGGGCCGCAACCGTCGGCAGGGTCGCACCGCATACGCCGCGTGCCTCCTCTTCTGCATTTTTGCCTACCAGCCTGCAGGGCCCCATATGGCACACCTTGCAGCAGGCGCCTTCCTTTCCGATAGGACATGGCTTCAGCTTCTCAGCACGGTCAAAGCAGGTCTCGATTTTATGTTCTTCACTCCATTCGACGATTCTTTCCGCCTCGGGAGTAGCGCTGTGAACTCTTTTTTCCATATTAACCTCCGTCCAGTTATTAAATGATGGGATCCATCTCAAGCGCGGGATGCCCCACAGCAGTGAGATGCTCCAGCAGCTTCTCTGAATCCTCGCATATAGACTCGTCCGCTATCTTGTCAAGAAGATCGGGAACACCCGCCTCAATAGCCCTCTCCTTGAATTCCTCCGCTATCCTTTCCTTCAGCGCCTTGGGCATCCAGACGATCCGCTTGATACCGCCGTCGCCAAAGAGGAATTTCTTGCTTGTCACAAAGTTCACGCCGACGCCCATGAAGCCGGGGGTCTGTGCGCCTCCGCCGACTGTGCCGGCCAGGGTGGAGAACTTCATGCCCATGGGTGTCATGCCGACGTGCCCCCGGTTCACGATCATGACGCCGTTTGCCTCGGGGATGATCGCAAGGATGCATTCAAAGCAACCGCAGGAGGTCATGGGATTCTCCATGATCGTGTAAAGGTTGAGGGTCTCGACAGCCCCTCCTGATGCCTTTTTGAGGTATTCATCCACTCCGGAATAGCGTCCGTACTTTGCGTCGAGCTGGTCTCCCTTTCCGATAGGCTGATTGCCGCCTGTCGGGTCGATCTCGTATGCCGCCTTGCCGTCGAGCCAGTTGTAGGCTCCGCAGAGCCCGAGCCTCTCCGGTGTGATTACGCATACGTGGGCAGGCGCAAAGGACTGGCAGAGCAGGCAGGAGTAGAATGTATCAACCGCCTCGTCTGTCATGCTTCCAAGCCTGTGGTCGCGCTCTTTATAAGCAAGGCGGGCCTCTTCAAGCTTTTCTTTCACATCCTTTTCATCAATAAACAGGGTTACCTGCACCTTGTCGACAATGGAACGGAACCTGTGATGGGTCATTGTTGCCTGAAGGATGCCGAGGTGTTCGAGGGTAAAGCCGTCCTTCTTGGCAGCGTTGCTGATCCTGATCCAGTTGATGTCACGCTGGCCCATGTGCCACACGCCCTGGGCCTCATTGATATTGTGGTGAATCTTTCTTTCAATAACAGACTCGAAGTCCTTCTGCATCTTCCTGCCGGCACACTCGATCAGGATGCCAAGGGGCATCTGGCCGCCCTTATCGTATCTCTCCTGCCAGTTGTCGCCGACAATGATGACCTTGTTGTCCTCGATATCTTCCATCTCGCGCATCCTGACCCATTCGAAGGCAGCTGTTCTCTGTCCGCCGAACTCGATGAAGGTATCCTCTTTCCTGATCCTCTCACCCTCAAATGCCGGGCCGTAGGCAACGGGAATAGGAGGCTTCTCTACAGTGATCTTGAGACCCCTCATCTCTATGGCCTTCTGGACTATCTTGGCATGATCAAACTCCTTGTCGACCTCTTCATAGGTACAGACGCCTGTAGGATGGATAACAGGGACATCGGTATCGCAAAGTGCCGGGAACCCCATATTTATCGCTCCCGCTCCTGTTGACCACTTGAGGTCGTCCAGTTCGCCGAGAACTATGGCAAAGGCAAACACCCTGTCTTTTTGGTACATGAGATGTTCCTTGAAGTTGCCCGGCTTCTTGCCGCCAAATATCAGGGATGCCCTGATCGCCCAGTCAAGCGCATACAAGGTATGCTCTGTATCAGGCCCGAGGGGAACTATCCTGGTATCCCAGCCGAGTTCAACGCCTTTTCTCAGAAGCTGCTTTGTAACGCTGTCTCCATTGGACTGGCCGGAGAGGAACGTAAGGATATTTTTTTCCTGAAGTTCCCTGCATAGGGTCACTGCGATGTCATCAGTGGGTGCAGCGCCTATGATCGCAGCAAAACCCGGCATCGTACCGTCGACAAGCTGAATACCGAGATTTCTCTGGATTGTATCTGTAATAAAGCCGTTGTATACGTATCCGGTCTCAGGGTCCTTGCACGGCTCAAGCCCGTTGATGTAGCGGAGCGCAAGGAGTATCTCCTCAGCAAAGAGAGTCCCCATTCCCGAATCAAGGGCCTCACCGAGATATGGTTTCCAGAGGTCCTTATCAGGTTCATCATGGAGGAGCTCCTTTGCAAAACCGAGGGCCACATGCATATCCCCGAGTGTCTTGACCTGAAACCCTGTCATCGCGTAGATCATGGGAAGATAAAAAGCCGTATCAGGGAATTCGAAGACGAAATCCTTCCCTTTTTCCGCTGTCGTCTTCTGAAGCAGATCTTCAGCCCGCTGGACAAGCGAATGGGTACCCCGTATTACTGCCGACGCTATTATTTTGGACATCCTTTACCTCCTCAGGTTAAGCCTCGGGCT
>JACRHE010000216.1 GCA_016217695.1 Nitrospirota bacterium | reverse complement strand
GAGATGACTGCTACCCTCAGTTTAGTCTGCAGATCGCAAGGATCGCACTTGGAATAGCAATGAAGGACATGGTACTTTATCCGACATCTGCTGTAAAACTCGGAGATATCACCATCAAAACCAATCTCGAAGGCAGGGTGCTGATTAATTACGTCGGCGACGTGAATAGTTTCCAGTACAAATCCGCATCAGAGGTTGTGAATGACAGAATTCCATCTGAGTTTTTTAAAGACAAGATCGTTCTTATAGGAGCGACGGCTCTCGCAACGTATGACCAGAAGGTTACCCCCTTGTCTGCTGATCTGCCGGGAGTTGAGAAGAATGCAACAGTTGTACAAAACATACTGTTAAACAATTTTCTAAATCCAAGTCCTAAAGTCATAGAACTGGTATTTATAATTATTACGGGAGTATTTTTAGGCTTGATGGTTCCACGCCTGAAGGCAATCGCAAGTTCTGCGCTTGCAACAGGCTTCATAGTGCTTTACATCTTCCTGAGTTTTTATCTGCTCCTGTATCATAATCTCTGGATAAACCTTCTCTACCCTGTCACGAATATGCTCAGCATATTCACTATTCAGACGGTCGTAATGTTCGTGTATGAGGAGAAAAAGGCAAAAGAGATAAGGAGGATGTTCTCCAGTTATGTGTCACCAAAGATAGTTGAGATCCTTATCAATGATCCGGAAAAGGCTGGCCTTGGAGGTATACGAAGAGAAATTACGGTCCTTTTTTCTGATATAAGAGGGTTTACCTCTATTTCAGAGAAATATCCATCTGAAGATGTTGTGGCCATACTCAATGAGTATCTCGGAGAGATGACAGAAATTGTTTTTAAATGGGACGGGACCCTTGATAAGTTTATAGGGGATGCCATATTGGCCTTCTGGGGCGCTCCCCTCATTCAGGAAAATCATGCAGAGCTGGCGGTTAAATGCGCGCTGAATATGTCAGCAAGACTTGATGAACTTCAGAAGAAATGGGAAGCTGAAGGGAAGCCGATACTGAATATAGGGATTGGTATTAATACCGGAGAAGTGCTGGTTGGGAATATTGGCGCTGTAGGGAAAAAGATGGATTATACCGTAATAGGGGACCATGTAAATCTCGGCTCAAGGGTAGAGTCCCTGACCAAGAAATATAATGCCAGAATTTTAATAACAGAATATACCTTGAGCAAAATAAGAGGCTCCTTTGAAACCGGGGCCTTAGGCCATGTAGCTGTATTGGGAAAGGAAAAGGTGATCGTGAAAGGCAAGGAAAAGCCTGTCGGGATTTTTGCATTAACAACCTTTGCCCATAGTAATGAATCAACAATTGTTGAATGCGAAGACAGGATAGTTGAGCTGAAAGAGAAATAGCAGAAATAAACTGCCCGTGCTGATAGATCTCTTCACAGCCTGAACACTACAGGGTAAAATTTATTTGTCATATTGAATAAGCGTGGTATGATTATGTGAGGTAAGGATCAGAAGCGAAAATAATTTATGAAGGAGGATATTGATGAACCGGCAGATAATGACATTATTATTAACAGCTTTCTGCACAGTGGCCCTGATGGCAACCGGCAGCCAGGCAGCAGGTAAGAAGGCAGGAAAGGAAGAGTTTGCAGGCTCAAAGGCCTGCATAAAATGCCATAAGACAGAGTATGAAAGCTGGGATAAGTCTCTCCACAGCAAAATGGTGAGAGCAAAGGATGACGGAATCCTCCAGGCAGTAGTTGAAAAGTGGGCGACTGACGGGACAAATGCTGGCCCGACCAAGGGCAACGTGACCGGAGATGCCTTCAGCCTTGCAGACGTGGACCTTGTAGTAGGCTCCCACTGGAAGCAGCGATTTCTGGTAAAGAATAAGGTGACCGGCAACCACCAGTTCATGGACAAGCAGTTCAACAGGATGTCTGAGAAATGGGAGCCCTACGGCCAGAAAAACGACTGGGAGTTCATGTGCGCAACCTGCCACACCACCGGATACCGCCTCACCTCCTATGACCCCGCAAACGTGAAAGATGCAAAGGCAACTTTTGTTGAGATGAGCGTAGGCTGCGAGGCTTGCCATGGGCCTGGCGCAAAACATGTGAAGTCAAAATCAAAGAAAGACATCTGGAATCCATCAGCTCAGCCAAAGGAGGTTCAGTCGAGGGCATGCGGTTATTGCCATATCAGGGGCGAAAATGAGCTTTATAAGAGTCCGCAGGGAAATGACCGCGAAGACCTTCCCGCTCCCAACGTCGGGGACAGCTTCAAGCCCTCTGATGACTGGACAAAGTGGTATCCAGAGCATCTGCTCCTCCCCGGCATTCAGCCGGAAGACAAGATCGAGGCCGAATACAAGGGAGACCTGAAGGGCATGTTCCTTGTCGATGAAATCTCAAAAAAGAACGGTGTATTTGAGGAAGGTAAACACCATCAGGAGTATCAGAGCTTTATCCAGTCAAAGCATTACAAGAACAATATCCTTGGCTGTAATGACTGCCACAGCCCGCATGCAGGCAAAAACATCAAGGCAAAGATTGCAAAAGAAACCTGCAATACTTGCCACGGCGACACCTATGCATATGATAAGATCATGCCCGGAACCGGCAAGACAGCAGATAATCTCTACCTCAGAACCCATACCTTTTTCAAAGATCAGTCAAGGCCTTCAAAGCCTACGGTAAGCGGAACAGCTGTTCTGAATAAGGATGCAAGCAAAAAGTAGAAGTATCGCAGATTGAATAAGGGCGGGAACTAACTCGCCCTTATTTTTTTGAACTCCGGAGAATAAGGAAGGGGCTTTCATGGTTGGTGTATAATCAGGTTACCAATGAAAAAGATCTCTTCTGAAAGACCGGCGCTCAGCCTCTCACAGCTCAATGGCCTCATCAAATCCGCGATTCTTGATACGCTGCCTGATCAGTATTGGGTGGTCGCGGAGATCGCTGACCTCAAGCCGAACCAGAAGGGTCACTGTTATCTTGATCTTGTTGAAAAAGAGGGCAATGCTGCCATAGCCCAGATCAAGGCAAATATCTGGGCCTACGAATACCGTTCCATCAGCAACAGGTTCCAGAAGGCAACAAATGAGCCGCTGAAACAGGGCATGAAGATCCTTTTTCTTGCGTCAATATTGTTTCATGAGGTCTATGGGCTGAGCCTGAATATCAAGGACATTGACCCCACTTACACCATGGGAGAGATGGCACGAAAGAAGAAAGAGGTAATTGCTCTCCTCAGAAAAGAAGGCCTCATTGACCGCAACAAAGCCCTTGAACTGCCGCTTGTGCCTCAGCGCATAGCGGTTATTTCATCGCCCAATGCTGCGGGGTATCAGGACTTTTTCAACCATCTCGACAATAACCCTTACGCATACTGCATT
>JACRHE010000214.1 GCA_016217695.1 Nitrospirota bacterium | reverse complement strand
TTCTCGGAGGAAATAAGGGTATGCAGATCGGTGTGATAGCCCTGTCAATTAATATATATGAATAAGCTGCAGCTCATCCTCTCCTTCCATAATCATCAGCCCGTGGGCAATTTCGACCATGTGCTTGAGGACTGCTACCGGAAGGCGTATCTGCCCTTTCTGGAGCTGCTGCTGGATCATCCGCGATTCAGGTGCGTGCTCCATTATTCCGGAGATCTTCTGTTGTGGATGCAGAAGCAGCATCCTGAGTCGATCGATATGATCCGGACGCTTGTACATGAAGACAGGGTCGAACTTCTTTCCGGCGGCATCTATGAACCGATCCTCTCGGTCCTGCCTGAAAAGGACAGGGTCATGCAGATAGCGGAGCTCTCCGGCTTCATCAAAAAGCATATAGGATACGCGCCTAAAGGCATGTGGCTTGCAGAAAGGGTCTGGGAGCCCCAGATGCCGAGGTTCATCGCAAGGGCGGGCATTGAATATCTCCCCATCGACGACTACCACTTCAAGCTCACAGGGCTGGAAGACGGCGATCTCCTCGGCTACTATACGACCGAGGATGAGGGCCATACAGTAAGCATCTTCCCCGGCAGCGAGAAGCTGAGATATCTCATTCCCTTCAGGGGAATTGATGAGATACTTTCTTATTTCAGGGAGGTCTCCATGCGGGGAGGCAGTCCGCTCCTTACCATGGCCGACGACGGGGAGAAGTTCGGGGTATGGCCGAAAACCTACAAGCACTGTTACGAGGACCGCTGGCTCGATAATTTCATAACCGCTATCGAAGAGAACTCAGACTGGATAGAGACGACCACCTTTAAGGATTATCATGCGAAATTTCCGCCTGTCGGCAGGGTATATCTGCCGACCGCCTCATACCGGGAGATGGGCGAATGGGCCCTTCCCTCTGAGGCCGGCCTTGAGTACGAATTCGTGCTGGAGCAGCTCGGCAAGGTAGTTGGTGAGAAATCAAAAGGGCTGCTGAGGGGCAGCATATGGCGTTCCTTCATGGTCAAATATCCTGAGGCCAACCATATGCATAAAAGGATGTGCATGATAAGCCGGAAGGTCCATTCAGCCTATGATAAGGACGCCAGGAAAGGGCGCGGGGCGCTCACCGAGCTCTGGAAGGGACAATGTAACGATGCATACTGGCACGGCATATTCGGCGGCCTCTATCTGCCTCATCTCAGATCAGCGCTCTACCGGCATCTTCTGAAGGCGGAGGCTCTTGCCGGTGATATCCTTAAGAAGAGACAGGTAGTCGAGCATGCCGATTTTGACTGCGACGGTTTCAAAGATATAGTACTGGATACGAAAGAGCTGACCCTTGTTGCAACAGAAAAGGGTGGGAGCCTTACAGAGCTCTCCCTGAAAAAGCAGGCCGTGAACCTTTTTGATATCATCTCGCGGAGACCCGAGGCCTACCATGCAAAGATAGCAAAGGCCTCTGACACTGCTGCAGAGGGCACAAAGACGATTCATGACCAGATCTCGGTAAAGGAGGAGGGACTTGTCGAGTATCTTGTGTATGACGGCTACAGAAGGTCTTCGCTCCTTGATCATTTTTTCCCTCACGGAACGACCCTTCAGGATGTGAGAAGATCTGAGCAGGAGGAACTCGGTGACTTTATCGGCGGGCCTTACACCATGAAGAAGGAGACGCAGGGAAAGGATTTCATACTGGGTTTTTCACGACTGGGCAGGGCAGGCCAGAACAGGATGAAGATAGACAAGACCGTAACGGTTTCAGAACAGCATGGCCTGAAGATAGACTACAGGCTTGACGGCATCTTCTCCGGCCTTTTTGCTGTTGAGATGAACATGTCTCTGCTCGGATCGCCCCATTCACGGATCAGGGCCGGGGGAATGACGACCGAGATCAGGTCCAGCTCAGTGCAGGATGATATCAGGAGATTCAGCCTGGGGGATTCCTATCTGGATCTGAATGTGGATTACGCCTTCGGGCAGAATATCAGCCTCTGGCATTATCCGGTTGAAACGATCTCCCTTTCGGAGCAGGGCATCGAACGGCTCTATCAGGGAACTTCCTTTCTCTTTGTATATCCCGTGGAGCTGATGGGCAAGAAGAAGTTAGGGTTTACTATCTCATTTGGGGGAGTCAAAAAATGAAACGGATAAATTTTATATTTTTACTGCTGTTCCTGCTATGCCTTATTTCGCCTGCTCAGGCAGCAGACGACCCGATAGCAAAACTCACGGACCTTACTCTGTCGTACTTTACTCCGCTATACGGCTCAGTGACCGCGGTGGAGGGCGTAAATGCCGTCATCTCACTGGGCGAAAAAAACTCAGTCAGGCCGGGCATGAGGATGAAGGTTATGAGGGAGGGGGCTCCTTTTCTTCATCCTGTAACAAAGGAGCCCCTGGGCAAGATAGAGACCCCTACCGGCAAGCTCGATATACGGGAGGTTCAGCCTTTATCAGCCACGGCTCTGGTGGTGGAAGGTGATGCGCGGCAGGGAGACAAGGTGAGGATATCTGAAACCAGGGTGCGTCTCTTGTTCTGTCAGGACAAGAGCATAGACTGGTTTCTGGCCGACGAATACTACAGGAAACTGAAGGCAAGCGGCAGGATAGAGATGATAGATACATCCCTTGAGACCGCCGATGAAAAAAAGGTGCTTGAGGAGGCGAAAAACAGGGGCGCGGAGGTTGCGCTTATCCTGACCGCAAAGGAGGCAGAGAAGGGTACACTTGTCAGGGAGAGGCTCTACTGGGTCTCCGACGGAGGCAAGTTTGTCGACACCGAGATGAAGATTGGCGTTGAATACTCAAAGGAACTGAAGTTCGGAGAAGAGCTCTTTGCTCCTCGCACAGGCGAGGCGGTCATGATGTTCGATCTTTCTTATGGCGCTACCCTCATAACAGCCGGAGATGTCGACGGCGACGGCACGCAGGAGATTGTGATAAGCAACGGCAGGGATATTCGCGTCTATCAGCTGGGAGCGGAGCTAAAGCTGCTCTGGGAGATAAAGGGCCCTTCAGGTGACGATCATATTTGGCTTGATACAGTCGACCTGAACAAAAACAACAGGGCTGAGATCGTTGTCACCTCGCTGAAGGGAAGCGACCTTGTCTCCTATATATATGAATTGGCGGACTCTGGGTTCAGGCGTCTCTGGGCAGGAAACTATTTTCTCCGCAGGCTCGGTTCAGGCCTTATCGCCCAGGCCTATTCCGGTTCTGAAGGCTTTGGCGGTGATATCCTTGCTGTAGTCTGGAACAATGAATACAGGATGGGTGATAAGATCATTGTGCCCAGGGGTATCAATGTCTATGATTTTGTTCCTGTTGAAGGTGGCGCCGGCGAGAAGCTTTTCCTCTCTTATGACGAGAAGGGTTTTCTGAACCTCTACGATGAAAAAGGCACGCGGATATGGGTGAGCAGTTCGGACAACGGAGGATTTCTCAAGACCTTCAAGAAACCCCCGAAAGCGTCGTATATGGAGTCCGAGTCATGGGCGGTGAAAGACAGGCTCTTCCAGAGGCAGCGGGAGGTTATGGCTGTTCAGAGAATCTCTTTATCTGAAATGGTCCGGGGCATAGGCTACAAGAGCTCCAGGATCAGGAGTTACTGGTGGAACGGCCTGTCCATGGAAGAGGGTGTTCTGCTGGATTCAGTGAAGGGCACATTGCTTGATTATGTATATACCGGCGACAAGATCGCTGTACTTGCGAGCCCTGTCATGGGCCTGAAATTCGGTAACATCCTCAAGGGTGAAAACCCTCTGGGCACCATATTGTACATATATTCGGTTAAAGGCAGGTAAGGGCGTGATATCAGGAAACATACCGGCACATGTTGGTGTCATAATGGACGGCAACGGCAGATGGGCCCAGCTCAGGGGTCTGCCGAGGATCGAAGGCCACAGGGTTGGTGCAGAACGTGCCAAAGAGATAATAGAGGCTGCGGCCGGGATCGGGATCAAGTCGCTTACACTGTACACCTTTTCTGCCGAGAACTGGCAGAGGCCGCAGACAGAGGTATCCATGCTTATGAAGCTCCTGGAGCTCTACCTGAGAAAAGAGCTGGATGACCTGGTTAAGAAGGGCATCGTTTTCAGGGCGATCGGGGAGATCTGGCGCCTTCCGGAAAATATCCAGGCTCTTATCAGGACCAACGAGGAGAAGACCGCATCCAATAAGGGGATGACCCTTGTCATAGCCCTGAGCTACGGCGGCAGAAACGAGATCATCAGGGCGATACAGAAGGTCATGAAATCAGGCAAAGAGCCTGGAGATCTGACCGAGGACATTTTCTCGGATTACCTCGACACAGCTGGGCTGCCGGCCCCGGACCTTATCATCAGGACGAGCGGGGAAAGGAGGCTGAGCAATTTCCTGCTGTGGCAGAGCGCTTATGCAGAGCTCTATTTCACAGACACGCTCTGGCCTGATTTCGACAGGGAGGAATTCCTGCAGGCGATAAGGGATTATCAGGGCAGGGAGCGGAGATTCGGCGCAATCCCTGTAAGGACTAATGCATCTTAAAAGGCTTGTTGTAGCCCTTCTTATAGTCCCACCCTTTTACCTTGCGATCATGTACCTGCCTGCGGAGTTTTTTTTCTTTCTGCTCAGCTTTTTCTCGACCCTTGCGCTCTTTGAATTTTATACGATGTTCCGTCTCGACAACATGATGAAATATTCCGGAATCATCGCGGGCGCGGCCCTTCTCGCGGTTTTTTTTCTGGCGCCCTGGCTGTTTTCCCATGCGCTGCTGCTCTCGGTTCTGACCATAATGTCCCTGAGGCTTTTCCTTAAAAAGGACCCGGCCTCTTCCTTATCGGCGGTATCGACTGCCGTTATCGGGCTTCTCTATATCCCTGGACTCCTTTCCTTTCAGATGAACCTGTACAAGGCTGCCCCTGCATGGATAATCCTTCTTTATGCCTCTGTCTGGGCCTCAGACAGCATGGCCTACTATATCGGAAAGGGCTTCGGCAAGAGGAAGCTCTATGAAGCGATAAGCCCGAACAAGACCGTTGCTGGGGCCTTCGGCTCTGTCGGCGGAGGCATGCTTGGAATCATCCTTGTCAAGACAGCGCTTCTGCCTCATATATCTCTTGCACATGCGGTGCTTATCGGAGCAGTTGTAGGTGTCACAACTATCGTCGGTGATCTTGTCGAGTCGATGTTCAAAAGAGACGCAGGAGTGAAGGATTCAAGCGGGATAATCCCCGGCCACGGCGGCGTTCTTGACAAGCTCGACGGAGTTACCTTTGCGGGCCCGGCCTTCTACTGGGTCTGTGTGGCGCTGGGACTTCTGAGATAGGTGTAGCTGAACTAAATTAGTGCAATAGCAGATTGACCTGGGACACTCGTTGGGGGAGGTCCTGTGGTATGATGGTGGCAGATAACAAAAGTGGAGGGACTTTTTCTTTGATTTCCGGTGAACCGATAGCCCATGCGAAACGAGGTCTTGCGGATGACAGATTCTAAAGACCTCCCCAAGCTCATCCCCCCTCACGGCGGCTACCGAGAACAGCCTTCTTCGCCTGAAACCGCTGCAAACACCATGATCTGCGTTATCCACCAGACGAACTACCTTCTTGACCGGCAGCTGAGGGCCTTGGAAAAGGAGTTTCTGGAAGAGGGCGGATTTACCGAAAGGCTTTACAAAACGCGCTCGGAAGCGCGCAGCCGGAGGAGATAGAAATGGGGCAGAACGCAAAGAAAACAGAACATGCAGGGGCGAAGAAAGGGAACGGAGCTTATTGGGGCAGAAAGGTTGCGGCAAAAAAAGAGTCGAACAGGAAAAGGCGGGCGGAGGATAAGGTGAGCGCTGCCGAACCCGTTTTGGATATCAAAAAATCATAAAACATAGGACACTCTTTGGGGGAGGTCGTGTGGTATGATGGGTACATTATGGAGGGGCATTGAATGAGCAATGAGGCAACTCCGTCTTATTTCCGGTATTGGGGTAAGGCAGAAAAAGAAGGGCCAATGTATCACCTCCTGCCGTATCATTGTCTGGATGTGGCGGCGGTGGGGGCGAGATGACTCACTTTTGGGCTAAGACGACATCAGACGATAATCCTGGCATTTCAGTATATGAGCACATGCTGAATGTCGGGTGCGTGGCTCGTTGCATATCCGATATTAATCCGAGCCTTATTGAACGGTTTCAGTTGCGGACAAACGTGGTGGCTTCGCTTGCCGCTCTGCATGACATAGGTAAAATAGCGCCGGGGTTTCAGCGGAAGTGCCCTGCCTGGATTAATGAAAACAATTTGTCAGAGATTGATCGAAAATTCCGCTGGGACGTTATGGAAAGGGATCACGGCAAGATCTCCCATGCAACCATTCAGGATTTTCTTTCGAAAATAGGCGTATCCAGTGAGTCGGCGCAATATCTGGCAGCAATCCTTGGTGCGCATCATGGCCGCATTAAGTATTATCCGAATCCACGAGGCTATAGAATCGGCACCATCTCAGAAAACGACAGCGGAATTGATTGGGAAAGTGAACGACAAAAATGTGCTGAACAACTTTGGAATGTACTCAAGGGAGAAAACGCTGATGCTCTTACGGAAGAGTCTCCGGCTATCTGGTGGCTTGCCGGCCTTACATCTGTTGCTGACTGGATAGGCTCAGATGAGCGATTCTTCTCTCCGGTGCGCAGAAGCGGTGAAGAAGACAAAGATGCTCTGGCTCGAAACGCGCTTGAGTCTATCGGTTTTAGAAAAGTTGAGATAATTCAAAACCTTTCGTTTCATGATTTGTTTCATGAAAAAGAAAAGCCTGACTCATTGTGGATTCCGAACGATATGCAGAAGAAAACAATTGCCATGGTCGGTGGCCCGGGCGTCTATGTTCTCGAAGCACCGATGGGGATGGGCAAAACCGAAGCTGCGCTTTGGGCGGCCTATAATTTAATGTCTGCCGGTAAAGCAATCGGCATATACTTCGCTCTTCCCACACAGGCAACAAGCAATCGCATGCACCTGCGCATGAATGAGTTCGTCGAGCGCATAGCCCCGAATGCAAACGCAAGCCGACTGATTCATGGTAATTCATGGCTTAAGGACAAAACGGTTGCGCTGGAACCGGCTGCTTCGAGTGACGACAATGAGGAAGGCGATGCAAGAGCAGGTAGGGATTGGTTTTCCTCGGCGAAGCGTGCTCTTATAGCCCCTTTTGGTGTCGGTACAATTGATCAGGCATTGCTGGGAGTGGTGGCAGCGAAACACTTTTTTGTTCGTCATTTTGCGCTTGCCGGAAAGGTCGTGATTCTCGATGAGGTCCACTCCTATGATCTGTACACCGGAACATTGATAGACAAGCTCATTACGACGCTTGAAGGGCTGGGCTGTACTGTCATTGTGCTTTCCGCTACATTAACGGGAAAGCGGCTTGGGGCGATTGTCTCACTTCCTGATGACATGTCGGGAAACGATCACCTGCCTTATCCTCTAATCACCGGCAGATATGAAGGCTTAGAACTTGCGCCGGTAACTGCGGAGCAACCTAATTCACTTAAGATTAAAGTTGACTTTATCTCTAAGCCCAGGGCTTCAGAAGAGGCGATTATGCTTGCCCGAAAAGGCGGCTCTGTGCTCTGGGTCTGTAACACTGTTGATGAAGCGCAAAAACAATACAGAGCATTCAAGGAACTGGTGAAAGAGGACATCCCTGTTGGACTGCTTCATTCCCGCTTCCCTTTCTGGCGTCGTGAAGAGATAGAAGACGAGTGGATGAAGCGATTCGGCAAAAGCGGCGAGACAAGAGGCCGGTCAATTCTCGTTTCGACTCAGATTGTTGAACAAAGTGTTGATCTTGACGCCGACCTTATGATTACCGAACTTGCACCGACTGACATGCTTCTTCAACGTCTCGGGCGGCTTTGGCGGCATGACAGAGGGCAACGACGCCCAGTTGATACAGCCAGACTCTGTATTATTAAAGAGGAAAAGAGCCTTGATGAGTTCCGTGATATGAAGCCAAAAGAGATTAAGGCTGCCCTTGGAAGCAAGTCAAATGTCTATGCTCCTTATGCTTTGCTCCGCACCCTTGAAATTTGGGAGGCGATCCCACAAACTGAAGGCAACCAGACAAGAATCATTGAAATCCCATTGCAGATACGGACTCTGATTGAATCGACCTACAAGGATCGGGATGCTCCTCCCTCGTGGCAGGAGCTTTATAATGAATGGTTCGGGACTGATTCAGCAAAAAAAATGCAGGCGCAGATGAACACCAATATATGGCAATTGGCGCTGGAAGATACTGAAGGCAACCAGACAAGAATCAATGAAAGGCCGACGATTTCTGTTGTCCTGTGCAAAAACATTCAAAAGAACAAGGCGCTTTTCATTGATAACACTCAAGCTGACATAGGCGGGGATTCGTTTATTCTGAAAACGGCACAGGCTATTCACAGCAATATTGTAAAAGTTCCGGAATACTGTTTTGAGAAAGAGCGCATGAAACCCTGTTTGGCCTTTAAGGAATATATTTTTGACCGATATTCCGCTGCGATTGTCGATGTAGCTGGAGTTGTTGAAGTGTCAGGGCTGAAAAGCGACGTCCGCTTATTCTACACAGACAAAATGGGCCTTGTTATTGAAGGAAAGTCGGGAAAGGAGGGAGTATGAATGTTGCCTTTGATCCGTGGATACCGGTTGTAAGCTCCTCTGGGACGCGAGAACTGGCGAGTTTGTGCAGTGTGCTTGTCGAAGGAGAGAAATATGCTGATCTGGCGGTTCGGCCTCATGAGCGGGTTGCCTTGATGCGGCTTTTTCTCTGCGTTGCCCATGCCGCACTCGCTGGACCGAAGAATTATGGCGAGTGGAAAGAGGTGCCGAGACGTCTGCCTGAAGCTGTGCAGAAATATCTGAAGATTTGGAAGGATTCTTTTGAGCTGTTTGACAAGGAAAAGCCGTGGTTGCAGGTGGCGAAGTTAAAACCTGCAAAAGATAATGACGAAAAGTCGTTTGCGCCGGTTGCAAAACTGGATTTTTCACTGGCGAGTGGTTCAAATTCAACCCTCTTTGACCATCAAGGCGTCAAGAACAAGTTTGATTATCCACAATTGACCCTTGGACTGCTTACAATTCAGAACTTTTCTACTTGCGGTTTGTTGTCGCGGCCATTATGGAATGGAAAATCAACCCCCGACTCGGCAAAGGATGCGCCATGCATAACTTCTTCGATGTATCATGTCTTTCTTGTCGGCAAGAATATGGCCGATACAATCCATATCAATATTTGTGATTTCGATGAATTGTCAGTGCTTATCGAGAGTTCTCGACCGAATGGCGATTGGCTTGGCAGGCCTGTATGGGAACAGATGCCAAATGACGAGACAGATAGAGTATCTACTGAGACCTTTCTTGGCCGATTGACGCCTCTATCAAGAGCAGTTCATTTGTTCGAAGACGGAGCGAAGATGCTTTACGGCGAGGCTTTGAGATACGCTACGTATCCGGATTTTCCACAAGAATTCAATACATCAGTTGTCATAAAACGAACAAAAAATAAAGAGGCGAGATATTTGGTCGGCGCAAAATTGAATGTACGACCATGGCGGCAATTAGATGCGATACTGCAATATAATCTTACCAGCGTAACCCCTTCACACGCGCTCAATTTGAATCACTTGGAAGGCGAGCAATTTGATATATGGGTAGGGGCGTTGATCAGAAACCCGGGGAAGCAGGACGTACTTGATTCTGTTGAATCGCGTTTTTCGATTTCCAGACAATTTCGCACTGCGATAGGGTGTGCAGCCTATGCCTACGAAGTGCAAAAGGCACAAGGGGTATCAAAACTCCTTGAGACTGCGGTATTTATTTATCGCACCGCTCTTGATCCTATGGATAATACGCGGCCTGGTTCAGCTGCAATCACATACTACTGGACCACCGTAGAAAAAAATCTTCCGCTCCTTCTGAGCCACATAAATGCAATCGGGACAGATGATTCAGACGATTCAGAGTCAAAACGTAAGGCATGGCGAGCAAGTCTATACAACGCTGCCCGGGAGGCATATCAGATAGCCTGCGGGCAGGAGACGCCGCGACAGATGCGCGCCTTTGCAAAGGGATGGGAAAAACTGACAATGACAACTGACAAACCTAATACAGATCAAAATAAGGAGGAGGAAGTATGAGCAGACTTCTCGAAGAGCTCCGCAAGTATAAGGCCAGAGATGATCGGGGAATAATGGCCAACCTTCGCTGTATACTTGTGGACAGCAAGAAGCACCGAGCCTGGCCTGCATTAAATCGCCTTGGGATTAAGGTTGATGACTACATTTCTGCCTTTATTGCTGGACTCTATGCTACTCACCCCAAAGAATCATCCATAGGAAATTTCGGAACGACCTGCAAGGCAATTCAGAGTGAACGAAATGAAAGCGCAAGTAAAAAAGACAACAACCTTACGCCAACGGAACGACGTTTTCAGCATCTGCTTGCAGCCAGAGGGTGGGATGAATTAAGCGCTCGTGTATACAGGATGGTTCTTATGGCCAAGGCGCAGGATGTCCGGGTCAACTACGTGCAACTGGGAGCTGATCTGACAGACTGGGTGAAAGACTGGGGCGACATTACGAGAACAGAATGGGCCGCTAAGTTTTGGACTATTGGAACCACTCCAGTCGATGAGGAGGACTTATGAGCTGGCTGTCCAGACTGGAAGTTGATGCGCAGACCATTTATTCTGAAGGCATATCAGCTGACATCTACACATGGCATAAAAAACTGTGGGAGTGCTATCCGAATGTGCCTGAGGCAGAACGTGATTTCCTGACACGTATTGACCAGCTTGAGGGGGCGTATCGGTTATGGTTACTTGCAAAGAGAAAGCCCGTAAGACCTGCATGGTGTCCCCCTGACGGCTTCGCCGTCAAAGAGATTTCACCATCATTCCTCACACACCGTTACTATGCCTTTGATCTGAAGGCCAATCCGGTAAAGGCTGTTGTACAGAAAGACTCCAAGGGAGCGCCCATATTAAAACTCAATGGAAAACGGAAACGTGGAAAGAGAGTGCCACTTGTAAAACCGGATGAGCTCCGCGCATGGCTTATATGCAAAGGCAAAGTGAGATGCCGGGACAAGGATACAGGGGAAGATGTGCCCGGAGGCTTTCAAATCGTTGAAGAAAAGCCGCTCGAAATCAGTCCAATGGTGGAAAGCCATTTCCGTAAGAAGGATAAGCGGAACAACAAAGAGTATACGGCATACCACTGCGGCGTCCAATTTCGCGGAACTTTGGAAGTGACCGATCGCGAGAAGTTTATCGAAACCTATCAAGCCGGTATCGGCAGCGCGAAGGGATTTGGCTTCGGCCTATTGCTGCTTGCGCCAATTAACCTGTAACTACAACAAAACATAAGGAGAAATACATGAAACATCTTGAACTTCACATCATTCAGTCAGTCCCTGTCGCCTGCCTTAACCGCGACGACCTTAATTCACCCAAGACGGCTATCTTCGGCGGCGTCCAGCGGGCTCGTGTATCGAGCCAGTCGTGGAAAAGAGCTATTCGGGAGCTGGCCAAAGAAATTTCAGCAGAAGAAAACTCTGATTTGTTTAGCGGTGATCGTACCCGCCGAATGGTTTTCACGCTGTCAAAGCGGCTAATGGCCAGAGACATAAATGATAAGGCGGCTGTCGCAATTGCCGAACGGGTTGCCGATATTGTCGAGACGCTGGATTCTAAAGTTGATTCCGAGGGCTACAAGAAAATCAAGACAGTTATGTTTTTCTCAAAAGCGGAGTATGAAGCTATAGCAGATACAATTGCATCATCAGACGATGTAAAGAAATCACTCGGTACCCTTGAAAAGGCTTTGGCTGAGGAGAGCGACAAAGATAAAGAAAAAGCCCTGAAGGCCATGGGCAAGACTCTTGAAAAAGGCGCAATTGCTAAAGCAATAAAATCGGTGCAGTTAAAAGATGCCGCCGATATTGCATTATTCGGCAGAATGGTTGCAAATGACCCGTCTTTGAAGGTTGATGGCGCATCTATGTTTGCACATATTCTTTCAACTCATAAGGCAGACAACGAGGTAGATTTCTTTGCTGCGGTCGATGACTTGAATAAGGACGAAACCGGTGCAGGAATAACCAGTACGCTTGAATTCAATTCCGCCACTTATTATCGTTTTGCTGCCCTTAACCTTGATGAGTTGGCAAATGACGACCATCTTGGGGATATCGTGCTTAAGGATGGGACAAATGCAAGATCTCTTGAAACGCGGAAGCAAGTTGTGAAGACATTCCTGAAGGCAACCGTTAATGCTATTCCCAGCGCTCGTAAGACGACTATGAATGGGAACACACTGCCTGAGTATGTCCTTGGTATTGTGCGTGAGAAGGGGCATCCTATTCAGTTGGTCAATGCCTTTGAAAGTCCCGTGCGCTCTTCAATGAAGGGCTTTGCTGTTGAATCGATAAATCGTATGAATGCCGAATATGCCGATCTCAAGGAAACATGGGGGATTGATGCCAAGTTTGCAAAGGCGGTAGTTAAGGGTAGTCTCAAGGACCAGATTAAGGATACCCTCTGTTCTATTGAAACCTGCGCACTGGATAGGTTAATTGACGGGATGGTGGAACATGTCATCTGACAAACGCTTTCTTGCTCTTCGTCTGGAAGGCCCCCTTCAATCATGGGGATTCGACAGCCAGTATAGTCGCCGCAATACCGGCCTTATGCCGACCAAGAGCGCCATTGCAGGTATGTGCTGTGCTGCGTTAGGTTATGCGCGTGGCAACGAGAAGGAAGAAGCATTTCTTGAACGGTTCGGCAAGGTTAAGATGACTGCGATTGCATTGCCAAGACAAAGAAATAAAAAAGACCTTTCTGTTCGGCGTTTGCAGGATTATCACACTGTCGGTGGCGGTTATGACCCTAATAATCCTAATGAGCGAGGCAGCATCACAGTCTCAGCAGAAG
This sequence comes from Nitrospirota bacterium, assembly GCA_016217695.1. Taxonomy (GTDB): domain Bacteria; phylum Nitrospirota; class Thermodesulfovibrionia; order Thermodesulfovibrionales; family UBA6898. Next base: position 3,299 of record JACRHE010000214.1, on the reverse strand, counting down.
ATGGAAAACCACGAGCGAAAAATGGCCAGGCACTTGCGGTCTTAACGCATCGGCAATATCTGACAGATGCAACTTTCGGAGTCCTCCTTGAGGGGGATGTTACTCTTTTGAGTGACATCGTTACTGCGCTTGCCGATCCGAAATGGGGAATCTGGCTCGGACGCAAGACATGTATTCCAACTGCTCCCGTGCTTGTCGGCCTGAAGGAATATCGTGATAATTTGTTGCTTCTATTGAAAGAAAAGCGAGACGATGCATTACGCCTCCTTATTGGAGAAAAACCGCTTGATTCTCTTGCTTACCAAGAGGAGGTCGAGTCATTTGTGGACGGCAAGGATTCCTTACCTGATCAGCCGATTTCCTTTGCTTCAGATAGGAGACTATTTGCACCAAGAAGAGTCCAGACACATCATGGTATATAGACTGCTCCGCCAAAGCCTTCGGCTGCGGGCTCATGCTGGTGAGGCGGGTGTGAAAGTTCATTGGATGATATTGGAGGATAAATGACGGATACGCAATTGGCAGTTTTTAAGGGTAAAAAGATTCGCAGACATTGGGACGAGGAAAATGAGAAGTGGTATTTCTCTGTCGTTGATATCGTTGATGTTCTTACCGGAAGTCCAAACCCACGAAGCTACTGGAAGGTATTAAAGCACAGGTTGACCAAGGAAGGAAGCGAGGTGGTTACAAAGTGTAACCACCTGAAGATGCAGGCGGCTGATGGCAAATTCTATCTAACTGACTGTGCTGACACAGAGGCCATGTTCAGGATTATTCAGTCTATTCCCTCGCCGAATGCAGAGCCCTTCAAATTATGGCTCGCCCGCGTGGGATATGAGCGAGTCGAAGAGGCTGAGAACCCGGAACTGGCGATGGACCGTGCCATGCATATGTATTTGAAGCAAGGCTATTCCCCCGACTGGATCAACATGCGGCTGAAAAGCATGGAGGTCCGCAAGGCGCTTACTGACGAGTGGCATAAGCGTGGCATAAAGGGTACGGATGAGTTTGCGACATTGACCGATGATATTACCTTTGCGTGGGCCGGAATGACCACAAAACAATATAAAAAGCACAAGGAACTGAAGAAGGAAAATCTTCGCGACAACATGACCAATCTTGAGTTGGTTCTGAATATGTTAGCTGAGGCGAGTACGACTGAAATATCAGAAGTCAAAAGGCCGGATACTTTTCAGGATAACAGAAAAGTTGCGAGGGAAGGTGGAAAGGTAGCCGGCAAGGCAAGAGAAGAAATTGAGGCGCGTACCGGCAGGAAGGTAATCTCTAAGAATAACCATCTGACCATGCGTGAGAGTCGAAAAAAACTTGAGAAGAAGAAGTCATGACTGAGCCTATTCTTCCGTCGCTTAAGCCTACGATGATGAAAGACCGTGTGTCGGTTATCTTTATCGAAAAGGGTAATCTTGACGTATTGGATGGGGCTTTTGTGGTGGTCGACAAGAACGGCGTGCGAACCCATATCCCTGTTGGCGGTGTTGCTTGCCTTATGCTCGAACCGGGTACCCGGGTTTCTCACGCCGCTGTGACGCTGGCCTCGCGTGTGGGCTGTCTCCTCGTCTGGATAGGAGACGGAGGCGTTCGGCTGTACGCATCCGGCCAGCCAGGAGGGGCGCGTGCTGATCGTCTTCTCTATCAGGCAAAGCTTGCGCTTGACGATGACGCCAGACTGAGGGTTGTGAGGAAGATGTATGAAATGAGGTTCAAGGAGAAACCGCCTGAGCGGCGCAGCGTCGAACAGTTGCGTGGTATCGAGGGAGTTCGTGTTCGAAAGATGTACGAACTTTTGGCCAGGCAATACGGCGTTACATGGAAAAGCAGAAATTATGATTATTCGGAGTGGGAAAGCGGCGACATGTCGAACCGATGTCTCAGTTCCGCAACCGCGTGTCTTTATGGGATTTGCGAAGCTGCAATCCTGGCTGCCGGTTATGCGCCAGCTATCGGATTTATTCACACGGGCAAACCGCAGTCCTTTGTCTATGATATTGCAGATATTTTCAAATTCGAGACGGTGGTTCCGGTAGCCTTTCGCATTGCGTCGAAGAACCCGAAAGAGCCGGAGAGGGAGGTGCGGCTTGCATGCAGAGATGCCTTCCGACAGTCCAAATTGTTGAGCCGTATTATCCCTTCTATTGAACAGATTCTGTCTGCGGGTGGTATTGAAAAGCCGAAGGCGCACGAAGAGGCTGTCCCGATTGCAATACCCAATAAGGAGAATATAGGCGATGCTGGCCATCGTGGTTGAAAATGTTCCGCCCAGACTTCGGGGCCGTCTGGCTATTTGGCTGCTTGAAGTGCGGGCGGGCGTTTATGTGGGACACGTGTCCCGTCGGGTAAGGGAAATGATCTGGGAGACGGTGATAAAAGGAAGCGGTGAAGGTAACGCAGTGATGGTATGGAGCACAAATACGGAATCAGGGTTTGATTTTCTGACATGGGGAGCAAACAGAAGGGAGCCTGTTGAGATGGACGGCATAAAGCTGGTCTCGTTCTTGCCCGAAATACAGGGAGGAAATGAACCGACTTTTGAATGAAAATATGCCGGTAGATTTTTGCTCATTGAAAACTGACTTATATTTCAGCAAGTTATAAGAAGTATGTTCCCCGCAGATGCGGGGATGAACCGGCCTTGCATTACGTCGCGCAACCTCCGCGCCTATGTTCCCCGCAGATGCGGGGATGAACCGCTGGTTAAGAGTATCATCAGCGTCAGGAATCTATGTTCCCCGCAGATGCGGGGATGAACCGCGGATCGAACCGACAGGGCATAACCCTGTCGGATGTTCCCCGCAGATGCGGGGATGAACCGGCGACGCCCCTTTTCGGGTACCCAACAGTACAATGTTCCCCGCAGATGCGGGGATGAACCGGCCAGGGCAGAGATATCGCAGAGGTTTGCGCAATGTTCCCCGCAGATGCGGGGATGAACCGCCTTTTTTGCTTATGGTAATAATACTCCTGATATGTTCCCCGCAGATGCGGGGATGAACCGATGGAGATAGCCCAGGGAATTGTTAATGTCCTATGTTCCCCGCAGATGCGGGGATGAACCTATTATGATAAAGCTTCCGATTCAGCCCTTGATATGTTCCCCGCAGATGCGGGGATGAACCATGGTCGCATAGCCCCCTGTCAATAGCGGCTAAATGTTCCCCGCAGATGCGGGGATGAACCGATTGCGATAGATGCCGCCGAGATGCTTTACTGATGTTCCCCGCAGATGCGGGGATGAACCGCCCTCCAAATCGAATGGCAACGGCCAGGAGTGATGTTCCCCG
>JACRHE010000217.1 GCA_016217695.1 Nitrospirota bacterium | reverse complement strand
TTGACTATTGGATCGAGCTCAAGGGATACCAGATTCTGTATGCTCCTGAGAGCGAGGCTGAAGTTCTTCGACCGCGTATGGCCATTATGTCCGGCTTCAGTACTGCCTTCAAGAGATACCCCGATATTGAATCTCGCCGGATCCATGCCCTTCATCTTGCTCATTATCTCGGGGAAGCTTCCGTTTGTGCTTATATTCACGCTCATGTCTCTGCTCAGGGCGGCCCTGATGAAATCAGGCATCCATGTAAGCAGCAGAGGCTCTCCTCCCATGATATCAATATCGCGCATAGGGATGTCGCCGAGGATGTTAAGTAGCATCATCGCATTATCATATGAGAGGTCGGTTTTCTGTTGGGATGCGGACGGATGATTAAAGCAGAAGAAACAGTTCTGGTTGCACCTGGTCGTCGGATAAAGCTGGATATACTGAGGAAGAGGGAATGACATCAGCTAGACGCTGACGAGCTGTTTTCCTGCCTCGAACGCCTCCCTGAGAGCTGTCGGGTGCTCTGTGATCGCGCCCTTTGCATCGACCCCCAGGAAGCTCAGCACCGCATGTTCAGGGACGCTGATCGTCCTGAAGAATGCCTTGGCAGTCGCGTCTCCGCATTCCAGGCCTATCTCTTTTTTCATGCCCCCGACCATGATCAGGAGCCCCTTTCTGCCGTATTTCCCTCCGGGAATTGCCTTCTTGAGGAGATACTTTTCGCACCAGAAGCTCTGGCACCGGTCGATCATCGTCTTGGCCTGAGCGCTTAAAGAGAAGAAGAAGATAGGAGAAGCAAGGATTACCCTGTCAACCCTGCGTATCTCCTGATAAATTTCGGACATATCGTCGCTGATGATGCAGCTGCCTGTCTTGTCGCAGCCGCCGCAGTCCTGACAGGGTTTTATATTCATAAGATTCAGATTGTATGTCCTGACTTCCGATTTGGTGGTTTTTATTCCGCGTATTACCTCCCGTAAAAGCAGATCCGTATTTCCTTCGGGACGCGGGCTTCCCAGCAGTGCCAGAACTTTCATGTGGTTATGCCGCTTGTCATGAGCTCTATGGATTGAATTTGACGTGATATTCTTTTACCTTCTGTGCGAACTCCCTGCCGAAGTTATAGCACGTCAGTTCATCGTCTGCAGAAGGTCTGTATTGGACCTGGACGCCTGGCTCCACGATCTCGAGCCCCATCCGTTTGAACTCCTCGTATGCCTCCTTGACTGCGCCGCCGCCCCATCCGAAGCTTCCAAAGGCGCCTGCGATGCGGTTCTTTGGACGAAGCCCCCGCAGGTGGGTGAGATATTCCGCTATAGTGGGGAACATTATATTATTCAGCGTAGGGGTACCGATGAGGCAACCCCTGGATTTCCAGAACTCCTTGATGGCGACGCTCATGGGAGTTGCCCGGAGTTTTATCACCTTGCAGTCAACGCCTTCATCCTTGATGCCCTGCATGAGCGGGAGAGTCATATGCTCGGTGCTGTGCCACATGGTGTCATAAATTATAGCGACGCGCAGCGCAGCGCCTCCGTTGGCCATACGCAGGTAGGACTCGATGACACGCTGGGGTTCTTTTCTCCAGATAATGCCGTGGTCAGGCGCTATCATATCTATGTCGAGTCCGAGCTTCTGGATATCTGCTATCTTGTTCTTTATGAGCTGGCCAAAGGGCATGAGGATGTTGGCATAATAGTCGACTATCGCGTCTTCGAGTTCGGCATGCGAGGCGCATTCTATGAACTCATCGTCGAATCGCGCTGTTGTGGCCAGGTGCTGTCCGAAGGCATCCTGTGAGATGAGCAGTTTTGCCTCCTTGACGTAGGTCACCATCGAATCAGGCCAGTGCAGCATCGGGGTTTCAAGGAAGAGGAGGGTATATTTCCCTGTCTTGATTGTGTCCCCTGATTTTACGACCGTGAAGTTCCATTTCGAGATGTCGAAGGACCTTTCAAGGCCCTTCTTTCCCTTGTCCGAAATATAGATCATCGCGTCAGGGGTTAGTTCCATTATCTTGTCGATACTGCTTACGTGATCAGGCTCGATGTGATTGACGACGATATTCTTTATCAAAGACGGATCAGTAAGGCTGCGGATATTGTCGATCGTGATCTCGGAAAAGTCGTGCTTAACTGTGTCGACGAGCGTAATCTGCTCGTCCATGATAAGGTAGTTGTTATAGGTCGTACCGTTTGGAGTGACATATCCGTGAAAATCCCGTACGCCCCAGTCAATTGCTCCGACCCAATAAATATCAGGTTTTATCTGAACCGTCTTCATTGATTCCTCCCAATTTTACAGACAAATTCAAAGCACTATATCCGAAATTCTAAACATCGGCAGACATGAAATAAGACATCAAGAAATCACCGGGATAAAATTTCGAGCTTCGGTCTTCGTATTTCGAACTTAACCTTCTATTATTCCCCGCTCCTCATACATATACCAGTGTCCGGTATTGTCCAGAAATTCGAAGGTCTCATTCAGGATGGAGTAGTGGTCGTTTTCTTCGATAACGAGCCGTTCAAAAAGCTTTCTTTCCTTCTCAGAGTCGGCATGTGCAGCCGCCTGTTTGTAGAAATCAAAACCCTCTTTCTCGAAGGTGAGGGCGATTCTCACTGCTTCCATCTCGCTTTCGAGGGCCTTAACCCTCTGCATCATGACGTCTTTCAGAGCGCTGAAGACTGTCCTGATAGTCTCTTTCGGTCTGATCAGCTCATCGTCGATATCCTGTCCCTGAAAAAGGCCCTGAAGCATGACTAAATGTCTCCTTTCATCCTTCACAAACCCCCTGAACATCTCTTTCCCGAAGGGATGGCTTGCCTTACCTGCGGCCTCTTCATAGAAGGCTATTGCATCCGTCTCCATCTTTATTGCGGTCTCTATAGCATTTTTCATCATTGTCTTTCCCCCCGAAAAGTTATATAGACAATTATATCAAAATATAGTATATCAATCTATAAAGACGCTGAATTACATCCTTTGGGAGAGGAGGTGAAGATATAATGAAGATGATCAGGATCGCCGTGATGTCCATGGTAGCAGTCGGCCTTCTTTTTTCTTTTGCCGCCGCCAAAAAACATCTGCCTGAAGAGAGGGGCAAGACGCTTTTCAATGATACCAAGTTTGCGGGAGGGTCAAAGGCCTGCAATGACTGCCACCAGAACGGAAAGGGCCTGGAAAAGGCTGCCGACAAAAAAGAGTTCAATATCATGGGAAAGGCCCAGAAGAGTCTGGAAGAGGCGGTTAATTTCTGTATTGTGAACGCCAATAAGGGAAAGGCTATTGATGTCAAGTCCGACCAGATGAAGGATATGGTCGCCTATATCAAATCAATGAAGGCTGCAACGACTGGCAAACCCGGTAAAAAGGCCCCGGGTTATTAGTGTCCATATGGCTCGGATAAGGGAGGTACCGCCTGGAACAGGAGGCTGAGGCCGGCGGGTACTTCCCTGCCGGGCATACGTTTTCCGCAGGGGAGGTGGAATGCAGATATTTTTTTTCAAATCTCTTTTGTCTGTAGTTGTTCTCGTTTCTGTCTTCGTTGCCATGTTCACGATGTTCGAGATGTTCGGGAGGACCGAGAGGCGCTTTGATGCCGAGAGGCTGAGGAAGATCCACAGGGCTAATGGTTTTATGTATCTGCTCCTCTTTTTCTTTATCTCATATCTTTGTCTGGACTTTATCGTCAGGACAAAGGCGGAACTGTCTTTCCGTGGTGCATTTCATGCGGTCTTTTCTTTAGCTGTGCTGGTGCTTGTTTTCCTCAAGATAGCCTTTAACAGATTTTATCGCAAGTATTACAGCCAGGTCCAGATCCTCGGTCTTGTTGTCGCGCTTCTGAGCTTTGGCGTGATAGGGACTTCCGCTGGATATTATCTCCTGATCACAAAGCTCGGGTCTGACAGGTCGGTCGGGAAGGCAGTTGAGGTGCGCGGCGAACCGATGAAGGCGATGTCGGTGCTTCTCGTGAAGACGGATTCTGAAAGCATTGCAAAGGGTAAAGAGCTTTACGAGACCAAATGCTACTTCTGTCATGACGCATACAGTATTAAGGCCGGCGTCGGTCCCGGCCACAAGGGTATACTTAAAAACCCCAGGTTACCGGTAAGCGGAAGACCTGCCACCCCGGCTAATGTGGTGCAGCAGTTAAGAACCCCTTTTAAGGATATGCCATCTTACGCCTATCTCTCTGATGAAGAGATGCAGAATATCATCGCTTTTCTGCTGACCCTATGAAAAGGCTCACCCTGTATGCCCCGTGACATCCCTGTAGGCAATGACGATTTTCTGATCACCTTTGATCATGACTATTGTCTCCGGGATATCTATTTCCCCTGCGTAGGCAAGGAGAACCATACAGACGGGCATAAGTTCCGTTTCGGGGTGTGGAGCGAAGGGCTCTTCAGATGGGTGAATAGTCAGGACTGGATACTCAGGCTTGAGTATGCGGAAGAAACCCTTTTAACTCACGTCACCGCTGTCAACGAACAGCTCGGAATGCATATCCACTGCAACGATATGGTCGACTTCAGGGAAAACGTCTATATCAAGACAATCCTTCTGAGAAACCTTTCGGACAGGGAAAGGGAGTTCAGGATTTTTTTTCACCATGATTTTCATATCCTCGAATCCCCTGCCGGCGATACAGCCTATTTTGATCCCGATGAAAAGGCTCTTATACATTACAAGGAAAAAAGGTATTTTCTCATGAGCGGTATGCGTAACAACAGTCACGGGGTTGATCAGTATGCAACCGGGATAAAGGAGTTTCACGGTCTTGAGGGTACCTGGAAGGATGCGGAGGATGGGGTGCTTGATGGCGCCCCGATATCACAGGGGTCTGTGGATTCGGTACTTTCCTTTTCTGTCAGGATTCGGGCTGGAGAAGCTCAGACTGTATATTACTGGATCGCTGCCGGCGAGAATTATCAGGAGGTCAGCACCTTAAACCAGATGGTAATCAGACATGGACCCCGATATTTCATGCAAAGGACTGACGACTACTGGAGGGCTTGGGTGAACAAGCAGGAGATCAATTTCGCGAACCTTCCCGCCAGCGTCGTGGAGCTTTATAAAAAGAGCCTTCTGATAGTCAGGACAAACATTGATTCGGACGGGGCCATAATCGCGGCGAACGATTCGGATGTCCAGCATTTTGCCAGGGATACCTATAGCTATATGTGGCCGAGGGACGGCGCCTTTGTCGCCTACGCCCTTGACCTGGCAGGATACATAGGGCCGACAAGGAGGTTTTTTGATTTCTGCCTTGACATCCTCGGAAGGGGAAAAGAGTCTGAGGGATATTTTCTCCACAAATATAATCCCAACGGGTCTCTCGGCAGCTCCTGGCACCCATGGATAAGCGATGGTCAAAAGATCCTGCCGATCCAGGAGGATGGGACAGGGCTCGTGCTCTGGGCTCTCTGGCATCATTTCGATACCTTCAGGGATATTGAGTTCGCGGTCAGACAGTACCATTCTCTGGTGATAAGGTGCGCGGACTTTCTGGCCTCTTACAGGGACAGCACGACCGGACTTCCTCTGCCGTCGTATGACCTGTGGGAGGAAAAATGGGGAGTCCACACTTTCACCGTGTCTGCTGTATATGCGGGACTCGATGCAGCCCGGAAATTCACTGAATTCTTCGGTGACAGTGAGAAGGCGAAACTTTACGGTAATGCTGCTCAGGAGATCCGGGAGGCCATGGAC
>JACRHE010000215.1 GCA_016217695.1 Nitrospirota bacterium | reverse complement strand
TCATGACCGCCATTATAGGATGCAGTGAATTTCTGCAGGAAGAGATTCCGAAAGACAGTCCTCTGAGGACCTATGTAGATATGATATCGACGTCGGCTGACAGGGCGGCGAATCTGACGCGGGGATTGCTTGCATATAGCAGGAAACAGATAACACACCGGAAGGTCCTGTCGCTCAATGAGACGGTAAAGAAGATCGAGGGTCTTATAACGATCTTTATCGGTGAGGGTATCGAGTTGATACTGGCTCTTGACGAAAGGGATTTGAGGGTCATGGCAGACAGCAACCAGATCGAGCAGGTCGTAATGAATCTTGTGTCGAATGCGAAGGATGCGATGCCTGATGGCGGGACTCTGACTATCCACACCGGGGCCAGGGAACTCGGCAGGGATTTTTTTGCGATGTACGGAAGCGGAGAACCCGGGACATATGCTGTCGTTTCCGTTAAAGATACAGGGACAGGCATGGATGCCGTAACGAGGGAGAAGATATTTGAACCGTTTTTTACGACAAAGGGAGTAGGGAAAGGCACGGGTCTGGGGCTGTCGATGGTATATGGGGTTATTCAGAAACACAATGGCTTTATCGATGTCCAGAGTGTTCCCGGAGGGGGTAGCACTTTTTCTTTCTATCTTCCCCTTGTCAGTGGTGAGAGAGAAGATTCCGGGATGACGGCTGAACTTCCTGTCAGGGGAGGAACAGAAACAATTCTCTTTGCCGAGGATAATGGGGAGGTCAGGGCGTTTGTCAGTTCTTTGCTGAGAAAGTCCGGCTATACTGTTATTGAGGCGGTTGACGGTGATGAAGCGGTAGAAAAGATGGCAAGAAATAGGGACGGCATCCGTCTTTTTCTGTGTGACCTGGGAATGCCGAAAAAAAGCGGCAATGTCGCTGTCGAAGAGACCAGGAGAATAAGGCCGGACCTCAAGGTAATTTTTATGAGCGGCCATCCGGATGAAGTCATTCAGGAAAAGGGGATTATTGTGGACGGGTTCAAGTTCATATCAAAGCCTGTCTCTCCAAGAGAGCTTTTGAGAAGCGTAAGATCTGTTCTTGATGCTGAACATTGAACTTGCAGGTTCGTCTCCCGGCTGATTGCCATGCCGCGTTTCAACCGTTATGAGCAGGCTGAAGTCCCGTAATTTGTGCAAAAAATGCCGTTATGTCATAATAAAAAAGCATATTTATGCCGGTCGTTAAGAACCGGACTTATAAGGAATTACCGTGAAAATCGAGTTAAGAAGCAAGATACTGCTCTCACTGATACTTGTCGTTTTGGTCTCATCCTGTTCTGTCAAAGAGGTGAAGGCGCCGGAGGCCGAGATCCCGCATGCCTTTGAATCGGATTATTACTATATGCTGGGATATGAGGCCTATATTTCTTATCAGTGGGATGACGCGCTTGCTTTTTTCAGGAAGGCCCTTGAGCACGATCCGGAATCTCCTTTTTTGAGGGTCCAGAGCAGCCTTGTAATGGCACGGACAGGTGATATGGCGGGGGCGCTGACAATGGCAGAAGAGGTTATAAGGGAGAATCCTGAGTATGTTCCTGCGCTCATGCTTGCCGGTGACATCTATAATAGCCAGAAAAAGGCCGGGGATTCTCTGAGGATGTACGAGCGGGCATTGAAGATAGATCCCGAGAATCATGACGCAGCCCTTTCTCTGGCAAGACTCTACTACAATAGCGACAGACTCGATGAGGCGGCGGTAATTCTCCGTAATCTTATAGCTAAAGATCCCGATGACTTTGCCGCGCTCGATTATCTGGCCTCTATTGCAATAGATAAGAAGGAATACGAGAAGGCAGAGGAACTTCTGAAAAAGGCCCTTGAAATCCGTCCAAGCCTTGATACCGTGTATTTCAAGCTGGGAATACTCAACGAGATCCGGGAGCACCTCAGGGAGGCGATGGAAAACTATGAAAAGTCCCTCAGCCTTAATCCTCATAACAATCAGGCAAGGGAGCGTCTCGGGCAGGTCTATCTCAAGGTGAAGGCCTTGGGGAAGGCGATAGAGGAGTTCGAGTCATTGAGCAGGGTTCAGCCTGAGAATATTGATATGCACGTGAGGCTCGGGATGCTCTATTTTGAGGAGAAGCAGTATGCGCGTGCTCTCGATGAATTCAGGATAGCGCTGAAGGCAAGACCCGATAACAATGCCATCCGGTTTTATAGTGCGCTCGTACTTGAGGAGATGGAGAAATATGATGAGGCGGTCGATGAACTGAAAAAGATCATAGCGACTGATCCCAGGAATATTAATTCTTTTCTGCACCTCGCGTTCATTTATGCTAAGCAAAAGAGAGATCAGGATGCGATAAAGATGTACGAAGAGATACTGGATTTCGAAAAGGAGAAGCCGGAGGTTTACCTCTATCTCGCTCTTGCTCACCAGCATGGGAGGGAGTATGGGAAGGCGGAGTCGGTGCTGAAGGATGCCGTTGCGCGATTCAGCCATAATGACGAGCTGCATTATAATCTTGCCATTGTGCTGGATAAACTGGACCGGTTTGAAGAAGCCGTTACCCATTTGAGGCGGGCGGTAGAACTCAACCCCAGGAACGCCGATGCCCTGAATTACCTGGGCTATTCATTCGCCGAAAAAAATATACATATTGATGAGGCCTATTTACTCATCACCCGCGCCCTCGCTGAAAAACCTGACAATGGATTTATTCTGGACAGTCTCGGATGGGTATACTTCAGGCAGGGCAACTATGAAAAGGCCCTCGAAACAATTTCAAGGGCAGTGCAGTTTGCTAAGGACGATCCGGTTGTGTATGAGCATCTCGGAGATGTGTATCAGAAGATGGATAACATTGAGATGGCCCTCGAGTTCTGGAAGAAGTCCCTGCGCTACGGAGAAAAGGAAGAAGGGCTGAAAGAACGGGTAGAGCAGAAAATCAGAAACCTTGTTCCGGCGACAAAGGAGAAATGATTTGTCGTTCCTGTTTCCTCTGCCTTTCAGTTTAAGATGAGAATTATCCTCAGGGCCCCTGCAAAGATCAACTGGATTCTCTCTGTTGTCGGCAAGAGGGCCGACGGATACCATGAGATAGTCAGCCCAATGCAGTATGTGAGCATCTTTGATACTCTTTCTTTCGAAAAGGCAGATGAGATTGAGTTATCATCTGATCTTGAGATTCCAGTCGAGGAGAACCTTGTATACCGTGCAGCTGTCCTTCTGAAAAACTTTGCTTCCTATGAGGGCGGGGCGAGGATATCTCTGAAAAAGGAGATACCTGCGGCTGCAGGGCTTGGCGGCGGCAGCAGTGATGCCGCATTCACGCTTATTGGGTTGGACAGGCTCTGGGGACTGCACCTTGATGAGAAACAATTGATGGACCTCGGTTTAAGGATAGGTTCTGATGTTCCCTTTTTTATGGGAGGTCCTTTTTCCATTGCGGAAGGCAGAGGAGAGAGGCTGACTCCCCTGAAGACGAGCGGTTCCTTATCTCTCCTTCTCGTGAAGCCCCCGACAGGGGTTTCGGCGGCGTGGGCATACTCTCTCTGCCTGCCGGAGTTGACAAAAAGATCTCTTGATATTAAACTGTTCTGTCAAGCTCTTGACAGGAAGGATTTTGCTTCCCTGAGGCATATGGTTTTTAATGACCTTGAAGCCGGGGTCATCAGGGAATATCCTGTGGTCGCTGAGATAAAAAAAATGCTCACCGAAAACGGGGCAGTTCTTTCCTCCATGAGCGGGAGCGGTCCGACTGTCTTCGGGGTTTTCCGTTCCGAGGAAGATGCTCGAAAGGCATCAGTAACCATGAAGGATTACTGGTGCAGGATTGCGAAGACGCTGGATCGGCATGAGAGATGGGAATCATGACACGAGGCATAAGACAGTTTCGGTTTCTGTATTTGCGTTTGGTCTTTTTGGGGCGTCGACAAACGGCAAGTCAGGAGATTTTGGATCTCCCATGTGGAGGTTCGAATCCTCCCGCCCCAGCCAGTTTAGCCGAGAGATAGATTTTTATATATTTAAGGGGGAACAATGCCGCAAGGGTTGAAGCTTTTTACCGGCACAGCTCATAGAGAACTTGCAAAAGAGGTTGCATCCTGTCTGAATATTCAGTTGGGGGACGCGACTGTCTCGACATTCAGTGACCGGGAAATACTCGTCAGATTGAATGAGAATGTCAGAGGATCAGATGTTTTTGTTCTTCAGCCTACCTGCATGCCGGTCAATGACAATATAATGGAACTGCTCCTGATCATCGATGCACTGAAAAGGGCTTCTTCGGGGCGAATCACTGCAGTCATCCCATATTACGGATATGCGCGGCAGGACAGGAAGGTGCAGCCGCGGGTGCCGATTTCGGCAAAGATGGTGGCTGATCTTATCACCGCGGTAGGAACCAACAGGGTGCTCACCGTTGACTTGCATGCGGGCCAGATACAGGGCTTCTTTAATATCCCTGTCGACAATCTCTATGCAACACCGGTATTGCTCGACCATATGAAGAATAAGTACGATGCGGACAACCTGGTGATTGTTTCGCCTGATGCAGGAGGTGTGGAGCGCGCACGGGCTTTTGCAAAAAGGCTCGGTTGCTCCATTGCTATCATTGATAAGAGGCGGGAGAAAGCCAATGAGTGCGAGATTATGAATGTCATCGGGGATGTCGTCGGCAGGGATGCCATACTCCTCGATGATATGGTAGATACAGCCGGTACCATGGTCCAGGCATCCCAGGCCCTGAAGGAAAACGGTGCCAGAAAGGTTTCGGCCGCATGCACGCACGCAGTGCTTTCAGGTGCCGCGGTAGAGCGTATCAATAATTCCGCGATCGAGGAGATGATCGTTACGAATACGATCCCTCTTGACAGCAAAAAAGAAACCTGCAGGAAATTGACCGTATTAAGCATTGCTCCCATTTTGGGAGAGGCGGTAAGAAGGATTCATGAGGAATCGTCAATAAGCTCATTATTTATATAGAGGAGGAGAATATGGAAAGATTAGGCATAGCAGCAGAAAAAAGAGGAGAGCACGGGAAAGGAGCCGCCCGTTCTCTCAGGAGAGAAGGGATGGTCCCGGCGGTGCTTTACAGGGAAGGGAAGGCGCAGTCAATAAAGCTTTCCAGAAAAGGACTTTCAAGACTTATCAATAAGGTTGCGGGCGAGCAGGTTATGGTTGATCTGGAGTTCCCTGACGGAGACAAAAAACTCGCACTTTTGAAGAGCTTTCAGGTGGATCCTGTTAAGGGAGATCTGCTCCATACGGATTTCTTCGAGGTCTCTTTGACCGAGAAGATAAGGGTCACAGTTCACGTAATAACGGTTGGAGAGCCGATTGGAGTGAAGAGGGACGCCGGTCTCATACAACATGCCGTAAGAGAGGTGGAAATAGAATGCCTTCCCGACAAGATCCCAGGCAAGGTTGACATTGATATCTCAAAGCTCGAATTGGGTCAGTCTTTGCATGTGGGAGATCTGAAATTCGAGGAAGGGATAAAGGTGCTTACTGATCCCAAGGATGTCATTGTAACAGTTACGGCTCCTATTGCAGAGGCTGCGCCGGCAGCAGAGGCCGCAGCAGCTGAAGCAGCTGAACCGGAGGTAGCGAAGAAGGGTAAGAAAGAGGAAGAGGGAGCAGAAAAGAAGGAGAAGTAATCTTTGTGGCTCATCTCTGGTCTCGGAAACCCCGGTCCTAGATATTCGCGGACCCGACATAATGTCGGATTTCTGGTTGTCGAGGAAGTCGCTGAGGTTCAGCGAATAACACTCAAGGAAAAAGAAGGTTATATCATCGGAAATGGCTCTATCGGAGACGACAGGATCGTCCTGATAGAGCCATTGACATTTATGAACCGGAGCGGGACAGCAGTCAGGAAGATAGCTGCCAGGTTTTTTATTCCCCCGGAAAAGATAATCGTTATTCACGACGACCTTGATCTTGAAACCGGAAGACTGAAGATAAGGAAAAAAGGTTCCTCGGGGGGGCATAAGGGCGTGGAATCGGTCATCCAGCATATCGGGTCGAATGAATTTGTCAGGGTCAAGATCGGTATCGGCCGGGATCCGAATATTCCTACTGAAGAGTTTGTTCTCTCTAAGTTCAGGAGAGAAGAACTTCCCTTAATCAGGGAAGCCGTCAAGAAGGCTGCTGATGCGGTTTATTCGATAATAGAAGACGGTATTGAAAGGGCCATGAACAGGTTTAACTGAACCGGAATCCACCATCAAAAATATACGCAGGAACTGCATTTTCGACTCATTCTCGGTCCCTCTCAGATCGGTACCTCTGAGGCACCGGCGTCCCTCACCGTCCCGGTGAGGCGATACACGCCGCTGAAACCGCTCAAATGCAGTTCCCGCTCAAAATTGATGGTGAATGAGGGTGAATAGTATCGCTTGACAATATCCTGCTCTTGGATTAAATTAATCGGGTCATGAAAAGATATTTTATCGCGGCCAACTGGAAGATGAATAAGACGATCGGTGAGACGAAAGAGTTTCTCGACAGCTTTCTTCCCATGGTGAAAGATGTATCGGGTACCGAGGTTGTTCTAGCGCCGCCTTTTACGTCCCTTGACGCGGCATTTCAAAAGGTAAAAGGTACCAACGTGCAGCTTTCTGCCCAGGACCTTTTCTGGGAAGACAAGGGTGCCTACACAGGGGAAATATCAGTTGCCATGCTTCTTGATGCCGGCTGCAGGCATGTGATAATAGGGCACTCCGAGAGGAGACAGCATTTTGGGGATAACGATGATGCAGTAAACAGGAAGATTAAGGCCGCGAAAAAGGCAGGGCTTGGAGTCATTTTTTGCGTGGGAGAGTCGCTTGAACAACGTGAGGCAGGGAAGACCTTTGACGTGATTCGGAGCGAAACAGAAAAGGGTCTCGAAGGTGTTACTGATGAGAATCTTGTTGTGGCTTATGAGCCGATTTGGGCTATCGGCACAGGCAAGACGGCAACGACAGAGCAGGCTCAGGAAGTACATGCCTTCATACGGAAAATCCTGGAAGATTCATATGGAAATAAAGCCGGTTCAATCCGTATAATATATGGCGGAAGCGTTACGCCTGAAAATGTCGATAGTCTTATGGTATGCAGGGACGTTGACGGTGCGCTTGTCGGAGGCGCGAGCCTGAAACCGGAGAGCTTTTCCCGGATAGTCAATTTTAAAAAGGAGATGTAATGATATTATCAACCTTGATTTTAGTTTTACATATTATAGTATGTATCTTTCTGATCTTTATCGTGCTTATACAGAGCGGTAAGGGAGCAGAACTGGGTGCCGCATTCGGTGGCTCGAGCCAGACACTTTTTGGCGCAAGGGGAGCTGCCACATTTTTCAGCAAGATGACTACCATTGCAGCGATTGTCTTTATGATGACCTCGCTGGCCCTGGCAGTTGTGACGTCAAAGGGCAGCTCTGTTGTAAAAAAGGTTCCTGTGGCGACCGAACAGAAGAAGAATATCCCTCAGGGGCCCCAGGGACCGATCTCTGGGCCGGTTCAGGGCGGCCAGCCTGCGCAACAGAATATTCCTGCCGTACCTTCAGCACCATCCAGATAGCTCGAATTTATTCCTGATTTCGGGGCGGTTTATTCCGCCCCACGCTGGTTTAGTCTTCTTCTTTTTCCAATACGGCAGTGTTTCCTTACAAATCGTCTTTTGTCGTTTGCGTCGAAAAACCCTGTATGTCCATATCTGGTAGGATATCCCGCCATTATTCAATGCCGTCTTATGATTTGAATTATTCGTTAGTAAGAAGTTTTACTTGACAATAAATACAATTAGATTATAATTATTATTAGAAGAGAATGAATGGAAAAGTATAAAAAATTAGGGCTTAAACTAACACCTCAGCGGATCGCGATCCTGGAGTTCCTTGAGGGCAATAAGAGCCATCCGTCGGCAGAAGATATCTATACTGCAGTCTCGCAAAGGTTTCCGACAATGTCTTTTGCAACTGTATATAACACACTTGATTCGCTCAGGATGAAAGGTGAAGTCCTTGAACTCACGATTGACCCTTTCAAGAAACGGTTCGATCCGAACACGGAGCCACATCATCATCTTATTTGTACTAAATGCAGGCATATAGTGGATATAGGTGTCGGCTACCGGCTCGATCTTTCCGAAGGCGACAGCAAAGGTTTTGAAATAACAGGCAATCATATAGAGTTTTACGGTATCTGTCCCGAATGCAGAAAGCGCTGAGAAAATAGACTTAAAAATGAATCTCTGCAGCAGAAAACGGCAATCAGCGAGAGATGGAGGAGAGGATGAAAGAAAAACGGGTGAAACGTGATGAGAAAGAGCTTAGCATAGTGAAATACCGGCTTCTGCCGGAGTTTATTACTTGCCCGGATTGCGGCTTTGATCTGGATATTTGGTCGGAAGAGTATGAAACACGGTGCATTATATGCGGCCACAGGTTTTTCAGGAGAGGTGCGACTATCCATTGACCCCCTGACCGAGCTTTACAGGGAGGAGTTTCCATAGTAAGATTCCTTTAGAATGTCAGCACGAGGATAAAGTTTTTTCATGAAAGAGGAGGATACGTATGAGCGAGCATTGCTGTGGCATCAAAATCGGTGAGATTGTTCCGGACTTTAGGATCGAGACCTTTGAGCCGGTCAAGGGTGATTTTGGAGAGACAGGCCTAAAGGCACTCATAAAAAAGAAGAAATGGACTGTCCTTTTTTTCTATCCTGCAGATTTCACCTTTGTCTGAGCAACGGAATTCGCTGCTCTGGCAGAGCAGCAGGAGAATTTCAGGGAGATTGGCGCAGAGGTCATTACCGTAAGCACAGACACAAAATTTGTGCATCTTGCCTGGCAGAGGGAAGAAAAGATGCTTGAGAACGTGAAATATACGATGGGAGCCGACCCTACAGGAAAGGTTTCAAGGATGTTTGGCGTATATGACGAGGTGACAGGACTAGACCTGCGCGGAACATTTATCATCAACCCCGAAGGCAGGCTTATGAATGCTGAAGTAAACTATTATAACCTCGGAAGAAATATTGATGAGCTCCTGAGGAAGGTGAAGGCCAATGTTTATCTCGGAGCCCACGGTGATGAGGCCTGTCCGGTCAGATGGCAGGATGAGGGAGACAAGACCCTTAAGCCCTCAGCCAAAATGGTGGGCAGGGTTTACGATGCGATGAAGTAGATTACAGGAGGCTTTAAAGACGTTTTCGTGTTCGGGATGAATCTATAAGGGTTACTTACGCTCTGGGAGGAAAAAGGATATGGCAAAAACAGATGATAATCTAAAGGATGCCTTTGCGGGTGAGTCGCAGGCCAACAGGAAGTATCTCGCATTTGCAAAGAAGGCAGAGGAGGAAGGTTTTAAGCAGATCGCCAGGTTGTTCAGGGCTGCTGCAGAGGCCGAGACTGTGCATGCCCACAGCCATCTGCGGGAGCTCGGCGGCATAAAAAGCACAAAGGAGAATCTCGAAGCTGCCATCAGAGGCGAGACCCATGAATTCAGCAGCATGTATCCGCAGATGATTAAAGATGCGGAGGCTGAGGGGAGCAAGGGGGCACTCAGGAGTTTCAATTTCGCCAACGAGGTGGAGAAGATTCATGCAGCTCTCTATCAGAAGGCCCTTGGGAATATCGGGGAAAATGCCGACGCTGATTACTATGTATGCCGGGTCTGCGGCAACACCGTGGAGAATGAAGCACCTGATGAATGTCCGATATGCGGCGCCAAAAAGAATATGTTCAAAAAAATGGAGTGACTTGCACGGCCCTGCGGCAGTGCCGCGGGGCTCTCCGACCCCATATTTTTCTTAATCTCTCCGGTTGTGTTAAAATATTTCAAATTTCTTTTAGAGAGGTCCATGTATGCTTTCAGAACGGGCAAAAAAGATCAAGCCTTCTCCAACTCTGGCAATAGATTCAAAGGCAAAGGCAATGAAGGCGTCGGGTATCGACGTGATAAGTTTTGGAGTGGGTGAGCCTGATTTTGATACACCTGACCATATAAAAGAGGCGGCTTATAAGGCCATGAAAGAGGGGTTCACGAAATATACTGCCGTGGGAGGCATAGACCCTCTGAAGGATGCGATCATTGATAAACTGCAGAAGGACAACGGTCTTGTTTATACGCGGGAAGAGATTATTGTTTCCTGCGGGGCAAAGCACAGTCTCTATAATGTTGCGCAGGCCCTGTACGGTCCTGGAGACGAGGTTATCATCCCGGCCCCTTATTGGGTCTCATATCCTGACCAGGTTCTCCTTAACGACGCAACGCCGGTTTTTGTCAAGACGTTTGAGTCTGATTCGTTCATGGTACGTCCTGAGGTGCTCGAGGCTTCCATAACAAAAAGGACCAAGGCACTCATTCTGAACTCCCCCTCGAATCCTACGGGGTTTACCTATGACAGAAAGACTCTCGAAAAGCTTGCCGAGATGGCGGTCAGGCATAATTTCTTTGTGGTCTCCGATGAGATCTATGAGAAGCTGGTTTACGACGGCACCGAGCATATCAGTATCGCATCTTTAGGAGATGAGATAAAGAAGAGGACGATTGTAATAAACGGTCTTTCGAAGTCCCACGCCATGACCGGTTGGCGGATCGGTTACGCCGCCGGTCCTTCGGGGATAATAAAGGCGATGATGAACATCCAGAGCCAGTCGACTTCGAACCCTGCATCGATCTCCCAAAAGGCGGCTGTAGAGGCGCTTAGAGGTCCGCAGGACTTCATGGCCGGCATGCACAGGGAGTTCGATCACAGAAGGCGTTATCTGGTCGATGAACTCAATACCATAGACGGCATGAGTTGTATGATGCCTACCGGCGCTTTTTATGCCTTCCCGAAGACAGCGAAGCTGTATGGCAGAAAGGCCGGGGATAAAACTATCTCGTCATCATCGGACCTTGCTCTGCACCTCCTGGAAGAGGCGAAGGTGGCGGTCGTTCACGGAGCTGCATTCGGAGACGACGATTATATCAGGCTATCCTATGCAACATCTCTTGATGATATTAAACGAGGCGTCGGCAGAATCAGAGAAGCTGTCGGTAAACTGGAAGTCTGAGCTTGCCGGAATCTTTCCGCTCAGGATATGTTTCTCTTATCGGCCGGCCGAATGTCGGCAAGTCAACTCTCCTTAATACTGTCCTGGGACAGAAGATCGCCATAGTAACTGACAGGCCCCAGACAACCAGGAACAGAATACAGGGGATCAGAACATCCGGGGACTCACAGATCATCTTTATCGATACCCCTGGCATTCACAGGCCGAAGACCCTCCTGGGAGAGACTATGGTGAGGTCAGCGCAGGAGATACTGAAGGAGATCGATGTTGTTGTTTTTGTCACTGAGCCGGGCCATTACCTGAGTATGGACAGGGAGATCCTCGAATCTCTCACGGACTGCAAAAAACCTGTGATACTCCTCGTAAACAAAGTCGACCAGGTAAAAAGGTCTGAATTACTGCCACTTATCGATGAGTACAGAAAACTCTTTCCCTTTCGGGAGATCATTCCGGTCTCTGCCCTGACTGGTGATGGTATAGATCTTTTTCTGAAACAGCTGCGTCAATGCCTTCCTGAGGGACCTCAATACTATCCCGACGACCTGGTCACGGACCAGATCGAGAGGTTTATGGCGTCGGAGATTATACGTGAGAAGATCATGGCCGGTACGTCTGATGAAATTCCCTATTCCGTAGCGGTTGAGATCATTGAATGGAAGGAAAGAGAAGACGGCGTGACAGCCATAAACGCCAATATTTATGTTGAAAGAGAAGGGCAAAAAGGTATAATAATAGGTGCAAAAGGTTCTATGCTGAAATCAATAGGCACGCAGGCCCGCCTGGACATTGAAAGGCTGCTTGACACAAGGGTCTTCCTCCAGCTATGGGTGAAGGTGAAGAAAGGGTGGCGTGACGACAAAAGGGTTCTGCATGAATTGGGGTACAGGTAGATGCTCGTAGAGATGAAAGTCGAAGGTCTGCTCTTCGACCCGAGAAGCAATATGTATATCCTTCTCCTTAAGGAAGTGGATGGAGCAGGCACTCTCCCAATATGGATAGGGAAGCCTGAAGCGGATTCGATAGCGCTCGCCCTGGGAAAGGTTGCAACTCCGAGACCGTTGACCCATGACCTGATAAAGAACGTTACGGACGGCCTCAAGGTCAAGATCACGAGGATTGTTGTTACTGAGATCGTAGATAATACTTACTACGCCCTTATCTATCTCAACGACGGCAAGAAAGAGACCCTGATCGATTCAAGGCCCAGCGATGCAGTAGCTGTTGCGCTCAGGACAAGCGCCCCTATATTTGTAGATGACAGTATCATGGGTACGAGGACAGCCGATGAGCTTGATGAATGGCTGAAGAACCTCAAGCCTGAAGACTTCGGCAATATCATGTAATGCTCCAGCGGACCGAAGGCATTGTTCTTAAAACCAGCCCCTTTGGTGAAGCCGACCTCATCGTTACCTACCTTACCAGCGATCACGGCATTATACGAACCTTCGCAAAGAGCCCGCGAAAGATCAAAAGCAGGTTTGGCAGCAGTCTTGAGCCCCTAACCTGTGCGCGGATATCTTTCTGGGGAAGAGAGGACTCTGCGCTTCCGAGGTTGACTCAGTCGGACATTATCCATTCGTTTCATTCCATCCGGAGCACCCTGAATTGTTTCCTGAGGGTATCTGAGGTTATCGAACTCACCCTGAATTTTCTTCCTGAAAGGGAAGCCAGCAAAAAGGTCTACGCGCTTCTTATGAACACCATGAAGGTCATGGAGTCGGAATGTAACACCGGCCTTTTGCTTGTTTTCTATAAACTGAGGCTCCTTGAGGCTGTGGGGTTTCTGCCGAGGTTCAGCGGCTGCGGCAGGTGCGGGAAAAAAGGAGACTGTTTTTACGTATCTCACGGCACGGTATTATGCGGGAGCTGTTCAAAGGGGCATCAGCCGTCTATCAGGCTCTCTCCCGGCGTCGTGAACCTGTATGCCAGCCTGCTTGGCTGGAGTATTGCCAAGCTAGACCGCATAAAACCACCGGAGGCGTTTGTCTCTGAGCTTTCGGCTGTGATAGACGAGCATGTGAAATATATTACGGAGAGGTCGCTTAAGACAAAGTCATTCAGGGCGTCCTGAAGTTTCTTAGCCCGCTTACCTGAGATTTCGTTCCCAAAGCTTATTCGGCATGCATGTGAAATTTAGGAATAATGTCGGCTGATTATTAGATTGATAAATATATCATTGCATGATAAATATTCATTAATGGGGCGATATATAGGGAAAAACTTCTGAGCCATGACGCAATGTGGCACTCTCCGATCAGCCTATATCTGTAATAGTGCACATATGAATGAAAGGATAGCATGAGGGTTGGGAAGAAAACGAAAGGGAAGAGTTATCCCTCTGGTCAGTTCCTGACAGAGCTGGAGATGCAGAACGAGGGACTGCTCCGGCCGGGCAGCGTAAAATATCAAATCTTTTTTGAAGTTAGTGCCGACGGCATCCTGATCGCCGATATTGAAACAAAGATGTTCTGGTATGCGAATCCCGCAGCCTGCCGAATGTTCGGATATACCGAAGAGGAATTGAGGGCTATGGGCGTGGCTGACATTCATCCGAAAGCGGATCTGCCGCGAGTTATGGTTGAATTCGAAGCCCGGTCGCGGGGAGCTACAACCCTTGTGCCTGAAATTCCGTGCCTCAGAAGGGATGGGACGGTTTTCTATGCCGATGTCAACACGGTCAAGATGACCATCGACGGCCGGGAATCCAACGTGGGTTTCTTTCGCGATATTACCGAGCGCAAACAGGCGGAAAATGCGCTTAAGGCGCGGAGGATGGAACTGAGGGCCATCCTGGACAACCTGCCGTTTCTGGCATGGCTCAAAGACAGAGAGGGCCGTTTTGTTGCAGTGAACGAACCGTTCGCGCTCGCCTGCGGAGCTGCCTCTCCGGATGAGCTTATAGGCAAGACCGACCTCGACGTGTGGCCAAGGCACCTCGCAGAGTGCTACCGGACCGATGATATCGAGGTGATGAAACGCGGACGCAAAAAGGCCGTCGAAGAGTTCGTTGCCGACCGGGGCCTCGAAAAGTGGTTCGAGACATTTAAGGCACCCTTGTTTGATATTAACGGTAACGTTATCGGGACAACAGGCATCGCTCGCGACATTACCGGCCGCAGACTTATGGAAGAAGAGATCAGGAAACACCGCGACCATCTTGATGAACTCGTAAGG
>JACRHE010000208.1 GCA_016217695.1 Nitrospirota bacterium | reverse complement strand
GTTTGTCTTATCAACAACTTATATACCACAAAAACGAGTCCCTTTCATCTTCTTCTTCGCTATTTCATTGACTTTTTCTTGCTTCGTTATGATAAATATGGGTGCGAAACTTGAGTAACTTATTAAACACTTGAAATTAACGAACCAGGTCCTTTACGGGATCTGGTTTTTTTTACATCCCTTTGCCCCCATCCATCTCTTCTTATTTCCTCATGCAACATCTGGATGGACGTGTAACAGTTGATCCTGGGAGGTACTCATGATAATCATCCTCCCGGGGGCTCCCCGATTCTTCAAATACTCTTTAGCGTTGATGGGAGGATGACCATGTCTGCAGATATAAGCATCGATCAGAAGTACGAATCCGCTGCCCAGGCAATTGTCAAGGCGGGCGGAACTCCGTTGCCTGTCAACGACACTCTTCTGAAATTGTTGCGTTTCTATATCGAAGAAGATGACCTCGATTTTATTATTGCCTTCAAGGCCGGCAAATCCCAGACCCTGGCGCAGCTCCAGGCGACCAGCGGACTTTACGAGGACCGGATTCTCGCCAAGGTCAAGACTCTGGCGGGCCGCGGGGTGATCTTCAACCAGCCCAACAGCGCGGGAATCATGGTGTATCGCCTGCTGCCCCTCTTCAATGTGGGGATGTTTGAATATACCTTCATGGGCAAGGTCGAGCATACCGAACGCAACCGTAAGATCAGTGAATTGTTCCGTCAGCTCTTCATCGAGCTCAATGACATGGTGCAGCAGAATTATGACAGCCTTATCCCCCTGCTGCTCCAGGGTCCGCCCGTGGACCGCACTGTGCCTGTGGCCGAGAACATACCGACGGGCCGGAAGGTGACCATCAAGGTGGGCGAGTCGATAGATGCCTCTGTTGAGCGCATCATCCCGACCCAGGAAGTGAACGCCCTTATCGACAAGTTCGACGAGATCGCCTTGGGGCACTGCTTCTGCCGCCACCATAAAGATCTGATGGGCACGCCCTGCCGTCAGACCAAGGAGCGCGAGAACTGCTTCACCTTCGGCAAGTCGGCGCGCTATACGACCGAGCAGGGCTTTGCGCGCATGATATCGAAGGACGAGGCGCGCACCGTGCTGAAAAAGGCCGAGGATGACGGTCTGGTGCACAAGGCTTACCATCCCAACTTCGACATCCACAAGGATGAGACCAGTGTCTGCAACTGCTGCCGTTGCTGCTGCGGGAACGGGGTGGACAACATGGTGGCTCCTATCATCAACTCTACCAATTATCTTGCCGTGATCGACTCGGAGCTCTGCACGGGCTGCGGAACCTGCGTGGAAAAATGCCATACCGGCGCGGCCTTCCTCAATGCCGACGGCAAATCCGAACGGACCGCTGACATGTGCATCGGCTGCGGCGTATGCGCCCGTTTCTGCCCGGTGAACGCAGTGTCCCTGCTGGAGGGCCGGCGCATCGTCCGCATAGCGCCCAGGCGCACCATGAAGTAGACAGCTGCATTTCAAGGATAGGGTGAATAATATGGCAATGCTGCGGATCAGAGTCGCTTCATTCGAATTTACTGCGCTCATGGAAGAAGTGCGCGCGCCGCAGACATGCAAGCAGTTCCGCAGGCTGCTGCCATATGCGCAGAAGCTGATCCATGCACGCTGGAGCGGGGAGGCATGCTGGATACCGCTGGGGGATTTCAGGCTGGATGTAGGAACTGAAAACGCCACCAGTTATCCCGCGCCGGGAGATATTCTGTTCTATCCCGGAGGATTGAGCGAAACTGAGATCCTGTTCCCCTATGGCGCGACATGCTTTGCCGGCAAGCTGGGCCGGCTCGCCGGCAATCATTTTCTGACCATCACGGAAGGCCGGGAGCATCTGCAGGACTTTGGCAGGCTGGTGCTCTGGCACGGCGCCCAGGAGATACTCTTCGAAGAGGCTTAAGATGTGAGAAAAACCCGAGGGGACTTGGAAAATGGTTTCCTGACCTCATTTTCACGCTGCCCGTAATGAGAGAAAGAGAACGTGTCGCATAGGGAAAGAGTTTAAGCCGAATTAGAACTATCCCTTTTTCTATTCACGACTCCCGTGACCTCATTTTGTCATGTCTTTCAAATAAACCTGATTTCTTTTATTGAGCTGACTTTCCGAAAGGAGAAACAGGTGCTGTTTCGTGGGGAAAGGGACCTGTGATACAGCCCGGAAGGAAGGTCGAGTGTTGTTTGATGCTTAAGTTTGGTGGGTTTAAAAACGACTAAGCTAATATGGTGTTCCCGGTTTTATGGAGGATAGTGCGGTAATGAAGCAAGCCGATCAGCTCAATAGCCAGCCCGGCTCTGCGCCAGGGATAGAGCACGATGAACTTGTCGGCCTTTCCGGCGAAACTGGATCGGTAGAGATCACCTGCATTGACTACAGCCCGAACAATGTATCGATACAGGAGATTGACGACCTGGATGATTTTTTAGGACATCATCGCCCCGACTGGTCCTCTGTGCGCTGGATCAACGTGGATGGGCTGTCGAATCTCAAGGCCGTACATGCCCTTGCCACAAAGTATGATCTTCATCCTCTTGCAATCGAGGATGTGCTTCACTCCAGGCAAAGGCCCAAGGTCGAATCTTACGGCGGAGAGGATTGTGATTTACAGGCCCGCCTGTTCATCGTCACCCGGGTGCTGAAGGTCAGGGAAGGGTGCCTGTATAACGAACAGCTTTCGATATTTGTGGGTCATACCACCATTCTCACCTTTCAGCAGTCCCATAGCGAGATATGGGCCCCTATTTACCAGCGGATCAAAGAGAAAGGATCGCGCCTGCGCAGGAACGATGTCAGCTTCCTGGCATATTCGCTGTTGGATGCAGTGGTAGACAGTTACTACCCGATACTCGAACACTACAGTGATGTTGCAGAGGTTATGGAGGATCTCATCCTCGAGCGCATCATGCCTGACCTCATAAACGAAATTCACCAGTACAAGCGGGATATGCTGACGATTCATAGGATCTTGTGGCCGATGCGCGATGTTGTCTCTACCCTCCAGCGCGACACCCATGAATGCATGAGCGATACCAGCCTCGTTTATCTGCGGGATCTGTATGATCATGTTGTCCAGGTTATAGAAATAACAGAAACATACCGCGAAATAGCGAACGATTTGAC
>JACRHE010000211.1 GCA_016217695.1 Nitrospirota bacterium | reverse complement strand
GCTTCTCTGTTTTTGATCTCATGGAAAATTCGATGGTTGGTCTCTGGGGTCATTCTTTGGGCAGCGCTGTCACGGCACGGATAATTGCAAAAAAAATGGGCCTGGACGAGCCTGAGGAGATATCTGTTGCCGCACTTCTCCATGACATCGGCAAGGTGGTCATGAACCTCAAGTTTCCCGACAAATACGGTGTTGTCATGGCAGACGCGGAAAAAAATAGTCTGTTCATATATGAGGCAGAGGAGAAGCATTTTGAAATAAACCATGCCCAGTCAGGATCATGGATAGCACAAAAATGGAATTTCCCGAAGAGCCTCATTGAAGTTATCGGCTACCACCACAAGCCGCACCTTTCAAAAAATGTACCTCTGCAGACCGCCATCGTCCATGTTGCGGACATTCTCATCCGCGCCTGCGGATTTGGTTTTGCCGGTGATAATTATGTTCCCCAGGTTCATCCCTCAGCCTGGGAGCTCCTGAAATTCTCGGCTGACGACATAAAGGATGTACTGAAAGAGATGGATGAAGCACTGGTCAGCGCTGAGGATTTCCTGCATTTAGAAGACTAGATTGAGATCGATAGCGGTCATTACTGAAGATGCATCCTTAAAAACGCTTCTTCTCAGTCTCCTGGAAGAATCTTATCGTCTTTCCTGTTTTTCCAGCATTCAAGCCTCACTTGACTACATATACAACAGCATGCCGGACCTTCTCATCATAGCCTCTGACTTACGTGAGGAATTTCCTGTCAGACTTCTTAACGACCTCAAAGACGATCCTATTTTCGGGCAGGTGCCGGTTGTTTTGGTCGTTTCGGAAGGCTTGCCCGCTGAAGCATTAAACCGCCTTCCCATAGATGATTACGTAAGTTTGGGTCTCATCGAGACCGACCTGAGGATAAGGATCGACCTATGCATAAAGCGCGCTGAGCGGGTTGTAGAAGTTAATCCTCTGACGAGACTTCCGGGAAATATCGCGATCATCAAACAGATCCAGGGCAGGTTAGACAAGGGAGAGGCCTTCAGCCTTGCTTACGCAGACCTTGATTACTTTAAGCCCTTTAATGACAATTACGGATTCAGCCGGGGAGATGAAGTTCTTAAGATGTCAGGCCGCCTCATGCTCAACATTGTACGAAATCGGCAGCCCTGCAACAGTTTTGTCGGCCATATTGGCGGGGATGATTTCGTCTTTATCATGGATGCAGCCCGAATGGAGGATACGGCACTTGAGATTATGGAAAACTTCGACAGGATCATACCTACATTTTATGAACCCGGCGACCGGGCAAAGCGCGGCATTGACTCCGTTGACAGAGACGGAAGCAGGAGGAGTTTTCCATTTATCTCCCTGTCTGTCGGCATCGCAAGCACAAAGACCCGGTTATTTTCTCACTATGGCGAAATATCAGAAGTAGCAAGCGAAATGAAAAAATATGCCAAGAAGTTCTCAGGAAGTTGCTGTAAGGTTGACCTTAGGACGCAATAATATGGCGTCCTCTGCCGGCTACCGGCAGCGACTTGGAAGACTTTCGGACTTCAGTCAGGGTAAAATACATTCTATGCTGACGATCGGGAAAAAACAGATTTCATCATCCTGTATTCTTGCCCCTATGGCCGGGATAAGCGACCTTCCCTTTCGCGTGATAAACAGGGCCTTCGGTTGCGAATTCGCGTTCATGGAGATGATCAGCGCTCGCGCCCTTGTATACCAGAACAAAAATACGAACCTTATGCTTTCAACAATTCCGGAGGACAGACCGCTTGGGATCCAGCTTCTTGGGAATGACCCTCAAATACTCCTGCAGGCCATAGAGAAAATCTCTCCGCACGATTTTGAGGTACTCGATTTCAATGCAGCATGCCCTGTCAGCAAGGTCACAAACCGCGGTGAAGGCGCAGGCCTGCTCAAGACCCCAAGGGAATTGGGCCGGCTGCTATCCGTGATGGCAAAAAACTCCCCTCTTCCTGTTACAGTTAAAATACGTTCAGGATGGGACGACAGTTCTGTGAACGCACGGGAAGCGGCTCTTTTTGCTGAGGATGCAGGGGTTCAAGCGCTTTTTATACACGGCCGCACAAGGGCTCAGGGATATAGCGGCTCAGTGGACTACTCAATAATCAGAAAGGTGAAAGAATCCCTTTCGATACCGGTAATAGCGAGCGGGGATGCCCTGTCACCTCATCTTATAAAAAAAATGATGGAGGAAACGGGTTGCGACGGAGTAGCAATAGCAAGGGGGGCATTGGGAAACCCCTGGATATTCCGGGCGACAGAAGAATTTCTGAAGAGCGGAACCATAGTCAAGAGCCCAGGTAAAGAGGATGTTGTCTCTACCATGATGAAACACCTGCATCTGTGCGTGGAATTTCACGGGGAGAGCTCCGGGACCATGATCTTCCGTAAGTTCTACGGCTGGTATACAAGAGGGCTCCCAGAGGTAAAGCATCTTAGAGAAAGCGCATTTCACGCCAAGACAGAGCAGGATATGATATTTTTGATCGGCAAACTTCATGAAACAGGGGAAAGGATATATCAGGCCTGATCAGGAAACTGGTCTTTATATAATACGAGGTACTCCTGTTCGAGGGCTTCCAATTTTTTCTGCATTGCAGCGAGTTCCTTGGTTTTGGCTTCAAGACTTAGCTGAAGATCGTCGTTGCGGATCTTCAGCTCCTCCATCCGGCTCATGGCGTCGGCATATGCCCCCTCACCGGCCTGCTGAATTCCGCGGCCGTCTTCGGGTTGAGCCTCAGGATCTCCGGTCCCTGCGGCGTTACCGAGCTTTTCCCGAAGGGTGTCCCCCTCTGCAATCGCTTCCTTCTTGTTCTGAATAAGTATCTTTATGATTCCGTCATAATTGCGGTATATGCCTCCCCATAAATTCTCTATCGAGACACCTTCCTTTTTCAGACCGTCATACGCGCCTTTCAGAAATTGGAGCCTGAAGGAATACATTTCCCGTGCAGCAAGGTTTTCTCTTCCCTGATCGGTTCCTTCTATAATCTTCTTCAGCTGTTGCATGTCCTCTTCGATCAGCTTCTCTATAGATTGTCTTAAATCAAAAGCCTTTCTCTCAGCAGAGCTCCTCATTTTCTTCAGACGGCCAATGAGATAGATTGAAAGGCCGATCTCAAGCACTAGTGCCTCGGCAAGCAATAAGATATATAAGGGGTCAATTTCTATCATGCTTTATGCCTTCCCTTTTTTTTTCAGAAGTTTTGATCCAAAAAAAATTCCTGCTGCGAGCGAAATAAACACTGCATTGATAACGCCGAACCTGATAAAAACGGAGGTCCAGGACACGTCATCCGGGTGAAGATCTTTCTGCGTGACCTTGACTGCAGAAGACTGCTCCGAACCTTTGGGCAAAGAGATCCTCTCTGTAACTCTGAAGACGTACTCTTTTTCTCTCTTGAAGGTCTCTGCTTCCGACACGATCCTGACCGAATATTGGCCTGTCCCGGTCGGAGTAAATGTGCAACTGTAAATACCGTCTCCCTGAGCCGCATCGCTGTTTTTGCCGTCGTCAGACAGCTGTATAGTCTCTTCCCTGCCATCGGGCTGCTTTATCCGTGCAGTGATGCTTATATGAGAGAGAACCTCTTTTGTCTTTAGCCTGTCACTGTCCTTCTCAAGCCACCCATCGATCTTGAGCGGGCTGCCTTCTTCAACAAAACTCTTACTGAAAGAGCTTATAAGCCTCAGATTTGCCACTATAAAAACCTTATCCCCCGCAGCTGCACTGAACTTCATTTTCCATCTGCCGGGTGCCGGCTTTTTCACTGTGATCATGTCGAAGACCTTTGACTCAAACCATGCAATATCTTCACAGTGCCTGGCTGCCCGGTGGAGCTTTCCAGTGGGATCAACAATCTGTACTGATGCCCTGCTCCCTGTTTTTGTTACAAGGAGGGTCATCTCTTTCACTGACTCATCCACGAAAAAACCGCTGTCCTGAAGGGGGAGGGAATCAGGGGATTTTATGCGTTCAAACAGGGCAGCGAAATTAAGATGCAGGTCTTTATCCCTTTTTGCGACCAGAAAAAAACCGCCGCCCTTCTGCGCTATCTCCTCAAGCAGAGCACTGTCTGAATAGTCGGTAAATGCTATGGTATAGATTTTAACACCGGCCTTGCTTATTTCCGGCAGCAGGGTTGCCCTCATATCTGAAATCAGGGAATCCTCCTTCTCTCTGTTTCCGAGATCCATCTTCCCGTCAGACATAAGGATGATCATCTTCTCTTTCCTGTCTGACAAGGAGAGCATTTCAAAACCTTTTTTTATGCCGTCATGGATATTCGTATACGGCCCTCTCGAATTAATGGATTCTATGGCCCTGAAGATCTTCGTCCGGTTTTCCCTGCTGTCAGCGCGCAACGCTTCGCAGAGGTTCTGACCGGAGTCGCTGAACCCCACAATGCCAACCCTATCCGTTTCATTCATAAGGGATACAAAGAGTCTTGCAGCAGGCTTCCTGAGACCGGCAGGATCAGTCTTTTTCATGCTTCCTGAGCTGTCCATGACAATCACCACGTCAATGCCCTGTTCATCGGCAAAGGCACAATGAGCCATGCAGGACAGGCCGATGAGCGAAGATATAATGCCCATCCTAATGATCAGAGAAATATTCAAACCAGTTCTCCAGCTCATGGTCTCCTGGCTATTTATCGGATTTTACAGGGAAAAACTTAAATAGATCAGGAAATGACGAGGTCTTTCGGAAGCCTTATGATAAAGGTTGTTCCCTTGTCAGTGCTCAGGACATCCACAGTACCTCCGTGAGATACGACTATTTTATGTACTATGGATAGACCCAGACCTGTTCCGCGCTCCTTTGTCGTGAAAAAAGGAAGAAATATCTTCTCCTTTACGCCCTCAGGCAGACCATGTCCGGTGTCCGAGACAGATATATCCAGAGAATCTCCTGCCGAGCATCTGATGCTGATCTCTCCGCCATCCGGCATCGCCTCAGCAGCATTCTGCACAATATTGGTGAACGCCTGCCTGAGTAATACCTCATCAGCCCTGATGACAGGCAAGGCGCCAAGGTTATGGACTATCCGCACATTTTCAAAGCATTCCGGAAGCGCGTTAATGCAGCCAAGTATCAGCTCATTAAGGTCCACATTCGTGACAATCGGTTCTGTCGGTCTGGCAAAGGAAAGAAAATCAGTAATGATCCTGTCCATAACAGCCACCTCTTTTGAGATCGCCTCAACAGCAGGGATCGAGTCCGGCTCGACTTTCCTGTGCAGAATTTTTGTGTAGCCGGATATCACCGCCATGGGGTTTCTAAGCTCATGTGCGATCCCGGCCGACATCTCGCCAAGAGTGGAGAGTCGTTCCCTTAGTTCCATCTGTGACTGAAAGGCCTTGAGTTCCGTAAGGTCGGTAAATACGATTATCCTGCCGATCGTATTGCCTGAGCTGTCTTTAAGCGGGGAAATATTCAGGCCAAGCCAGATCCTTTTCCCGCTTTTTGTAATGTAGCCGACCTCAGCCCTGTCAACCGTCTGTCTCTTTGCAATCATGCCGGCAATGGGCTCGGAAAAGACGTCATGAAATTTCCTGCCGGGAACAGCGGACCCCTTGAGTTCGAGTATCTTCTCAGCGGCAGCGTTCACCTTTGTCACAGTCAGATCATCATTAACACTCACAACTCCGCTCGGGACGCTCTGAAGGATATTTTCATTGTAGAGCTCTACTGAAGAGGCGCGTTCCTCAGCGATCTTCCTGAGCGATTCAAGCTCCCTCTCTTTCTCCTTAAGCTGTGAAACCAGGTCATGAAATGTATCAACGACAAAGCCTACCTGGGTTGAATCTTCACTTGTGCGTTGCAATTTTTTTTTCTGAAGTGACATGACAGCTCGAATCAAAAAAAAGGCAATGAGCACGAGCATAAGGGAAAATGCCGCGATAAGCGTAAAAAATGCCTGGCTAGTCATAAAGCCCCGCGATCTGGCTGTCAAAGGAAAATCTAATTCTTAGCGATATAAATACCATATCAAGATTTCCTGCCCGAAAAATAACGTAATTATCGTCCCGAGGGCAAGAAAAGGACCAAATGGTATCTTGGCCTTTCTGCCCTTTCCCCTGAATATCATGAGGAATATGCCGATAACCGAGCCGGTAAGACTTCCTGCGAATGTCGTAAGAAGGACCGATTTCCATCCCATGAGGGCTCCGACCATAGCCATCATCTTGATGTCTCCTCCTCCCATACCTCCCCTGCTGAGGACTGCAACCAGATAGAAAAGCCCGCCTCCGGTCAAAAATCCGATTATAGAAGACTTGTACCCTAGTGCTGAGGCACGCAGGAAAGGATCGGGGAGGATAAAAGAGCCTGCGACCAGGCCTATGGGGATGCCGGCGAGGGTTATTCTGTCCGGTATTATCTGAAAATCCAGGTCAATAAAGGTTATCACGATAAGGGCTGAAGCCAGGACGCAGTACAGAGCGAAATCCCATCCAAGCCCGTATCGCCAGAGCACAGCAATATAAAAGAAGGCGTTCAGAGCCTCGATAAGCGGGTATCGCGGCGATATCCTGGCCTTGCAGTACCGGCATTTTCCTCCCAATAATAGGTAACTGATAACGGGAATATTGTCCCAGGGCCTGATCGGCTTAAGGCAGGAGGGACACCTTGAGGAGGGCATAATAACAGACTGGTTTCTGGGAATACGGTAAATACAGACGTTCAAAAAAGAACCTATGAGGGAGCCGAAGGCAAAGACAATAAAGTACAGGGACATCTAGACACCCACGCTTCCTATCTCGGAGACCTTCTGTTTCAGCTCATTCATGTTCGTTTCGATCCTCTCGATCTCCACAACCGCATCAAGAACAAGGCGGTCTTTAAGGATGCTCTTCTCAGTATGCCCCTTAAATTCATACACGCGTTTTCCTATGCTTTTAAGCAATTCGTCTTTCTTCTTCTCCATCTCATCCGCCTGATAGAGAAGTCTGACTATCGTTATTTCTATTCTGAAACGCTCGGAAAAAACGTTTGCAAACCATCTGATCCTTTCAATCCCGCGCCGGAAATTCTCCTGTATCCTCTTAAGCATTCTACCCCCTTAGCCTGTTTTATATATGACGGTCTTGCCCTTCCAGAATACCTCAACGGCCTTTTTTAGGGAAGGATATTTTTGGAGATCCGGATCCGACTCGATAAGGTCAAGGGCCTCTTTCCCGG
>JACRHE010000210.1 GCA_016217695.1 Nitrospirota bacterium | reverse complement strand
CGACAGCATCCGCGCCCTTTGCGCATTCATACGCTGTCTTTGCGAAATGTATCTTCCTTCCGAATATTTTTTTAGCATCTTCTGCTGCAACAGGGTCATAGGCCCTTATCTTAGTCCCTTCCTTTAAGAGGCGCTCGATGATAAAGACCGCAGGCGCCTCGCGCATGTCGTTGGTATTGGGCTTGAAAGAGAGGCCGAGTATGCTGATCGTCTTTCCCTTAAGCGAACCCATGCCCTCCTTTATCTTTTCGATCATGCGTCCTTTCTGTCTTTCGTTTGCACCGATCGCAGCCTCAACAATTCCCAGTTCAACATTGCTTTGGCCGGCAATTGTGAGCAGGGCGCGCGTGTCCTTCGGAAAGCAGGACCCTCCGTAACCCGGCCCCGTATGAAGGAACTTCGAGCCTATGCGCTGATCGAGCCCCATTGCCCTGGCGACCAGCTGTATGTCGGCGCCCACCTTCTCACAGAGATCCGACAGTTCGTTTATAAAAGAGATCTTCACAGCGAGAAAGGAATTGGAGGCATATTTGATGAGCTCTGCCGTCTCTATGGTAGTTGTTACAACCGGAGTTTCGATAAGATACAGAGGTCTGTAAAGATCCTTTAGTATCGCTACAGCCTGCTGGCTGGAGGCTCCTATGACGACCCTGTTGGGCCGCATAAAGTCTTCGATAGCAGAGCCCTCCCTGAGAAACTCGGGATTCGAGACGATATCAAAGTCTACCTGTTCCTTCAGCCTCTTTGATATGATCTCCCTCAGCCGCGCTCCGGTCCCTACCGGCACTGTGCTCTTTGTTACGATCACCTTGTAGCCCCTGATGTTCTGAGCTATCTCCCCTGCAACCTGTTCTACATACCGCATGTCTGCTGAACCGTCTCCGCGCGGCGGCGTGCCGACCGCGATGAATACCACCAGAGAGGAATCGACAGCGTCGTGGATCTTTGTCGAGAATTTGAGGCGGCCGTTTTTAATGTTTTTAGAGACAAGGTCCCTCAGCCCAGGTTCATAAAAAGGTATCTCGCTCTTTTTCAGGGCCTTTATCTTTTTCTCGTCCTTGTCCACGCAGGTGACAAAGATGCCGTATTCAGCAAAACAGGCGCCGGTAACAAGGCCTACATAACCTGTTCCGATAACTCCTATATGCACATTTCCTCCTTCTGAATCAGGGTAATATTATACAAAATCCCGGCTCAAAGTATCTTGCACGTTGCAGCTTAGTGTCCGCTATGGAAAAGATGGGGGGCATACGGTTAAAATAAACCTCGCGTAAAAAATATAACTTGCCGCATTTCAGGGATAAGGCGGTTCTCTATAACGGCTGAGGGATAATTGAAAGTATCGGTCATAGTCACAACATATGAAAACCCTTTTTTTTTGAGAAAGGTGCTTGACAGCTTTTTAGATCAGGAAAGGCTGCCTGATGAGCTCATTGTCGCTGATGACGGATCAGGCAAAGAGACTGAAGAGGTGATAAGGGAATTTTCATCGATCTCGCCGGTTCCGGTTCGCCATGCCTGGCAGGAGAATAAGGGGTTCAGGGCAGCCAAGATCCGCAATGAGGCGATCAAAAAGACGTCGGGC
This sequence comes from Nitrospirota bacterium, assembly GCA_016217695.1. Classification (GTDB taxonomy): domain Bacteria; phylum Nitrospirota; class Thermodesulfovibrionia; order Thermodesulfovibrionales; family UBA6898. The sequence goes on along the minus strand of JACRHE010000210.1, from coordinate 7,217 downwards.
GATTATATTATCCTTGCGGACGGTGATTGTATAGTGAACCGCCATTTCATATCAGACCACCTTTCCCTGGCGGAGCAGGACTGTTTTATACAGGGCAAGAGGGTGCATGTCAGCAGAGACTCCGTGGGGGTCTTCACTCACTTGTCCGCGAATTCCCCTTTTATCCTGCTAAAGATGGCCCTGACAGGGCAGATCTCAAATTTCCATCACCTGATCCGTTTCCCGTATTACCTGTCTGTCAAGAACCAGAAGCTGAAGGGGATTAAGTCGTGCAACATGAGTTTTTTCAGGAAGGATATCCTTGCGGTCAACGGCTTTAATGAGGATTTTATAGGATGGGGTAACGAGGACTCCGACCTCGCCGGCAGGTTCTTCAAATTCGGGCTGAAAAAGAAGGTACATCAGTTCATGGCGATATGCTTCCATCTCTGGCATCCGACCAACAAGACTCCTGAAGACCGCAACAGGGAACTACTGGAAACTACCCTTGCCTCAAAGGAATACTTTTGTAAAAATGGACTTGCTAAGGAAAATTAACCCTGATTCCCTTATCATGGCCGGATGCGCCGGGCTCTTCTTTTCGGTGCCCGTGGCTACGTCGCCTGCGGTAGTTTGCGGAGTCTTTGTACTGGCGGTCTGGATCGTCTCAGGGAGGTTTCTGAGGGATGTGATCTCCTGGAGGAGTTCAGGGCTGATCCTGCCTGTGGCGGCCCTCATTTTACTCCCGTGGACAGGCCTTATATATTCTCAGGCGCCGGAACATGGATTCCCTGTCGCCCTTAAGACGCACTATTGGCTCTATGCCCTTGCTATAGGACCATCCCTCCGCATGCAGAAGACCCCTGACCTGATTATAAGGATGTTTCTTGCAGGTCTTTCAGTAAACAGCTGCCTGTCCATTGTCCAGTTCAGCGGCCTTATACCGCTGAAAAAGGGGCTTGCAACAGGATTGCTTGGAGGGAGCTCCGCCCATATCTCATATTCACTTCTGCTTTCCGCCGGCATATTGGTGGCATCGTTTTATTTCCTCAGGAGCGGTACAGTCAGGGGACGCCTGCTCAGCGGTCTTCTTATGCTGCAGTATTTTATAACCATAGGCTTTATCGGCGGCAGGTCCGGATATATAGCGCTGATTATCTTATCTCCGCTTGTTGTAAGGAACATAACCGGCAGGCGCCACATCCTGAAGATCCTTCTGGTCTCTGCGATAGGGATATCTTTTCTCTTTGCCTCGCCTGTGGTACGCTCGAGGTTCATGAAGGCAGGAGAAGACATAGCCCAGTATAAACAGGGGAATGTGAATACGTCATTGGGGCTTAGGTTCCATATGTGGGGGATCGCATTAACAGAGATTCGAAAGAACCCCCTGCTGGGGATAGGGACCGGAGGTTTCAGGAGATCCTGGGAGATGTACAAAAAAGAACCCTCTCTCCCCTTCTTCGACCACCCCCATAACAGTTTCCTTTATATGGCAGTGAGCTTCGGCATCATAGGACTCATCGCCTTTTGCCGGCTTCTGGCTGTGATGCTCGAAAGAGGCTGGAAAGGCCGTGATTCTGCGCTGGGCTTTTCGGTCCTTGCCTTTACATCGGTTTTCATAATAGGGAGTCTCACTGATACCCAGGTCCTGCCCTTTGCAACTGCGATTTCATTGCCGCTCTTTGCAGGGGTTTCAGAGGCAATAGATGTCGCCTGAGAAGATCCCGCTTTCGGTTGCGATAATAACAAAGAATGAGGAGGAGCGGCTGCCGGCCTGTCTTGAGAGCGTGGCATTTGCCGATGATATCGTGGTCCTGGATTCAGGCAGCACTGACAGGACAGTGCCTGTTGCCGGGAGTTTCGGATGCCGCGTATTTGTCGAGGAATGGAAAGGGTACGGTCCGCAGAAAAACAGCGCTGTCGAAAAATGCAGGAATGAGTGGGTCCTTCTCCTTGATGCTGATGAGAGGGCAGGCAAGGGTTTGGGAGAGATCATCAGCAGGGCACTTCAGAGTCAGGACGCTGATGCCTTTCGCCTCAGGAGAAAGAACTTTCTGCACGGCAGATGGATGAGGCATTCCGGATACTGGCCTGACCTTCAGACGAGGCTGGTGAGAAAGGGGAGGGGCTCTTTCGAGGCTATGATCCACGAGAAATGGATTACAGACGGCCGGGTCAAGGACCTTGACGCAGACATAGAACACTTTGCCTTCTCAAGCTATGCTGACATGCTTAAGACGCTCGATGACTATTCAACCCTGATTGCGCGGGAACTCTTCGTCTCAGGCAGAAAGGCGACCCCTTTTTCAGCTCTTTATCACGGCCTCGGCATGTTCTTAAAGATCTATTTTATGGAAAGGGGCTTTCTTGACGGCTTAGACGGCCTCGTGACCGCATTGACCAAGGCAGGAGGATCTTTTTTCAAATATGCCAAACTCATCGAGTTGCAGCGTGAAAGGAAGAAGTAGGATGAAGGCCCCGAGATTCCTCTTTGTGTTCGGCACAAGGCCCGAGGCGATAAAGCTCGCCCCGCTCGTTATAGGGCTCAGGGATATCGCAGACGTGCGGGTATGTGTCACCGGCCAGCACAGGGAGATGCTGGACCAGGTGCTGAGGTTCTTCTCTATAACGCCTGATTATGACCTGAATGTCATGGTGAAAAATCAGAGCCTTTTTACCGTGACTGCAAAGGCATTGAAGCTTATGGAACCGGTAATGGAAAAGAGCAGGCCGGATCTGGTAATTGTGCAGGGAGACACTACGACGGCCTTTATCGGCGCGCTGGCCGGATTTTACAGGCAGACGCAGGTGGCTCACATTGAGGCAGGTCTCCGGAGCCATGATAAATATTCGCCCTTTCCGGAAGAGATGAACCGGATCCTCGCAGGCCATATCGCAGACTATCACTTTGTGCCTACGGAGAAGGCCCGCCAAAACCTTCTGAGAGAGAACGTCCCTGACAGGGATATCTTTATCACGGGCAATACAGTGATAGACGCACTTTTCATGGGACTGGAAATTATCGAGTCAGATGTAACGCAATATGACGACTATTTCAGGTTTATCGATTTTTCGAAGAAGGTGATACTGGTTACAGGACACCGCAGGGAGAGCTTTGGAAGACCCTTTGAAAATATCTGTTCTGCGCTCAGGGATATCGCCCGTGAGGATGTCGAGATCGTATATCCTGTACATCTTAATCCCAGGGTCAGGGCTCATGTCTTCCCTATCCTGAAGGGGATACGAAACGTCCACCTCATAGAGCCGCTTGAATATCCTTATCTGATCCGGCTCATGAAAAAGAGCTATCTGATCCTCACCGACTCAGGGGGTATCCAGGAAGAGGCCCCGAGTCTCGGAAAACCTGTGCTGGTTATGAGGGATGTAACAGAACGGACAGAGGGGATCGAGCAGGGGACGGCTGTACTTGTCGGCACGGACAGACAGAGGATTGTTGAGCAGGCCGGCAGGCTTTTATCCAATCGGGATGAGTACCGGAAGATGGCCAGGCGCAGAAATCCGTATGGGGACGGAAAGGCCTCGGCCAGGATAAAGACGATTCTGAGACGGCTTTTTCTGAAGGGAAAGGGACGGATATGAGCCGTGAGCGGGTTAGAGAGGCATGGCAGGATTACTGGGCCAGAAACCGTGATGGTGCAATGCATTTTGACAGGATGTCGGAGAGGATACTGTCAGAACTATTGAGGCATTGCGGAGATCTGACGGGCAGAAAGGTCCTTGAGGCCGGCTGCGGCAGAGGCATTATCTCTGCCGGTCTGTCTGAACGCGGGGCAGAGGTATCCCTCCTGGATATCTCTCCTGAGGCTCTCCTGATAGCAAAAAGATATTTTGATGAACGGGGACTGGAGGCCTCTATTATACATGGCGATATCTTTGATCTGCCTTTTGATGATGAGACCTTTGACATAGTATGGAACGCAGGTGTGATGGAGCATTTTGCAGGCGCCTTCCAGGCTGAGGCTATCCGGGGCATAGCAAGGATACTGAAGCCCGGCGGCCTGTTTATCTCTTTCAACCCCTCAGCCGGGGCCTATTTCTATTCAGCCGGCAAGCGGTCAGCCGAGAGAAAGGGGACGTGGCCCTATGGCCCTGAATATCCGGTGACGAGCCTGCAGGAGATATGCACGCATACGGGCTTGTCAATACTGCGCGAATACCCGATCTGCTTCAGGGAAAACCTTTCCTATCTCTCCTATGTTTCCAAGCATCTCAGGAGTGCGGTGAAGCTGATCCTCCGCCCTTTCCCTGAGGATCTTCTCCTTGGGCTCTTCGGGGGTTACCTTCTCGTTACCATTACAAGGAAAGGGAAATGACGAAAAAGAAGTGGCTGGTCATCTCCTATTTTGCCAATATAGATGCGATGGCGCCCTCCCACCATATTGATGACAGGCTGCCTCTTCTTCGGGAGAAGGGGATAGATTTTATCCTCCTTTCCTCCCCCTGCGGCACACGCTTCAGAGATCTGCGGCATGTCAGGGTTCCTTCCCCTGCTCCTTCAGGAATACGTTATGAGGTGCGGTATTTCCTGAGGAAACGGGCGAGAAAGAGGTTCTGGTTCAAGTTCTGGGAGACGCTTCTGCTGCTGCCGGTCTACCCCTTTTATTTCCTGGAGAAGATATTGCTCAGGCTCGACAGCACCTGGTCGTGGTTCATCACAGCATCAGCTGCTGCAGTCATAACGTCGGTCAGGGAAAGGCCTGAGGTGATATACAGCACCGGCGGTCCTGTAAGCGCTCACATCGCCGCCATGGTCGCATCTTCCCTTATGCGGATCCCCCATGTCGCCGAGTTCCAGGACCCGCTGGTTCACCAGTATGCTGCTCCCGGCAGATTCGAAAGGCACATTATCAGGCATCTCGAAAGACTTATCATGAGGACCGCTGCTGTCCCTCTTTTTTTGACAAAGAAGGCTGCCGAGAACGCCTTCGAGCGGAATCAGGGGAAGAGCCCGGGGTTTCTCTATCCGGGTGCAAACCCATTCAGGGAGGCTTCGCATTACAGAAAGGGAGAGACCTTCACCATAGCCCATTTCGGCTCCCTTGGAGGAAGCAGGGACCTGAGACACCTTTTCCCTGCAATTGTCATGCTCTTTCGTCAATACCCTGACCTTGCCGGAGAGGTCCGTCTGGATCTCTATGGCAACATCAGCAGGGGTGTTAGCAGGCAGATCGAGCAGTTCCCGTACAGGCATATCCTGCATGTCAGGGGCAAGGTAAAGCGGCAGGAGGCTGTCAAGGCTATGCAGACAGCAGACCTGCTTCTTCTCATACAGAATACCGACGATGTCTCGTTTGAGACCATACCTTCAAAGGTTTACGAATATCTTCATGCAGGCAGACCTGTTCTTGCACTGATCTTTCGCAACCCTGAGTTTCAGGAGATGCTCGAAGAGGCCGGCCATAACGTTGTCGAGGCTGATGACGACATGGCGATCCGGGGGGCGCTTGAGGAAGCCGTTAAACAGTGGAAAGACGGCGCCGGGGGACCTGCTTTTTCAGAGTCCCCTTATACTGTTGAACGGGCTGTGGAGAGGCTCATTGCCCTTGCGGATAAGGTGGCATGATACCGAGAAACGCCCGGAAGATCCTGGTCATCAATCTGAGGTATATCGGCGACACCCTCTGGATGCTGCCTTTTCTGAAGAATCTCAGGATGAACATTCCCGACGCTGAGATCTCTGCCCTGGTGAATAAGGGCGGCGAGGTCTTTCTGCGGCTCATGCCGGGCATGTCGGATGTCATCGCCTTTGACAGACAGGAGATGAAGGGCAGGTTGGGTTTTCTGAAGTTCATCCGTTTTCTGTCCAGGATCAGGCAGAGGGGATTTGATGTCGTTTTTGTGCTTTCCAATTCCGACCGGCCTACGGTCATAAGTCTTGCCACAGGCGCGAAGGTCAGGATAGGGTTTGAGGGTGACAGCTGGTGGAGAAGTTCTCTTCTCACAGAGAGGTTAAGGTGGGATGCTGAGAAAAATCCTCACCTGATAGAATATCAGCTGCAGGCCCTGACTGACGCAGGTCTCAGGATATTCGACAGGACCTTGACCCTTGACGTTCCAGAAGATGAGATCAAGGGAATAATCAGGAGGTTCAACATCCTGAAGCAGACTGACAAAAGGTCTATCCTTGTGCACCCCGGCGCCAGGACACGGTTCAGGCAGTGGGGCACTGAAAAGTTTGCGGGGGTGATGAATGCCTTTTCCGATACTCACCGGATATTTCTGATCGGTGGCCCTCAGGAAGGGGGCGTTGTTCAGGACGTCCTGAGAAGGCTGAAAAGGGCGCCGGATATCGTCTCGACCGAACTGAGTCTTCTTGAGTTTGCAGCCCTGAGCAGGCTCAGCGATCTGTTTCTGGGGAATGATTCAGCGCCTATACATATAGCTGCGGCAGCCGGCACATGTGTCATCGGCATCTATGGTCCGACGCTCTCTAAACATTGCGGCCCCTGGACCGAAAAAAAGGCCCTCTTTGATATAAGTACGCTTCCCTGCAGGCTCTGCAGACAGGATGTCTGCACGAATGAGGAAGAGAAGGCCTGCATGAATGAAGTTACCCCTGAAATGGTTATCAACAGGATAAGAGAGGTTTTCGATGCGCAATTTTCCGAAAGCCCGGACTCATAACACATAACAACGCCTATTTCGCGGGCATGCCGAAAAAACTTTTCGTCAGTACAGGAAATTCTTTTATATGATGCCACTGTCTGCTCCGATCAAGCAGAAGAAAATTCCGCAAACTGGCGCTTACGAAAAGTTCTTTGAGACAGTGGCCGTGAAATTTCCGGATAATGAGTATCAACTGCCGGATATGGATCTTATGAAGGCTCAGCAGCATCAGGCATGTCCTGTCCGCTGAACTGGATGTCGTAAAGCCTTTTATAAAGCCCTCCGTGGCTATAGAGTTCTTCATGAGTGCCTGATTCTGCTATAGCGCCTTTTTCCAGAACGAGTATCCTGTTGGCCCGCTTTACGGTCGAGAGCCGGTGAGCTATGACAAAGGTTGTCCTGTTTTTCATGAGATTCTCTAATGCCTGCTGCACCATCATCTCAGAGGCTGTATCAAGGGATGAGGTGGCCTCGTCAAGGATGAGTATGGGCGGGTTTTTCAGTATCGCCCGTGCTATGGAAAGCCTCTGCCTCTGCCCGCCTGACAGACGCGTTCCTCTCTCCCCTATGACCGTATCGTATCCCTGCGGCAGATCCATGATAAAGTCATG
>JACRHE010000205.1 GCA_016217695.1 Nitrospirota bacterium | reverse complement strand
TTTCAGAAGGCGCATAAGAATGCAGAGGGGTTAGGAAAGAGGGGTTAGGGGTTGGACAACCATCCCCTAGCCCCGACAGCCGATCCCTATATGGTGAGAGGGGGTGAAGTAGGAAGTATTTTGGAATTTTAGCGGCATCTGAAGTAAAAAAACGATTTAAATGAAATAAGGAGGTTCGCAATGCCAAGTTTTGTTATTACTGAGAAGTGTGACGGTTGCAAGGCGCAGGACAAGACAGCATGTCAGTACATCTGCCCCAATGACCTCATGGCCCTTAACAGGGACCTCATGAAGGCATACAATCAGGAACCCGAGCAGTGCTGGGAGTGCTACAACTGCGTGAAGATATGCCCTCAGCAGGCTATCGAGGTCAGGGCTTATCAGGACTTCGCTCCGTTGGGCGGTAATGTTATTCCGATGAGAGGCACTGATTCCATTATGTGGACGATCAAGTTCAGGAACGGCAGCCTCAAGAGGTTCAAGTTCCCGATCAGGCTGACCGCTGAAGGTTCTGTCGATCCGTATGCAGGGAGGCCTGAGGCTGATATTTCAAAACTCAAACAGCCCGGATTTTTTACGCATCAGGGCGCGGGCAAAACAATGCCCACAATGAAATAAGGAGGCTAAATAATGGAAAAAGAAACCTGTACGTTTTCATATTGCCAGAAGCCCGAGGTTGTCGAGGTAGAAACAGACATCCTTCTTATCGGCGGCGGTATGGCATGCTGCGGCGCAGCATTTGAGGCAGCCCGCTGGGCAAAAGGCAAGGGAATCAAGATCACGATGGTTGATAAGGCAGCAACAGACAGAAGCGGCGCTGTTGCAATGGGTCTGTCAGCAATCAATACATATATGGGCGAGAATGACCCCAAGGATTACGTGAAGATGGTCAGAGGCGACCTCATGGGCATAACAAGGGATGACCTTGTTTATGACCTTGGCAGGCACGTTGATGATTCCGTTCATCTCTTCGAGGAATGGGGACTCCCTATCTGGAAAAAGGGCGATGATGGTTTCTCGCTTGATGGTTTCCAGGCAAGAGATGCGGGCAAGAAACTGCTGAAGGACGGCGGAGAGCCTGTCCGTTCAGGCAAATGGCAGATAATGATAAACGGTGAATCATACAAGGTCATCGTTGCAGAAGCCGCCAAGAAGGCCCTTGAGATCAACAGAAATGAAACCGGTGTTGCACAGAATCATTTTGAGAGGGTTTTCATCGTAAAACTTTACCATGATGCCAATGACCCCAAGAGGGTTGCAGCAGCAGCAGGCTTCAGCGTAAGGGAAAACAAGATCTATATCTTCAAGGCAAAGGTTATGATCAACGCCTCGGGCGGAGCAGTTAACGTATTCAGGCCGAGATCGACCCAGGAAGGCCAGGGCAGGGCATGGTATCCTGTCTGGAACTCAGGTTCCGGATATGCGCTCGGTCTTCAGGCCGGCGCAGAGCTGACCATGATGGAAAACAGGTTCGTGCCTGCAAGGTTTAAAGACGGCTATGGCCCTGTAGGCGCATGGTTCCTCTTCTTCAAGGCAAAGGCATCAAACGCAGCTGGCGAGGACTATTGCACGGGTACTAACTTTGAAGAGACGAAGAAACTTTACAGCCCCTATGCCGAAAAGCTCGGTACCTGCATCAGAAACCATATGATGATGATGGATATGAAGGCAGGAAAGGGTCCGATCTTCTTAAATACCCATACTGCTATGGATATACTCAGCGCGAATTTCAAAGAGAAGCTGGGTGATAAAGAAGGGGCAAAGAAGATCAAACATCTCGAGGCAGAGGCCTGGGAAGACTTCCTTGATATGGCCATCGGACAGGCAGGTCTCTGGGCCTGCAAGAACGTCGAGCCTAACAAGGAACCTTCAGAGATCATGCCGACAGAGCCTTATCTCCTCGGTTCACATGCAGGCTGCGCATGCTTCTGGTGCAGCGGTCCTGAAGACCTCGGCGCCCCTGACCACTACCACTGGGGTTACAACAGGATGTCAACAGTTCCCGGACTCTTCATGGCAGGTGATATCTGCGGCGCGTCTGGCCACAAATTCTCCTCAGGCTCACACGCAGAGGGAAGGATTGCAGCCAAGGCCGCATTAGCATTCATGCTTGACAATGCAGCTTACAAGCCGGCGATCAAAGAGACGGCCGACCAGATTGCAGCAGACCTGTACTTCCCGTTTGAAACCTACGAGAAATACAAGACTGTTTCAACAGATCCGGCGATCAACCCTCATTACATCAGGCCGAAGATGCTCCAGACAAGGCTCCAGAAGATCTCTGACGAGTACTTTGGCGGTATCTCAACCTGGTATATGACCTCAAAGACAATGCTGAACGAGGGTCTCAAGCTGCTCGATATGCTCAAGGAAGACGCTGCGCTGATGGCCGCGTCAAACCTCCACGAGCTGATGAGGTGCTGGGAAAACTTCCATAGAATTCTTTCTGTTGAGGCGCATGCAAGGCATATCCTCTTCAGGGAAGAGACAAGGTACCCCGGATATTACTACAGGGGCGACTTCCTTGCCATAAATGACAAGGACTGGAAGTGCTTCGTTAATTCAAAATACGATGCCGCGAACAATACATGGGAAATGAAAAAAGTCCCGTATGTTCCGCTCATTGCCGACTAATCAACTTTGTTGGGAGGGCTTCGGCCCTCCCAACATCTTTTTTTTAGTACAGCACAATGCACAATGCAAAAGGCAAAAGACTTTTGCACTTTGCAGTATACATTTTGCACTCGCGCAACTGACTTACTGCCTAAAGGAGGATAACGATGGCAGAAAACAAAAAGGTACTGGTTATAGGAGGAGGGTTTAGCGGCCTGACCGCAGCTGTAGAGACGGCTGAGGCTGGGTCCGAAGTGATCATCATTGAGAAGACCCCCTTCTTTGGAGGCAGGGTAACTCAGCTGAACAAGTATTTCCCCAAGCTTTGTCCGCCCAACTGCGGTCTCGAGATAAATTTCAAGAGGATCAAAAATAGCGGAGATGTCGCCTTTTACACACTTGCCGAGGTCGAGAAAATCTCAGGGCAGGAAGGTAACTTTGACGTGACAGTCAAGGTGAAGCCCCGCTATGTCAATGACAAATGCGTGGGCTGCAACGCCTGCGCCGAGGCCTGCCCGGTTGAGATGCCGAATGAATTCAACTTCGGGCTGGATAAGACAAAGGCAGCATATATTACACATAATCAGGCGTTCCCGTTCATGTACGCGATTGATGACAGGTACTGCAAGGGAAAGGCCTGCGGCAAATGCGCTGAGGCCTGCAAATATGACGCTATCGATCTTGATATGAAGCCGGAGACCCTGACGCTCAAGGTTGGATCGATAATCCTTGCTGCAGGCTGGGACCTCTATGATGTCTCGAAGCTTGATAATCTCGGCGGCGGCAAGATCAGGAATGTTGTTACAAACATGCAGATGGAGAGGCTGGCTTCTCCGAATGGACCGACAGGGGGCAAGATCCTGAGGCCTTCTGACGGGAAAGAGGCAAAGAATATCGCCTTTGTGCAGTGCGCTGGAAGCAGGGACGAGAACCATCTGCCGTATTGCTCCTTCATATGCTGCATGGCCTCACTAAAACAGGCAACCTATCTCCGGGAGCAGTATGAGGATTCAACGGCCCGGATTTTTTATATCGATATCAGGACGCCTGGCCGGTACGAACAGTTCTACTGGAAAGTGAAGGACGACCCGAATGTCACCTTGACAAAGGGTAAGGTAGCCCGCATCACCGAGGATGCCGCCACCGGAGATGTAATTGTCGAGGCTGAGGATATCCTCGCCGGAAGAAAGATCAGGCAGGCGTTCGATATGGTCGTGCTTGCTGCCGGCATGGTTCCGTCGACAAAGAATTCGAAGATCCCAGCGGATATCAAATATACCGATGACGGCTTTGTGATGCCTGCTACCCTCCAGAAGGGTATATATGCAGTCGGTACGCTCAAGAGCCCGGTTGATGTTGCAAAGTCAGTGCAGGAAGCAACAGGGGTTGCGATCAAAAGCATTCAGAGTGTGAGGAGGTAGAGGTACGATGGAGAAGAAATTCGGTGTATATATCTGCAAGGGATGCGGAATAGGTGATACGGTTGATATAGAAAAGCTGAAGAAAAACACGGTAGGCGGCGCAAGAGTTGCGGCCGAGCTTATAAAGGAGCACGCTATACTCTGCAGTCCTGAAGGACTTGAACTGATAAAAAATGATATCAGGGAAGGTACGAACACTATTATTATCGGCGCATGCTCCCCGCGCGTAAAATTTGAGGAATTTGATTTCCCGGGAGCACTTGTCGAGAGGGTTAATCTCCGCGAATTTGTTTCCTGGACACAGGAGCCAATGACCGAAGCGACTCAGACCCTGGCAGAAGACTATCTGAAGATGGGAGTGATCAAGACTCAGAAGGGCAATCTTCCCGAGCCTAATATCCTGCCTGATCTCAGCAACGCCATTATGGTTGTCGGCGGAGGCATCACTGGCCTGACAGCGGCCCTTGAGGCGGCCAACGCAGGCTATCAGGTGACTCTGGTTGAGAAAGAGGCTGAGCTCGGAGGGTGGTCTGCAAAGCTTTATAAGGAGACGCCCAGGCAATATCCCTACGATAAGCTCGAGGAACCACAGGTCTTTGATAAGATCAAAGAGGCTGAATCTCATCCGAATATAAAGGTCTGTAAGTCATCGGTTGTTGAGAAGACAGAGGGGCAGCCTGGCCTCTTTAACGTGACGATCTCACGGAATGGTTCGAGCGAAACGGTCAAGGTCGGCGCCTTTATTGTTGCTGCCGGCTGGAAGCCCTATGATGCTGAAAAGCTGGGACATCTCGGATACGGCAATCCGAACGTTATCACAAGCGTACAGATGGAAGAGCTGGCGAAGAAGGGCAAGATTGTCCGGCCCTCTGACGGGAAAGAGGCGAAGAAGGTCGCATTCATACAATGCGCGGGATCGCGCGATCCGAATCATCTCCCTTACTGCTCGTCATTTTGCTGTGCAACGTCTCTTAAGCAGGCAAAGTATGTTCGGGAGAAAAGCGGTGATGCAGTTGCCATGATCTTCTATAAGGATATCAGGACCCCCGGTCAGACCGAGTTGTTTTACAAAAATATGCAGAATGATCCGGGTGTGCTGCTGACCAAGGCAGACGTGACCGCGGTCACCGACGCCGGCAATGGGAACCTCTACGTTGAAGCTGACAATACCTTCCTCGGCGAGAAGATTAAGGTCGAGGCTGATCTGGTGGTGCTGGCAATTGGTGTTGTCCCTGCGACGCGGGCTCCTCAGGAATATCTCGACGGCCTGACCGAGGCTGGAAAGAAGGGCGACGACGCAAAGAAGGCTTATGTCGAATCCGTGCCTAAGCCTGATTTTATATTGAATCTCGAGTACAGGCAGGGACCCGAATTGCCGAGCCTTGAGGGCGCATACGGCTTTGCAGACTCGAACTTTATCTGCTTCCAGTATGAGACGAGAAGGACCGGAATATATTCAGCAGGATGTGTTCGCCAGCCGATGAATATGTCTGAGGCAAGTCAGGATGCTGCGGGTGCTGCTTTAAAGGCGATTCAGTGCGTCGAGCATGTTGCCAGGGGTATAGCTGTTCATCCGAGGGCATGGGATGCTACCTTCCCTGACCCGATGCTGATCAAGTGCACCGCATGCAAGAGGTGTACGGAAGAATGCCCGTTCGGCGCGATCGAAGAAGACACAAAGGGCATTCCGTCTTATAATATTAACCGTTGCCGCAGGTGCGGCACCTGTATGGGAGCCTGCCCCGAGAGGATCGTCTCCTTCAAGGATTTCAGCGTGGATATCGTGGGGTCGATGATCAAGGCGGTAGACATAAACGAAGACGATTTCAGGGTGGTTGTCCTCGCCTGTGAAAACGACGCGTATCCTGCTATCGACAGCGCCGCCATCAAACGCATGAAGATAAGCCCGAGTGTCAGGATAATACCGGTCAGATGTCTCGGAGCGACAAACCTTGTCTGGGTTACGGATGCCTTTTCAACGGGCATTGATGGCCTGATACTTCTGGGCTGCAAATACGGAGAGAATTATCAGTGCCATTTTGTCAAGGGAAGCGAGCTGGCTAACTATCGCTTCAGCAAGGTGAAGGAGACGCTCGACAAGCTTCAGCTTGAGTCCGACCGGTGCCAGCTGATGCAGGTGGCCATATCCGATTATGACAAGATCCCTCAGATGATCAATGATTTTGTTGCAAGGGTAGAGGAAATAGGACCTAATCCCTTTAAGGAATTATAATAGGAGGAATAGATGGCAGAGCAAATAGTTAAACCCGATCTCAACTTTATAAATGAAGTGATAAATGCAGGGGGCGAATCACTCAAGAAGTGCTACCAGTGTTCGACCTGTACGGTTGTATGCAATGTAACTCCCGATGAAAGCCCGTTTCCAAGGAAGGAGATGGTGCAGGCACAGTGGGGGCTGAAGGACAGGCTTTTTGGAAATCCGGACATCTGGCTATGCCATCAGTGCAGCGACTGCACTGCTTATTGTCCGAGAGGCGCCAAGCCGGGAGAGGTTTTGGGCGCAATAAGGAAGCTCAGTATTGAGGAATTCTCGGTCCCCGGTTTTTTGGCGAAGATGGTAAACAGTCCGAAATTTCTGCTTGTGCTTCTTGCGGTCCCTACGCTGCTTTACATCCTGATCATAGCGTCACAGGGCTTTTTCGGCAGCGTTGATATCCCTACCGAGGATGGGAAGATCGTTTATGGAAAATTCCTTTTTTCCCTGTATTATGTCGACACTATATTTACGGCTGCCGCCCTCTTTGCGGTGTTTAGTCTCTTCCTGGGTGTCACAAAGTACTGGAAGGCCATGGATGCAGCAAACCCAAATACAAAAACAGGCAGTGTTGGGAGTGCGGTCTCTGCAACAATTGTGGATATACTCGGTCATAACCGGTTCAGAAAGTGCGAGGTAACAAAAGGCAGGGCGACAGCGCATATGCTGGTATTTTACAGCTTCATCGGCCTGTTTATAACAACTATACTGGCTTTTGCGAGGGTCATACCGGAATATATCCATCACCTGAAAATCTCTGAGGGTATAGACGTTCACCAGCTGGACTGGCTTGCTTACATTTATAAACCGATAGGCAATATCAGTGCGGCCGCACTGATGGTGGGGATTTTGCTTGTGATGTCAAACAGGTTCAAAAACCAGGAGAAGGCCGGACTGGGAAGCTACTATGACTGGCTTTTTATCTCTTTGGTGGCAGGAGTCGGGCTTACCGGATTGCTGGCCCAGTTTCTGAGAATGGCCAACACTGTGGCTGCTTATCCCACATACGTTGCTCACCTTTGTCTGGTCTTCTTTCTCTTCGCCTATGCGCCTTATTCTAAAATGGCACATATGGTATACAGGACAACCGCCCTTGTCTATGCGCGACTCTCGGGCAGGGATCAGGGAAATGCATAAGTCTGCAGTAATTGCGCCGCAGTCAACAAAGAGGCGGAGGTAGTATATGGCTACGGTAAAAGAGATTGTAGGCCCCGGACAGAGGGATATTATTTCGATAGGCAAAGACAAGACGGTCGCGGATGCGGTCAGCCGGATGGTCGAGGACGAGATCGGCGCCCTGGTTGTCGTAGATGGAGAAAAGCCGGTCGGGATGTTCACTGAACGTGACGTCCTTAAATGCTGGACCCGTAAGGGCGAAAGACATTTCAATGAGATAAAGATTGCCGAGGTCATGACAACAAATCTCATCATAGCGGAGACCGATGATGATTTATGCTATGTCACGACCATCATGATAAAAAACAGGATCCGGCATCTCCCTGTTCTTGAAAATAATATATTAGTGGCAATGCTCTCTATAAGGGACGTGGTAAAGGCGCAGGTAACGGATCTCAGGGCGGAAAATCATTATCTAAAGGACTACATCTCAGACAAATATCCGGGTTGAAAGAGCAAACGACAAACCTGCTGACTAAAAAGAAAAGATTATAAAGGAGGTGACGGACAGAGCATCCTAAAAGGGATGAAGGGCCTTTCGAAGCCTTACTGAATATTTATCACTAAAAAGGAGGAGTTTGATGAGTTCAACAATACTTTTTGCCTTAGGCTGTGGTTTGTTAGGCGTTATATATGCCGTAATGACCGCAATGTGGGTGTCGAAGCAGGACGCAGGAAACGCGAAAATGCAAGAGATTTCAAATGCGGTTAAAGAGGGAGCATATGCGTTTCTTGCGCGCGAATATAAGACTGTTGCAATTGTGGCTGTAATCTTAGTTGTTTTGATTGCCGTCATGGGACTTGGAATCTGGACGGCTGCCGGTTTTGTCATCGGCACCGTTGGTTCGGCCCTTGCCGGTTTTGTCGGGATGTGGGTCACTGTCAGGGCAAACGTGCGTACGACAGCGGCTGCAAGCAAGGGCCTTCAGGCAGCACTCGGGCTTGCATTCAAGGGCGGCTCAGTAACAGGCGTTATGGTCGTTGGTCTTGGAATCATAGGTCTTGCCGGCTTTTATTTTATAGCAAAGCAGTCAGCTCCTGAACAGGCGTTCCATGCGCTGGTCGGCCTCGGCTTCGGATGCTCGCTCATGAGCGTGTTCGCACGTATCGCGGGCGGTATCTATACCAAGGCAGCAGACGTAGGCGCTGACCTCGTAGGAAAGGTCGAAGCAGGCATCCCTGAAGATGACCCGAGAAACCCTGCTGTTATCGCAGACAATGTCGGCGATAATGTCGGCGACTGCGCAGGAATGGCAGCCGACCTTTATGAGACATACACGGTCACGCTTGTTGCAGCAATGCTCCTTGCGAAGACGGTTTTTGGCGCTGACAGCGCCTGGGTAGAATTCCCGATGCTCCTCGGCGGTATATCAATCATCGCCTCCATTATCGGCACATTTGCAGTAAGGCTCGGTAAGAGCCAGTATATCATGGGCGCCCTGTATAAGGGCCTTGCTGTTTCAGGCGTGCTTGCAGCAATAACATTTTATATTGTGACAGGCGAGTTTCTGAAAGACCCGTCGGCAGTGGCTTCTTTGGCCGCTCATCCATCATTTACACAGATGAGCGTTTTCCTTATGGCACTTATCGGCCTTGCATTGACCGGCCTGATCGTGGCTATAACCGAGTACTTCACAGCCAAGGAGTACGGACCTGTGCAACACATAGCAAAGGCCAGCCTGACCGGCCACGGCACAAACGTGATCGCCGGCCTTGCAGTCAGCATGAAGTCAACAGCTGCGCCTGTTATCGTTATCGTAGCGTCAATCCTCGGAGCCTATCATCTGGGTGGAGGCTTTGCAGGAGATTTGACTGGCGGTCTTTTTGCTATCGCATTGTCAGCAGTCTCCATGCTCTCGATGACCGGTATCGTTGTTGCTATCGACTCATACGGGCCGATAACAGACAATGCAGGCGGTATAGCAGAGATGTCAGGACTGCCTGAAGAGATCCGGAACATTACCGATCCGTTGGATGCAGTCGGTAACACAACAAAGGCTGTTACAAAGGGATATGCTATCGGCTCGGCAGGACTTGCGGCCCTTGTTCTCTTCGCAGAATACTCGCGGTCGTTTTCCTCTCCCGTTCTGTTTGACCTTTCAAACCCGATGGTCCTGGCCGGTCTTTTCATCGGCGGACTGCTTCCTTATTATTTCGGCTCACTCCTTATGGAGGCTGTTGGAAAGGCAGCAGGCAGCATCGTTGAGGAAGTCAGAAGACAGTTCAGGGAGATCCCCGGCATTATGGAATACAAGGCAAAGCCTGAGTACGGCAAGTGCGTTGACATTGTCACAAAGGGGGCCATCAAGCAGATGATGGTGCCTGCTCTCATCCCGGTGGTGGTGCCCATAGTAGTAGGTCTTCTGCTCGGCAGAGAGGCCCTCGGCGGAGTTCTTATCGGGAGTATCCTGACCGGACTCTTCCAGGCGATTGCCATGACAAGCGGCGGCGGCGCATGGGACAATGCCAAGAAGTCCTTTGAAGACGGTGTTACCGACGACAAAGGGGTGATGCACAAGAAAGGCAGCGATGGTCATAAGGCCTCTGTCACTGGAGACACGGTCGGCGATCCTTACAAGGACACCGCAGGCCCGGCTATCAACCCGATGATCAAGGTTATCAATATCGTTGCACTCTTGATCGTTCCGATGCTGTAGACGTAGCCGTATAAACACCAAGGGGCTGGTCAGGAGTATCCCGACCAGCCCCTTTTTTCTTGTGCTAAAAAAGTTTAGCGATTAAACAGAGAGCTCTTTTCTCAACCAGTCTTTAATCTCTTCGGTAATGGCGTACATGCCGCATGCCGGGGGCAGCACAGGCTGCTCGATCGCCTTCTGCATCATTTCAGCAGGTATCTCCTCGATCTTCCCGACGGTATTGGTGATGTCAGACCTGCCGATCTTCAGGAGCATCAGCGCCGGCGTTTCTGATTGAGTCTCAATATAAAACATATATCCGGAAATATCCTTCAACTTCTCAAGATCCTCAGGTCGCGACTGAAAACGAGGCTCCATCATCATCTGAGGGGTAACATCAAATTTGATTTTAGCCAAAACGTCGGGACGTTTCTTGATATCCTGCAGACCAAGCAAGTCAAAGATACTCTTGTCATCAATTTCAGGCATGCTCATATTCGTTCCTCTTTCCTTATCCGTCTTTCAGCGGCGGTCATATATCAGTGAGCCTTGATTTAAGCTCATCGACATCATATCCTATGACTGCATCCTCGATGATAGTTGTGGGATATGTTCCCTGCGGGTTATGTTTTGCGAGTTCCCTGGATACAACCCACTGCTCTCCGCCCTCCAGCTTATCAACCTCAATGAGAGTATAGGGGATACTGTTGCCATCCAGAAACTCCTTTACCCTTTTGCATGCCGGACACGTACTGAGAGAATAGAGCGTAACTTTTTTCATGTATCAATCCCTGCCGCATTAGATTATATCACAGACTGGACCACATAAACTTCTTTACGCAAGCGCCTGCGCCGCTCACGTGGTATCACTTGCAGATCTTATAGTATAATATCACCAATACATGCTCAGTGGAAACAGAGCGGCATGAGCGGCGAATACTTTCTTTCCTTTTCCAAAGATCTGCTAAGGTCCGTATGCCATTGATGCAAAATCACAACAAACGAGGAGTTCCCATGGGTGCAAAAAAAAATAAAGAGAAGGCTGCAGTTAATGAGATAAAGAAGGCCGTAGAGGGCAAGATCAGCAAAAGCGTTATCGTCCCCGAGTTTCTTACTGGTGCATCGCGGTTTAGATTCAAGTGCTATCCGGGAATCGGATGTTTTACCAAGTGCTGCAGCGGCATCAAAATCATTCTTTCTCCCTATGATATTTATCGCCTGAAAAACAGGCTCGGCATGTCATACATGGATTTTCTGAACGGCTATACTGCACCCACGACGATAGAAGGGTCATCACTTCAGGTCGTCAGTCTCGCCATGAAGGATGACTCAGCGCGCTCCTGCCCGTTTGTAACTCCCGAAGGCTGCACTATATATACCGACCGTCCGCTTACCTGCCGGTATTATCCAATCGGCATGGGAATGATGAAGAAAGACACCGGAAATACGGGAGAGGACTTTTTCATCAGGGTCAAGGAGGACCATTGCCTGGGCCATAACGAAGAAAAGGTCTGGACTGTCCAGGAATGGCGTCAGGACCAGGAATCCGATCTTTATGATGAAATGAATAATGACTGGATGGCGATTGTGCTTAAGGCTAAAACCCTGGGCAAGGTCGAGTTCAGCCAGCGGTCTCTCGAACTCTTCTATATTGTCAGCACCAATCTTGATCTCTTCCGGGACATGGCCTTCACCCCCAGGTTTATCGAGGCCTATCAGCTCGACCCCGAGACGCTCAAGAAACTCGAAGAAGACGAACTTGAGCTGCTGAAGTTCTCACTGAAGTGGCTGAGGTTTGTGACGTTCAACGAGGGGGATTTCAAGGTCGATCAGGCGGCCCGGCAAAAGGCAAAGGAGAAACTCCTGGCCCGGGCTGACGAAGAGAGAAAAAGACACATCGAAGAGATGGACTCCATGGAAGATTAGGACCGATAGGGCCTTTTGGCTAATATTTCAGTTTCAGAAAATTCCTGAGCAGGTCCTTGCCGACGGTTGTAAGGATCGATTCGGGGTGGAACTGGACCCCTTCGATAATATATTCCTTATGCCTGACCCCCATAATTTCACCATCGGCTGTACGTGCGGTTATCTCAAGGCAGGCAGGCATGGTCTCTTCTTTAATGACCAGTGAATGATAGCGGGTTGCGATGAATGGATTGGGCAGTCCCGAAAATATCGTCTTATTGTCATGATGTATCATGGAGGTTTTGCCGTGCATAAGCCTAGGTGCCCGTATGATCTCGCCGCCAAATGCCGCTCCGATCGACTGGTGTCCGAGGCAGACACCGAGGATCGGGATCCTGCCCGCAAAGTACCTTATCGACTCGACTGATATTCCGGCTTCATTCGGAGTACACGGACCAGGAGATATGACGATTCTCTCCGGAGAAAGTCTTTCTATCTCCTGAACCGAGATCCTGTTGTTTCTGTATACCCTGACATCCTCGCCGATCTCGCCGAAGTGCTGGACAAGGTTATAGGTGAAGGAGTCGTAGTTATCGATCATCAGAAGCATCAGTAAAGCCCCTCCTCTGCCATATCAACCGCCTTCATCATGCCCATTGCCTTGTTCACGGTCTCGATGAACTCCTTTTCAGGTTCGGAGTCTGCGACGATCCCCGCACCGGCCTGAACATAAATAGTGCCGTCCTTTATTATAAGGGTTCTTATCGTTATACAGGTATCCATATTCCCTGAGTAGCTGAAATATCCGACAGACCCGGCATATGGCCCCCTGCCGGTCGGTTCGAGCTCGTCAATGATCTCCATCGCCCTCACCTTGGGAGCGCCCGACACGGTACCCGCAGGAAAGCACGCCGCCAGAACATCGAACGCAGTCAGACCGTCCTGCAGTTCTCCCTCCACATTTGATACCAGATGCATAACGTGGCTGTACCGTTCGACCGCCATCATCTCGGTTACCTGCACAGATCCGGCCTTCGCGACCCTTCCCACATCGTTTCTGCCGAGGTCAACAAGCATGATATGCTCGGCGAGTTCCTTCGGGTCATTTTTCAGCTCTTCCTCCAGAGTCTTGTCCTCGTCCTCTGTATCCCCTCTTCTGCGAGTCCCGGCTATAGGCCGGAGCACTATCCTGTCCCCTTCAAGTCTCACGAGTATCTCAGGCGAAGAACCAACAATCTTTTCACTTCCTATGTCGATGTAGTACATGTAAGGAGAAGGGTTAATAACGCGCAACGCCCGGTAAATATCAAAAGGGCTCGCGGCACTGGAACGCGCAAACCTCTGCGACAGGACAACCTGAAATATGTCTCCAGCCCTTATATATTCTTTTGCCTTTTCGACGCTGGACATGAAAGCATCTTTTGTGAAGTTTGAGTCAAATCCTTCTTTTTTGGTATCTCCTGTTCCAACAGAAATATCAAGAGGAGCGCGCAGCCGGGCAATCAGCTGATCAATCTTGTCACTGGCCTCCTGATATGCGGCTTCAGGCGACTGCCCATTGATGTGGGCGTTGGATACGACCTTTATCTTCTGCTTCAGATTGTCAAAAATAAGGATTGTATCCGTTACCATCAGGAAAAAGTCAGGGAGGTCGAGACCCTTTTTGTCCCGTGGATTGATTGTTTCAAAGAAACGGATCATATCATAGCCTATATATCCTACTAGGCCACCAAAAAATCTGGGTAGCCCCGGCACCTCCACAGGCCTGTAGTGCGAGATCTCCTTGGCGATAAGCTCAATCGGGTTTTCCGCCTGGATGAACCGGGAATTGCCATGCTCTTCGACAATCTCAACGGTTGTCCCTTTTCCCCTGATAATGCGGGAAGGCCTTGACCCGATAAAAGAATACCGGGCCCATTTTTCACCGCCCTCTACGCTTTCAAGGAGGAATGACGGCGAACCGCCGACTTTCAGGTAGGCCGTGACAGGGGTGTCTGTATCAGCAAGAATTTCCCTGTAAACCGGGATGAGGTTGCCTTTATCGCTTAGTTTCTTAAATGTGTCGATGTCAGGGTACATTTATCAAAAATCGCTTGTCAATTTTTTTTGTTTTGAATTATAATTATAACTCAACAGACGGCAATAAGTTAAGGACTGTCGTGATTTTTAGTGACAGCATGCGGGAATAGCTCAGTGGTAGAGCACAACCTTGCCAAGGTTGGGGTCGCGGGTTCGAATCCCGTTTCCCGCTCCATTATATAACAGCAAATAGTGATGCACCGTTTATATATTACGAATACCACATGCTTTTACCGCTGATCACTGCTTTTTGTTTGCGATAGTACTCTTTATCAGGGCGGCGTACCCAAGTGGCTAAGGGAGAGGTCTGCAAAACCTTTATGCAGCGGTTCAAATCCGCTCGCCGCCTCCAGCTTTCAGCAGTTCCTTCCCTTCTCTGATTGATTCGAGGAGCGCCGTATCAAGTCCTTTTTCTTCGAAATATTCTTTCTCGAGCGACTCTATATAGAATCTGTCGAGTCCGCTGTTTTCCAGAAAATCTTCTCTCAGAGCAGAGTCCAGAGTCTGGACGACCAGGGGGAAGATCTGGTTCAGGTATACTGATTCCTTGCGAAGATCTATGAACACCTTCTCGAAGAGCCTAACAGGAATGCTGCGTCCGACTCCCTTTGACGCAAGTTCTTCCATGATATCGGCCCGGATCTTTTCCCGCACTTCCTTCATCTCGAGACCCGGGAAGAAACTCCGCATTCTGTCTTTCAGTGCTGCATGCGTTTCATGGTAGAGCTTCTCTTCGTCAGTCAGGGACTTTAAGGCGGCCAGTACATCCTTGAGCGAGGCGTCGCCCTGGCGGATATCTTCAATTCCCTTATAGATCAGCAGGATCTTTTTTTTCCCGTATGCTGTTATATAGTTATTTTCGAGGAGCTCTTTAATAAAGACTGCTTTGAAGATGTCCCTGTCCAGTTCATCGAATGCCGCCTTATTCCCTATGAGGCTGCGCAAAGCTGATTCCTTGAATTCTACGTTCTGCATGAACGCAAGCTGGCTTAATATGGCATGGACATTGTCATACCGGTCAAAGTAAGTGATGATAGAGCTCAATTCCTCAAACACGCTGAAGTCGTCAGTTTCCC
>JACRHE010000206.1 GCA_016217695.1 Nitrospirota bacterium | reverse complement strand
TCCATATGTATCCTGGTGATGCCTATCCTCCTGACTGTCCCGTCCAGAACGATCTCAACATGACCATGCTCGCAGATGGGGTTCTCGTACTGGCTTATCTGATACCCCTTGGGCAGGTCAGGATAAAAATAGTTCTTCCTGGCAAACCGGCTGTATGATGATATGCTGCAGTTAGTCGCAAGCCCTGTCCTGACCGCAAACTCAAGCGCCTTTTTGTTCATCACCGGAAGCACGCCCGGCATGCCGATGCATACCTGACAGGTCTGGGTATTGGGCTCAGACCCGAACCTGGTTGAACAGCCGCAGAATATCTTCGTCTCGGTGAACATCTGCGCATGCACCTCAAGGCCTATGACCGCCTCGTATCTCATAAAGACGGCCTCCTCTTATGCCATTGAGTCGACTGCTCATAAGCATGAGAGGCCTTAAGCAGGGTTTCTTCATCAAAGTGCCTTCCGATCATCTGGAGGCCTACAGGCAGATCCTTTGAGGTGAAACCGCAGGGGACCGAGATGGCAGGCACACCCGCAAGGTTGACCGAGATGGTAAAGATATCCGCCAGGTACATCTGAAGAGGGTCATCAGTCTTCTCGCCCAGCCTGAAGGCAGGAGTCGGTGAAGTAGGAGTCAGGATCAGATCGACATTTTTGAAGGCCTCCTCAAAATCGTTTTTGATGAGCGTCCTCACCTGCTGGGCCTTTTTGTAGTAGGCGTCATAATAGCCTGATGAAAGCGTGTAGGTGCCGAGCATTATCCTGCGCTTGACCTCAGGCCCGAAACCCTCAGACCTTGTCCTCATGTACATGTCCATGAGGTCTTTGCCCTCAGACCTCAGTCCGTATTTGACGCCGTCATATCTGGCAAGGTTCGAACTCGCCTCTGATGTTGCCAGCACATAGTAGGTGGCAACAGCATAGTCTGTATGGGGAAGCGAGACCTCAACCGGGATCGCGCCGAGTGATTCCAGCTCTCTGATAGCCTCCCTGACCGCACTGTCCACCTCCGGGTCCATGCCTTCGATAAAGTATTCTTTAGGTATCCCTATCTTCATTCCCTTTATATCCTGCCCAATGACAGAAGTAAAGTCAGGCATATCTACAGGGGCGGATGTGGAATCCAGAGGGTCCCTGCCTGCTATGGCATTCATCATAATGGCGGCGTCTCTCACGGTTTTTGTGATCGGGCCTATCTGGTCAAGGGATGATGCGAAGGCCACGAGACCATATCTCGATACCCTGCCGTAGGTTGGTTTAAGGCCGACAACACCGCAGAGCGAGGCCGGTTGGCGTATGGAGCCCCCTGTGTCGGAACCGAGCGCTGCTATGCACTCTCCGGCTGCAACTGCTGCCGCTGAGCCGCCGCTTGACCCGCCCGGAATACGGTCCGTATCCCAGGGATTTCTGGTGGTAAAAAAGCCTGAATTCTCTGTAGACGACCCCATCGCAAACTCATCGAGGTTCGTCTTCCCGGTAAGCACATATCCCTCGTTGCCCAGTCTTGTGGTGACAGTGCTTTCGTAAGGCGGGACAAAGTTCTTCAGTATTTTCGAGGAGCATGTGGTCGGAATTCCCTTCGTGCACATGTTGTCCTTGATAGCTACAGGTATTCCTGAAAGTGAAGCCTTCCTGCCCGCACTGAACTGTTCATCAGCCCTCGAAGCCATGGCAAAGGCCTCATCCCTTGTAACAGTGACATAGGCCTTTACCCGTTCCTCAACCGCATCGATACGACTAATAACAGAGGCGGCGATCTCCCGGGCAGAGGTTTCGCCCTTGTCGAGCATCTTCCTCAGATCGTCTATGCCGTACTCATAAAGCTCCACTTACTCCTCCGAATAAAAATCAGGATGGAAGAGTTTAGCACCCGCAGTTTAAAGTTTGCAAGCCGCGGCGGGGTTATGTATGTGGTCTTACTATGGTCTTGGTAGAGTATTGGACGTTACTCTTTCCTGAAATCGGGGTAGAGCTGTTTAAGACAATCAGGACAGATACCGTGGCTGAATTCGGCATAGGATTTCGAGCTGATATAGGATTCCAGATGGTTCCAGTAGCCTTTATCGTCACGGATCTTCTTGCATGAAGAGCATATAGGCAGCAGGCCGCTTAAGGTCTTTATCTTTGCGATCGATTCCTGCAGCTGCAGGATCAGCCTCTCCTGATCCTCTTCCGCCTTTTTCCTCTTTTCTATCATCGAGTTGAAGGTCATTCCCAGTTGTCCTATCTCGTCCTCGCAGGTAACGCTTATCTTCCGGTCCAGGTCACCTCCGCCTACAGCCCTTGCCGCCTCTGCCAGCTCCAATATCGGCCTGGTAATCATCATATCGAGGGCGACCGCTGTCCCGATCCCTGCAACCGAGACGCCGACAATGATCCATACGATCGACAGGATGACATCGTTCAGATCTTTTTCGACAGTTTTCCCTGACATACCCAGGTGGAGAACGCCGAGCTGTCCCTTCATCAGGGGGATCGCGATATCAAGTATTTCGCCCTTTTCAGTGATTAACCTCTTTGTAGAGTGCTCGCTTCCTGAAGCAGCCCTGTTTATGCCCCTGAGTCCCACAGGAAACCCTGTACCGAACGTATGGGCAAGGACCTCGTCTTTCGGATTCATGATGAATATATATTCGATGTCCTCCTCAGCGCTCCTGACATCCCTGAGGATCATCTCAAGCTCAAAATCCTTTTCCGTAAGTATCGGATTAATGCCGCTCGCAGCAAGATGTCTGGCTATCGAGACCCCCCTTTTTTGCAGCTTGACAAGCAGCCTCTCGTGCAGCACCGTTGTCGCAAAAAAGATCGTGGCTGCACCCAGGAGCATCACTATTCCTACTGTCCCGATCAGTAACCTCGTCCGTATACTCAGGCTGCGCAGCACGCACCTCATCTGTATTAGTCCCTTTTTCCCCTGCGACGTTCCAGCCAGGTCTTCATCTCACGGATCGAATTGTAGGCACTATCGTCGATATCAACGAACCTCTCTATCATCATTCCCTTCAGGATCTCCCTGCCCTTCTCATCGTTATGGGCGTTCAAAAATACCTGTCTGAGCAGCGTCTTCGTTTCAGGAGCCAGGTCTTTAGGCACAACAACCGGAGGGATGCCGTACGGAGGAGATTTTTTTATCACCCTGGTCTTTGACGTAATCTCGGGGCTGACGCGGTTTGTATACTCCCAGATAAGGCTGTCCACAGCTGCGCCTTCGACAATGCCCTGGGCAACCGCCCTGATAGCCTTGTCATGAGACTTCGTATAGATATATTTTTTGAAAAAGTCAGCCGGCGTCTCATCCATTCTCGCAAGCATATAGGTCGGGACGAGTTTTCCGGTATTGGATAGAGGATCCGTGAAAGCGAATGTCTTTCCCCTCAGACCCTCGAACCTGTCTATGGCGCTGTCTTTTGCGACGATTATATAGGAATAATAGACCGACCCGCCGTAGGCCTGCGGCGCTACAAGGAGTTCCATTCCAAACTCCTTATGGCCGTCAACATATGGACCTCCGCATACAAAGGCCACATCTACCTTGCCTGATCCCACCAGCTTGTTGATCTCTGCGTAATCTTCCCTGTCCACGAATTCCACGTGCCTGCCGGTCTTTTCGCCGACATAATCCAGAAACTTCCGGTAATATGCAAAGCCCTCTTTCGGCGTGATCATGCCGCCGACCGCGATGCGCAGTGAACCTTTCCCGTCCGAGGCCGCCTGCTTGTCGACTTCCTCTTTCTTTTCAAGACTCACCCTGGCGGGTTCGTCTTTTCTGCCGCATCCGGCGCTGCTCAGGAAAACAGACAGAATAAGCCCCGCATATAAAACAATCCTCATCATGACAGATATCCTAACAGGCCCGGCCATTTTTTTCATCAAGCACCTCCCTTATCTTTTTTAAAAGAACCCCAGGCTCAACAGGTTTTTCAATAAACACCATCCCATCATCCAGCATCCCTTTTTGCCGGATGATGTCTGCGGTATATCCGCTCACAAAAAGCACCCTGACATCCGGGCGGGCCTTTTTCACCTCTTCATATACGGCCATGCCGCTTTTTTTAGGCATGATCACATCGAGCAGGAGAAGGTCTATGCCCATCGCATCCTCTGCGAACTTACTTATCGCGTCCTCTCCGTCGACCGCCTCTACCACGGTATATCCCGCCTCGCCAAGCACGGATTTGGTGAGCCCCCTGACATCTCCGTCATCCTCAGCAAAGAGGATCTTTTCCCTTCCTCCTATCATCGCAGAATGCCTGTCCGGCCTTTCATTTTCGACCTCCGCCTCGATAAGGGGCAGGTAAATCCTGAAAGTTGTGCCCTGCCCCGGCTCGCTGGATACATTGATATAGCCCTCATGCTGCTTGACTATCCCGTATGCCATTGCAAGACCGAGACCTGTGCCTTTTCCAACCTCCTTTGTCGTAAAGAACGGCTCAAAGATTCTTTCCCTGATCTTTTCATCCATACCAATGCCTGTATCCGTCACGGTGATCAGGGAATACCTTCCCTGCTTCATATAGGGATATGTCTGCAGCAGTTCCCTGTCCACCTCAGCCACTGCGGTCGTTATTGTCAGGACCCCGCCGCGCGGCATGGAGTCCCGTGCGTTGGTCGCAAGGTTCATCAAGACCTGCTCTATCTGGACAGCATCCGCCATCACTATGATATCTCCGGTCCCCTCCATCTCATATCCTCCCCTGTCCCTGTTCACCCGGCCGGCAGGCAGGGCCGGGGCTGGATTATTCAGGATTGTCCTCAGTTCTATATCCTCTCCGATGAGCCGTACCAGAAGCTTTTCCACGCTCTTTACGACCTTGTTGAGATCAATGGGTTTTGGATTGATAATCTGCTTTCTGCTGAACGCAAGCAGGCTCTGCGTAAGGTTGGCAGCCTTCTGAGACGCCGACAGCATATGTGCCACGTATGCGTTCAGCGGGTCTTTCTCATCCATCTTCATCTGAAGAAGGTTTCCGTAACCGATGATGGTGGTCAGGATATTGTTAAAGTCATGGGCGATGCCTCCTGTAAGCTGGCCGATCGCCTCCATCTTCATGGCGTGGTTCAGCTTCTCTTCAGTGCGCTTGTGGTCAGTCAGCTCCTTCTGCAGTTGTTCATAGGCATCCTCAAGCTCCGTGGTGCGCTTGATGACCAGATCCTCCAGATGTTCGCGGTGCATCCTGAGCTCAGAGTCCCTGTCCTGGATATTTTCGAGCATCTCATTAAAACCTGCGGCCAGTGTTCCCACCTCGTCATTGCCTGAAACCGCCGCCCTTACTGAATAGTCCTTTTTGTCTGAGATCGTCCTTGTCAACCCTGCAAGATTCAAAATCGGATCTGTAACGGATTTCTGCAGCCTCGACATCAGAAAGAATGCAACCAGAAGCGAGCCCAGCAGGATGACGGTCAGATAAAGGACATGGCGGCTGATGCCTGAATAAAGGGACTTCAGATCCGACCTGATAAATACCTTGCCCAGGAGCTCCCCTTTCAGAAAGACCGGCTGAACCAGATCAAAATGGCTCATGCTGAGCCTGTGTCCATACAGGCCGTTAATCGCAGGAGGAAAACTCCCGCTGCCTGCATCCCTCTGATACATGGCGAAGATCCTGTTATCCCTTGTGTACAGAGCGGCAGAGATGATATTTGGAGCAGCACCCAGCGTCCTCAGGGTCTCGTCGGCATCCTTCCAGTCGCTGAATGTCAGGGCTGCAACACTGCTGTTGCCGATCATTCTTGCCTGTACAGTAACATTGTCGATGAGGTCCGAACGGAACTCGACTATCTCGATCACAAGATTCAGAATGCCCGCCATGAGCAGGGAAATCCCGGTTGTAAGCATGCCTGTCAGCATGACCTTCTTTTTGATAGATCTGCTCTTTAAAATACCCATACCGGTTATATCCCCTTATTGCTGCCCGTAAACTGTTGCTGCGAGTTTCAGAAGCCTTGAGCTTATCTTAAGTCCGGAACGCCTTGCAGCCTCGATATTTATCTCGAACCTCACCTTCTTCTCCTCCAGAATGAAGTTGATGCTGATCCCGCGCTCTGCAAAACCCTGAGTGTCCCCTACAGTCAGTATGTTGAGTCCCTTCAGCGCCTCCACTACCCTGCCGATACGCCTCTCCTCGGAAGAGCTTATGAACAGGATATGGCAGCCCCTGAAATGTTCCGTAGACTTCAGGCGCCTGACCACGGGCTTCCTGCCTGAGACGCCCCTGGCCTGAATCTGCTCAAAGGCCGCTCCAAAGGGGTCGTCGCCCAGTATGCAGATGTCCAGATGATCCGCTTCAGACGACAGCTCCGACGGCCATTCCACAAACTTCGCAAAATTGCAGAGGAACGCGGCCTTCACCTGATACTCGCCAGGAGCAACCTGCTGGCCAAAGGCGGGGAACGCAGCTGCCGTCAGGCAGCAGATAAGAAGAAGGGCCAGCCGTCTGATGCCCGGCCTCATCATAGGCTCCCAGTCTCGTTGAAGACTTCAAAATCCATATGTCATTTTGAAGCGGAAACTGCGGCCGTCCTGTTCGATAATGTCCTGCCTGTGCTCGGTAGAACCAGGGTCGCCGTATCTTTTGTCGAAGAGATTATAGACGCTCGCCGTTATCTCAAGACCCTTTGCAAGGTTCCGGCTGAAAAAGGTGAGATTCGTCAGAAAAAAACCTGCCGCACTATTGCCCGAAAGGGTCTTTCTCCTGCCTGTATACTGAAGTTCGATTCCGGCGAAAACCAGTTCCCTTATCAGAGGAACAGCCATGCCGAACTTTACGAGGTGCCTAGGAGAATTACTCAGGACCCCCTTCGTCCGCTTCTCTCTGGACTCCTGAAAGGTATAACTTATACGGCCCTCCAGTCCGCTACTGCACCTGCCGTCGATCTCGATCTCCAGTCCGGAGGCCTCAATCTCGTCTGCGTTACTGAAGAAGATCAGCCCGTCGGACGGGTCGACCTGCTGGGAAATGAGATTTCTTATGTCGTAGTGGAAGATCGATGCAGCACCCCGGACTGCCTTGTCAAAAGAGGTTTCGAGCACGAGTTCATAGGTCGTGATAGTCTCGGGTCTGAGACCGGGGTTCGCCTTTTGAGTATCTCCCCCGTCGTTATAATAAAGCTCATACGCGTTCGGGGCCCGGAAAGCGGTCCCGTAAATCAGCTTCAGTGCTGTTGTCCTGGCCGGAGAGAAAATCAGGGCAAGCCTGGGATTGGTGGTTGAACCGAAGGTGTCATAACGGTCGTGACGCACTCCGGCATTAAGTATCAGCGTATCGAGGATAGCAAACTCATCCTGAATATAAACTCCCCAGTTTTCAGATCTTCTCCTGTCATCCAGATAGACCGCCTCATCATAGTTGCCCTGGTCCTGCTTCGTATTATCCTGATATTCTGCGCCCAGGATCACCTTATGCCTTTCAAACAGCGTCTTTATAGCCTTTATCTCCGCTCCCCACCATCTGCCCCTTGCAAAATCCTTGTTCACGATCAGGGGATCAGTCACATAATGGCCGTGATAGGAGTACTGGTCATAGGAGAGCCTTGAGATTATTCTCAGATCCTTTTCAAACGTCTGTTCATAATTCATCTCCAGATAGGCGCGTTCATCGGCCGCATAGGTGCCTGGATCATTAAACAGAGTGCCAAAGGCCGCTGTGGGAACCCCCTTCTTTCTGTAAACATACCCTCCGTGGATGGTTAACCCCTTATATGAGATCTTCGCAAAGGAGCTGTTGAACCTGTCATAGTCTGCATTCTCCGCAAAACCGTTATTCGTTGCAGGATCGTCAAATTCCCTGAAAAACAGACGTCCCCGACCTTTACTCTCATAAGTTGAAGCGGACAGGACCATCTCGGGCCCGTTTCGCAATATGCCACCATAGGAAAGCCGTCCCTTATATGTCCTGAAGCTGCCTGCCTCCCCTGAAACCTCCGCACCCTTCAGGCCGGAAACGCTCCTTGTGATGACATTTATGATCCCGAAAAAGGCATTGGCGCCGTAGAGGGATGACCCCGGACCGCGTATGATCTCGACCCTCTCTATGAGGTCAATGTCAAGGATGAATTCAGTGCCGACAAACGCCTGATCATAGATATTGTCATTTATCCGGTGCCCGTCTACAAGCAGCAGCAGCCGGGTGTTGTAATCTCCGGGCCTGCCGAACCCTCTCACCCCTGTGAAACTGTAGTTGCGGTCATGGGTGATATAAAAACTTCTGACGCTCCTCAACAGGTCTGCCAGGGTCCGGTATCCGTATTTCCTGATCTCTTCTGAGGTAATGACGCTTATCGCTGAAGGGGCCTCCGACACCTTCTGTACATATTTGGATGCGGTCTGCACGGTCGCGACCTCGATCTGCATCAGTTCCTCAATGCTCATCTGTCCCAGGGCAGGAGCAGATGCTGATACGTAATCTTCTGCTCGGGAGTTTTGGGTTAACAACAGCAGGACCGTCAATGTAAAACAGGTAAACGCGCCTCTGTATCTTCTCATGACTTAAGCTCCTTCATACGCCGGTTTTGGAAACTCAGGACCCTCCTTTTAAATGCATTTACAAGCTACCACAGAATATATGACCGTGCAAGCAGGGAGTACTGCTGAGTTTGCTGGAGCGTGGCCTCGATTCCAGATCAAACTTTTGTGGAAAGGCGCATGCTGTTGCCGTGCTTTTGGATATTTTGGTGGTGGTATTGTGGCGGAGGGGAAAAGCTATGAGAAGTGGATGTCTATTTCCTTTTTCTGAAATCGACCTTTACAACCTTTGCATCTGCGGAGGGCTTCTCCTTAGCCTCCCTGTCAGGTCTCTGTTCCGCGGGCTCCTTTTCAGCAGGAGACACAGAGAACTGTGCTGAAAGCTCCGGGGAAAAAACCGACACTATCGCTTCGTTGGGAATAAAGCATCTCTCGGGCGTTGAACCGAAAACGAGCTTTGCCGAGAGCCCGGCATCGTCCCAGGTGAAGTTCATCTTATTGTTGAAGACCAGCACCAGCCCCTTCTCCTTTTCCGCAGGAAGAAAACCCCTGCTTCCTATGATTACGTCTTCCGCATAGTTGATGAGAATGAATACCCTTCCTGCGAGGTTGAGCAGGTCATAAAACATGTTTTTCTTCAGCTCGTTCAGATCAGCCGCCATGAGGGGATCTCCTTCGATTCAGGTCCATGCTTAAGCATAAAATTATGCCTTCCTCCCTGTCAAAAATGTGTAGCAGCCGCAGACGCGCCATAAAAAAACCGCATAACCGAAAAAGGGTTGATCGGCTGACCGGGCAGGCGGCCCGAAAGGCCTTATAAATTCAAAAAATAGCGTCGGATTTTTGGGTTTTACACGATGACGTTAATGCGGGATATTGGCTATGAGATTATCTTTTGCAATAGCGTATCTTCTTATTACCTCAGCATTCACGGCAACGTTTTTGACGAAGATCGCAGCCGAGTAGTCGATAAAAACCGGCACCCATTCCCTATCTTCCGCAAGGACGGGTACAATCGGGAGAACTTGACCCGTATGAGTAAACAGCGGTACGACAATATAATTGATATCATAATAGCGGAGTACCGTCTTCCATGCTGGCAGGCCAAGGCCGGATAAATCCCGCGGGTCAGCATTATTAATAATCGATGAGTGCACGTAGATATGTTCATACAAATTTCTACCATCAATGAAGACTTTCCGGCCTGGAAAAAACCGCCATATGAGATAGCCGCCATGGTTATAGTGATTATACATATTACCTGCGATCTGATTTTCAATGACAAAGGCAGCCGCTTTTTCCGGCGCTAAATAACCGTCAAGCCATCTGCCGGATACCACCCTTTTTATGTTTGATCTGTCATCCCATGACATTAGAATGACGGATAAAAGTGAACAATAAACGATAATAAGCCTTACTCTACTGACAATACCACGCTGGGAAAAGACCTGATTTATCAAAGGAAGCGCCGCGATCATAAAAAAAGGGATATATCTCACGGTCGAAAAAGAAACAATAGCCGTCCCTGCAACGATAGCCGCCTCCACTAAATCATTCCTTTTATGTTTTAAAACCAGAGCGACAGCGGCCAATACTAGAATGCCCCAATAAAGGATCATGCCATTACTGTGAAAAAGCCTGAAAATCTCAAGTGAGGAAAGGTATTCCACATTGTCATCGGCACGTATGGTGGGAGACATATCCACAAACTCGATTAAGAGATGGTAGGTATTTGGATTAACGAAAGATGCCATTACCCCTGCGAGGCCGGTGACAAAGAGCCCTATGTATGCATGTTTTTTCATGGGCTCAAAAGAGGGATGAATAAACTTGACTCCTTCTAAAATCAAATAGACCAGGATAATAGCCATCCCAAGAATAAAACCACCGTGCATATTAGCCCACATCAACATAAGCAGAGGGACATACCAATAACCCTTTTTCCCTGCACGCTCCTGTGGCTCTCTGAGGCGATCCAGCAGAAGCAGCAAGCAGGCGAAAAAGAGAAAAGAAAACAGTTGCGGCCTGTCCATGTTTACCGAGGACAGTAATTGTACAAGGAAAGCAGCGAGGAGTCCCATATTGAGAAACCTGTCCCCTCTGTTCCTTCTCCACATTACAAAGACCAAGAGACTAATAATTATAAAACGAAGAGATATGATTCCAGGAAAACCGGCCGCTCGATGAATGAGATAATAGAGCACCTGGGTTAACCAGTACGAGGTCAGTATAAAATGCTCCATGCTGCTATGTTCCTGAGGAATAGTAAATGCAAAGGGATCTTCTATCGGAAGAGATTTATTCTGCCATATCCATTCGCCGGTCTTCAGGTGCCAGAAAAAATCCGGCTCACGGATAGGATCCAGCAGTGGTAGCACAAGGGCTGTTGCAAAGATCACACCAAGCAAAAGAATAATCAGTCGCTCCGATCGGATGAACCTTACCGAATTCATTACCGAATTATAATGCAAATAACATGCACTTGAATATATAACCGAATTCGCCGGTTGATATCAGCCGTTAATATACTATTCACTAGTCATCAACTTTATAGATGGGAAGTGACCTTAAGGTCACCTCCCATGAAAATATCAGCAACATCTCAGTATGAGTAAGTCCCACTCGGGATAGGCGCATAATTTCCGTCATGGCTATTAACAATTGTAATAGATGTGCCAGGAACATGCCATAAATCGAACGTTCCGTCTATTTTTGAACTTCCAATCTTGATAGAGCCGCCGTTGCCCACGATCGCTCCAATCAATATAGAGTTGTCAATATTGACTTCTGATCCTATAATGCTGCGGCTATTTGAGCTCACGGAACAGAAGCGACACGTTGCCTGACCGGCTTGAATTTGAAGCGCACCATCCGAAAATTGTGTTGTGTGATTCACTACCAAATTTTGAAGTTCCAATTTGCCCTGCATCAAGATAATGCCGCCTGAGCCAGTCACCATAGAATTTGTGATCCTGAGCGCTTTGGTATCTGCCGTAATAATTGGATCAAGAGTTAACTGCATGGGCCCTCCCTTTATGTATAGCCCATCAAGCACAACAGTATTAGCATCCGTCGGCGGGCCATACATAATAATGTAGCCATCGACCATCGTATTTTTGATCGCGATATTGGAGGTGCCGCCCAACCAGAAGACCGGGCCTTTGATATCGCAATCGTATATGGAAATATTCGTGCTATCAGCGAGGAAACTAAGACCCACACCCTGATAGCCGTCGACTGTAATATTTTTGATCATCTCATTATTCTGCGGGACTATTCCGGTTGCCGCTCTGATGACCACGCCTTCGCGACTTTGGCCGAGTATATCTACATAGCTTTTCCCAGTGACATTTTCCTCATAGATGCCGGGCATTACTGAGACCAAATAACGAATCGCAGCCGAATTATCTGTTATTGATTCTAAAGCGGCAGAAATCGTATTGAATGTATTCACGCCATCTATGGCGCCTTTGTGGACCATCTTCGTTTGAGAGTAGGTCGACACTTTGTCAACGCTGATTGTACCGGAAGTGATATCCTGCCCCGGATGACTATGACTACCAAGCTTGCTTCCAGAGATAATCCCTGAAATTTTAGCGTCTGTTATTGCCCCATTCTGAATATGCCCGGTTTTTACACCGCTTCCCGAATTCGTGTTCTGCCCTGATGTACCGTCCGCCTCCTTGATATGCTGTGAAAGAACCTGGTCATTCGATACGGAAGCAAATATCTGTGCCGGCAGGGCTAAGAGTGTTACCATCGATAGAATAAGAAATAATTTTGTGATCTTCTTTGTCATTGTCTTCTCCTGTTTTTTTTATTGATGACCCTTTGCAAGAGTCTTTCCCTGTCATTCAAAGCAAAGATTCCTGGATACCCGCTTTTGCGAGTATGACAGCAAAAAGCGTATTAATCCGCCGGGACTTTTCAGGGCGGTACGCCAGTAAATATACGCAGGTCTTTACGTTGAAAACTAAATACAATCCCCTCCATGGTCGGAACAGGGGTTGTCTGGAAAGATGATCTCTTTAATGAAAAGACTGACTGACTGACTGACTGACTGACTGAGCAATACAGATGCCGGAGCAGTCAGCGCAACGAAATAAAAAAGATTTGTGGTGTGAAGTCCCTCCAAGAAATCCC